>NZ_JAJGQG010000022.1:0-81598 GCF_020783795.1 Xanthomonas sp. NCPPB 1067
TCGGCGCCGTTGCCGCAGAAGCTGTGCCAGTAGGCCACGGCAAAGCGCAGGTGCTCGGCCATGGTCTTGTCGCCGATTTTCTTGTTGGCGTCGTAGACCTTGAACGCCAGCGGGTTGTCCGAGTCGCGGCCTTCGAAGCCGATCTTGCCGATGCCGGGGAAGTATTCCTTGGCGCCGATGTACACGGTGTTGCTCATGGGGTGTGATGTCCTTGGTACTGGGGGAGTGATGAATCAGCCGGCGTAAAGCGGGCTGACGACGTGCAGATGCTTGAGGAAGGTCTGGTAGTGCTGCCGATATTGGGCGACGCGCTGCGGGTCGGGCTGCGCGCCAAGCGTATCGTCCACCTGCAGATGCTCCAGCACCACCTCCGACAACGCGGCGTCGCTGCCATCGTTGCGGTCGCAGGCCCACAGCGCCTGCAGTGCGGCGCCGAAGGCAGCGCCTTCGGGCTGGGTCGGCACCACGACCTGCAGGTCGAAGATGTCGGCCACCATCTGCCGCCACTGCGCGCTCTTGCTGCCGCCGCCGGTGAGCAGGATGGTATCGAACTGCAGGCCGGCAGCGACGAAGGCGTCGAAGCCGTTGCGCAGGCTGTAGGTGGCGCCTTCCATCGCGGCGCGGTAGAAATGCGCGGCGGTGGTGTTGTGCAGGTCCATGCCGAACAGGCAGCCGCGCGCGGCCGGCAGATCGGGAGTGCGCTCGCCGTTGAAGAACGGCAGCAGTACCAGTCCATCGGCACCCGGCGCGGTGTCGGCGATCATCGCCTCGGTCTGCTCGCGGGTGATGGAGAACATGCGCATCACCGCCTCGGTGGCGACGGTGCAGTTCATCGTGCAGATCAGCGGCAGCCAGCCGCCGCTGGAGGAACAGAACGCGGCCCAGCGCGCATCGTCGTCCACCACCGGGTGATCGGCGTAGGCGAACAGCGTGCCGGAAGTGCCCAGGCTCATGGTCAGACGCCCCGGCACCACATTGCCGGTGCCGATGGCGGCCATCATGTTGTCGCCGCCACCGGTGGTGACGCGCACGCCAGCCGGCAGGTTCAACGCGGTGGCAGCGGCGTCGGACAACGGATACACCGCGCCGGTCTCCACCAGCGGCGGCAAGGCCGTGCGCAGATCGCGCTGCGCATCGACCGCGCCCAGCATGCGCTCGGACCACTGCCGGGTGCGCACGTCCAGCCAACCGGTGCCGGAGGCATCGCCGACTTCGGCAAAGCGCTCGCCGGTCAGCCAGAAGTTGATGTAGTCGTGCGGCAGCATCACCGTGGTCATGGCCGCATACGCCTCGGGGCGGTGCTTGCGCGTCCATGGCAGTTTGGAGGCGGTATACCCGGCCAGGATCGGATTGCCTGCGGCCGCCACGCTGCCGGCGGCGCCGCCGACCGCGTCCATGATCTCGTCGCATTCCAGCGCGGTGCTGGTGTCGCACCACAGTTTCACCGGCGCGGTGACGCTGCCGTCGGCCGCCACCGGCACGAAGCCGTGCTGCTGGCCGGAGACGGAGATGCCGCGCACGCGCGCACGCTGTTCGGCATCGAGCTGCGCGAAGCAGTGCACGATGCCGTCGATCCACCACTGCGCCTGCTGCTCGCGGGTCCCGTCGTCGCGGCTGATCAGCTCCATCGGCGCGGCAATGGTGGCGACCACCGCGCGATCCTGCGGATCGTAGGCCACCAGCTTGACGCTCTGTGTGCCCACGTCCAGTCCTACGTACAAGCTCATTGCGTCACCAATCGGTTGTTGTTGAGTCCCACCTGCTGGGTGCGGCCTGCGCCCAGTTCCAGGTCCAGGGTCTGCCCGGCATAGGACAGTTGATAGCGCCCGCCACGATCGCTGTGCAGGCGTGCCTGCCGCAAGCGACCGGCGTCCCATTCCAGATCGACGCTGGCGCCGCCGCGCACACGCAGGCCACGTACGCTGCCGCGCGGCCATGCCTTGGGCACGGCCGGCAACAGGAATACGCTGCCGCCCCAGCTTTGCAGCAGCATTTCGGTGATGCCGGCGGTGCCGCCGAAGTTGCCATCGATCTGGAACGGTGGATGGGCATCGAACAGGTTCGGGTAGGTGCGTTCGGGCGAAATCAGCAGCTGCAGGATGCGATACGCATGTTCGCCATCGGCCAGCCGTGCCCATAGGTTCAGCCGCCAGCCGATGCCCCAGCCGGTGGCGTTGTCGCCGCGGATTTCCAGCGAACGCCGCGCGGCCGCGGCCAGTTCGGGGGTATCGCGCAGATTGATCTGGCTGGACGGATGCAAGGCGTACAGGTGCGAGACGTGGCGGTGATGGATCTCCGGCGCCTGCATGTCCCAGTCCTGCTGCCACTCCTGCAACTGCCCGGCCTTGCCGATGCGGTTGGGCGGCAACCGCTCGCGCAAGGCGGCCAGTTGCTGGGCCAGCTCCGCATCGACATCGAGCAATTTGCTCATGGCGATGCATTGCGCGAACAGATCGCGCAGCAGCTGCGCATCCATGGTGGGCCCGGCGCACACCGCCGCACCGAACGGGTGCTGGTTTTCCGGCGACATCGAGGGGTTGGTCACCATCGCGCCGGTCTGCGGGTCGCGCACCAGGGTGGCGACGAAAAACTGCGCGGCGCCCTTGAACAGCGGATAGATCTTGCTCAGGTAGGCACGGTCGCGGCCATAGTCCCAGCGGTCCCACAGCTGCTGCAGCAACCAGACCCCGCCCATCGGCCACAGGCTCCACTTGGCGCCATCGATCGGCCCGGCCTGGCGCCACAGATCGGTATTGTTGTGCACCACCCAGCCGGGTGCGTCGTACAGCGTGCGCGCGGTATGCGCGCCGGTCTGGGCCAGATCGAACAGCATGGATTCCAGCGGTTCGACGCATTCGTGCAATGCGTTGGCCTCGCTGGGCCAGTAGTTCATCTCGGTGTTGATGTTGATGGTGTACTTGCTTTCCCACGGCGGCTGCATCAGGTCGTTCCAGATGCCTTGCAGGTTGGCCGGCTGGGTGCCGGGCCGCGAGCTGCAGATCAACAGGTAACGCCCGTACTGGTGATACAGCGCGGCCAATGCCGGATCGTTGCCGTCGGCAAAGCGCCGCACGCGCTGATCGGTCGGCAACTGCGCGGCATCGCTGCTGCCCAGGTCGATCGCCACGCGCCGGAACAGGCGCCGATGATCGGCCAGGTGCGCGCGCAGCAAGGCGGGATAATCGAATCCGGCCGCCTTATGCAGGCTTTCCGAGGTCGACGCAAGCGGATCACCATCGACCGCATCGAAGCGTCGATAACTGGTCCCGGCGGTCAGCAGCAACACCACTTCATCGGCAGCGTCGATCCGCAGGCGGTCGCGCACCTGGCTGACCGTGCCACCGGTGATCTTCGGAAGCACCCGCAAGGCGAACCGCAACTTGCCCTCGATACCGGCGAAGCCGCTATTGCGACCGTGAAACAGCAGGCCGCCCTGCTCCGCCGTCACCTCACCGGTCTGCGGGCTGTCGATGCCGACACGCAACGAAATCGCACCAGGACGGTCGCACGACAAGCGCACCACGATGCATTGCGACTGCGCGGAGACGAACACCTCGCGCCGATGCAGCGCGCCACCGGAGCGGAAGGTGGTAGTGGCCACCGCGGTGTCCAGGTCGAGCTGGCGACGGTAGTCGCTGATGCCATCGGCGCGATCGAAATCCAGCAGCAGATCGCCCAACGGCTGATACGGCATCTGCTTGAGCGGACGCGACAGCATGCTGGCGTCGGCCAGTCGCTCGGCGTCGGCGTAGCGGCCGGCGAAGATCAGCTCGCGAACCTTCGGCAACGCCGCCAGTCCATCCGGACTGGTGGCGTCGTAGGGACCGCCTGCATACAGCGTGTCTTCGTTGAGCTGCAGGCGCTCATGCGCGATGCCGCCCCACACCATCGCACCCAGTCGTCCGTTGCCGACCGGCAACGCCTCCACCCATTCGCTGGCGGGTTCGCGATACCACAACTGCAATGCATCCGCTGCGGCCACCGGCGGCAACGCGGTGGCTTTCGACGACTGCGCGGCATGTGCGATCACCGGCGCGGCACCCAGGACCGCGACAGCGGCTCCGGTTGCCTTGCACAGTTCGCGACGGGTCAGCACGGCCACCGCCGCACTGCCCTGCCGGAACCGCTCGCAACTGCCTTGCGGCGTTCCGGCATCTGCTTGCTCATCGACTGAAGACAGCCTGCGATCATCGGCGACGCGCTTTGCCGGACGCAATCTTGCGCTGCAACACGCTGACCGGCTTGCCGTCGTACTGGACGCTGGTGTCGGTCGCAGGTTCCAGCGCACCGGCATCGGCGCGCGGGCCGTCGACGAAGCGCACCTTGATGGTGCGGCTGGCCTGCATGCCGGTCCAGCTGCCTTCGCGCTTGCCGATGCTCAGCTCGCCCTTGGCCTGGTTCCAGACCAGCGGAATGCGGCTGAACTCGCCCTTCTCGTAGCCGTAGCCCTTGCCGTCGTCCTCGTACAGCGAGAACTGGCCATCGGCGCCGGTATAGACCACCACGGTGAGCGGTGCATCCGGCTTCTGGTCCACGTATTCCTGCACGGGGCCGGTCGGCACGATGGAACCGGCACGCACGAACAGCGGCATGCGCTCGATCGGCGCAGCCGCTTCGATGCTCTGGCCGCCCTCGTACCGCTTGCCGGTGGCGAAATCCAGCCAGCTGCTGCCGGCCGGCAGATAGACCTGCCGCGAGGTGGCGCCGAAGCGGGTCACCGGTGCGACCAGGAACGCCGGCCCGAACAGGTACTGATCGTTGATGTCGCGGACCTTGGGATCGTTCGGGAAGTCCATCATCATGCCGCGCATGATCACGCCATCGCGCTGGTAGGTGTCACCGGCCAGGCTGTAGATGTACGGCAGCAAGGCATAACGCAGGCGGTTGTAGTAGGCCATGCTCTCGTAGAACGGCGTGCCTTCCGGGGCGATGTTCCAGATCTCGCGATACGGGAACTGGCCGTGCGAGCGGAAGATCGGCACGAACGCGCCGAACTGGAACCAGCGCGTATTGAGCTCGCGCCATTCGGGCAGGTGCGCCGGATCCTGGCTCTCGTAGCGCTTCTCCACCGCGAAGCCGCCGATGTCGAAGGTCCAGTTGGGCAGGCCCGACAGCGCCATGTTCACGCCAGCGGAAATCTGCTCGTGCAGGTCGTCCCAGCGCGAGACGATATCGCCGCTCCACACCGCCACCGCGTTGCGCTGGGTGCCGGCATAGCCCTTGCGCGAGAGGATGAACACGCGCTTGTCGTCGGCCGCGCGGTCGCCCACGTACACGCCGTGGGTGTGCGGCAAGGGATAGGAATTGAAGTACTCGGTGGACGAACCCAGCGCGTTGGGCGTGGTACGCGCCTTGCGCTCGCCGATGTCGAGATTGGAATGCACGTCCGGCTCGTCGGCGTCCATCCACCAGGCATCGAAGCCCTTGCTGTTGAGCTTTTCGTTGACCTGGCGCCAGAAGATCGCCTGCGCCTTTTCCGAATACGGATCGTAGAACGAGTTCTTGTAGCCCTTGCCGATCCAGTCCAGCTCGCCCACTTCGACATTGCGCTTGAACATGAAACCGGCCGCATCCAGTTCCTTGTAGTTGGCGGTGGTGGGATAGAACTTGGGCCAGATCGAAATCATGATCTGCGCGTGCATGTCGTGCACGGCCTTGACCATGCCGTCCGGATCGGGGAAGTGCTGCGGATCGAAATCGTGCGAGCCCCAGGCGTCTTCCGGCCAGTACGACCAATCGAGCACGATGTTGTCCAGCGACAGCTTGCGCTTGCGATATTCGGCCACCGCGCCCACCAGCTCGTCCTGGCTCTTGTAGCGCTCGCGGCTTTGCCAGAAGCCATACGCCCACTTGGGCAGCATCACCGACTTGCCGGTGAGTTCGCGGTAGCCGGCCACGGCCTGGTCGTAGGAATCGGCGGAAACGAAGTAGTAGTCGATCATCTGACCTGCTTCGGACCACAGCGACAGGTCCTTGGCTTCGGCGGCAGGCAGCGGATCGCGGTGCAGCAGCGCGATGTAGCTGGGGTCGATCAGATCCCATTCGATCTTGACGGTGTGGCGCTGGCCCGGCTGCAGATCGAGGGTGAACTCGTGATTCCACGGGTTCCAGTTCTGGCGCCAGCGATCGATCACCAGCTTGCCATCCACGTACAGCTTGGCGTACTCGCTCGAGTACAGCGAGAAGCTGTGCTCGCCGCCGGTGAGCGCTTCGATCTCGCCCTCCCAGCTGACCTGCATGCGGCTGTCCTTGTCCTTGGTGATCGCCTTCTTGGGGAACTTGGTCAGGTCGCTGAGGTATTGATAGTTCACCTCGCTCTCGCGCCGCTCCAGCACCTGCTTGCCGTTGATGGCGTAGCGGGCGGTCAGCGCGCCGGCCTTGCCCTTGGCGTCGTACAGCTTGAGCGTCTTGGGCAGCGGCTGCAGACCGCGCGGGTCGCCCAGGCGGCTGATCGAGTTGTTGTCCCAGAGCAGGCCGTAATTGCGGCTGGACACCAGGTAAGGCACCGCCATGTCGATGTTGTTCTGCTGCAGTTCGACGTTGCGGCCCTTCTGGTTCATCCAGCCCTGCTGGTGCTGGCCGAAGCCGTACAAGGCTTCATCGTCGGGCGACTGGAAGCGCTGGCGCACGCTCAGGTACTGCTTGCCTTCGACCTTGAGCGGCGCAAAGCTGCGCCCGCCGGCCACTTCCGACAGCACCGGCTTGCCGTTGGCATCGGCGAAGCTGACTTGGCCGTCGACGGTTGAGACGGTGGCAGTGACCTTGCCGGTCTTCAGCTGCACGCTGTCGCCCTGCTCGGCCAGCTGGAACGCGGTGTCGCCCTGCACCGGCACCCGCATCAGGCTGGGGCTGCGCGCGAAATCGCCATCGGGATCGGCGCTGACGCGGATGATGCCGGCATCGACCACCTGCAGCCGCACCGCAGCGGCGCCCTTGGTGCTGGGCACCACGGTGACGCCATCGGCGGCCTTGCGCACTTCCTGCGCGTGCGCGGCATTGGCCAACAAGGCCAGCGACAACGCCAGGCAGTGGGCGAGCGGCGTACGCCGGTTGGAAGGCGCGGCGCTGGCGGAACGGATGGTGGTTTGCATGGTCACTCCCTTTGAATGGCGGAACGGCGCTGCGGGGGCAGCGCTGCATGGGTTCGACGATCCGACAGCCGACCGCGGCGCGGGCGGGGACGACGTGCAGACACGGCAAGGTCGGTCGACCGCTGCCGCTTCCTGGCGCCGTCCGCGTCTGCCACGACAGCGCGGCGGCCGTGGATCGTGGTTACTTGTAGGTGCCGAGCTTGATCTTGAGCAATTGCGGCACGCTGGAGAAATTGACGCCGTAATCGGTCTGGTCGCCATTCCAGTTGCGCTGGAACTTCCACTGCGTGCCCTCGTACACGCCCTCCTCGACGCGTTCGTAGATCATGTTGGCAGTGGCGTCGCCCGCCGGGTGCAGGGTCACGCGCGCGTGGTGGCCGGTGACCAGGAATTCGTCCGGGCCCAACTCGGCGATCAACGCCGCGCCGATCGGCTCCGGGTTGCCCGGCGGGTCGCCCTTGTACCAGAACTGCGGCACGCCGTAGGTAATGGTGGCGCTCCAGCGATCGTTGAGCCTGAGCTCCTGCACCGCCTGGCCGGGCTCTTCGGCGGTGCCGTGCAGCTTGCCTTCGGCCGAGGCCTTGGCGAACGGGCGCATGCCCATGCTGACCGCCTGGTAGCCCAGTGCGAATGGCGCCAGGGTCTCTTCGTTGACGTGCTTGGCGCCCAGCGGATAGTTGGAGTAGCGGCTGAAATCGATGCCGAACGCCGACCAACCGATGCCGTCCTTGCCCAGCGCCGGGAACAGATAACGCGCGTACTCCGGGCGGTTGCCGGTTTCGGCCACGAACAAGGCATTGTCCGGGCGCGCATAGCGGTCCAGCACCGTGGTGTACATGCGGTATTCCGGCATGTAGATGTCCGGCGCCAGCAGGTCGATATGCGGGCCGGCGGCCTTCCACACGTCCAGCACGTTATCGGTGGGCCCGCCGCTGGCGTACTGGCCGGGCTGGCCCGGATTGAACGGGCCGCGCAAGGCGGCATTGACGTACATCGGCAACGGGTACTCGGCCTTGCCGGCTTCGGCCACCTGGTCGATGTAACGGCCGATCGACCAGGCATGGAAGATTTCATCGGCATCGGCGCCGAACACCTGCGCCCAGCTGCCGGGCTGCTTGTTCAGGCGCTTGAGCAGTTCTTCCGGCACCGGGCCGTCGAACAGCTTCTGCGCCATCGGCGAGAAGTCGCGCACGCTGCCATAGGTACCCGGCTCGTTCTGCGGCTGGATCATGATGACGGTGTGCTGCGGATCCACCTTCTTGAGGTGCTGCATGAAGGCGACGAAGGCCTTGCGGTCGGCGTCCAGGGTAGCCTGCGCATGCGGCGACAACGAACCGATCGCCTTGCCCTCACGGGTGATCACGCGCGGGAACCGTTGATTGTCTGCCTTGACCCACAGCGGTGTGTAGGAAGGGCTGTTGTTCTTCCAGGTGGCGAACCACAGCAGCACCAGCTTCACCTTGTGCTCGCGCGCCTGGCTGAGCAAGGTATCGACGAAGGAGAAATCGAACTTGCCTTCTTCCGGTTCCACCTGCTCCCAGGCGATCGGCACCTGCACGGTGTTGGGGCCCAACACCTGCATCGCCGGCCACACCTTGTCCATGATGCCGGGATAGTTGCTGGAGTTGTTGACCTGCGCGCCGAGAATCAGGAACGGGGCGCCGTCGACCATCAACGCATGCTTGCCATCCTTGCTGACGAACTGCGGCATCGGGCTCTGTTCGGCCTGCGCCTGGTTCGTGGCCGGCGCCGTCGCCGTTGGCGTGGTGGCGGCCGGTTTTGCGGCATCGCCCTGGTCGCCGGATTGGCATGCGGCCAGGGCAAGCGTCAGCGCAGACAGCAGCAGCGGACGCAGGCAGCGCGATGCGGTGATGGGGCGTGCGACGGGGATCTGCATGGACATAGGACTCCGTGTCACCAGGTATCGGTGCGAAATGGGGAAACAGGAAGGGTGTCGCGGTTGATCAGGTTGGCGTCGTCGGGGTTCTCGCTCCAGCCATAACGCACCGCGACCGGCGCAGGTACCGCATCGCTGCGCACCACGATGCGGTCGCCCTCGATCCGCGCAGTGGCCGGATGGAAGCGACGGTCGGCGCCGGCGATGCGAAAGCCCTGTGGTGCGCCGCCGCCTCGTACCTGCAGCGTACTGCCCTGCAGATCGAACTCCAGCTCGGCCTTGCCGTCGGTAAATCGCGCGCGCTCGAACACCGGAGCGCTGTACACCAGCGTCTGGCCGTAGGCCACGTGCCGTGCAGCCAGCGCCAGGCGATGCCCGACATCGCGCTTGTTGGTGGGGTGGATGTCGGTGGGATTGCCGATATCGATGATCACCGCCTGCGCGGTCGCCGGCAGCGCCAGCGTCCTGGACTGCGACTCGCGCAGCAGCGCCCACGGACTCAGCTCGCCCTTGTCGCCGCCAGCCTTGAAGTTGGCCAGCTGCACCCACAAAAACGGCAGGGCCTTCTGGCCACGTTCGGAGCGCCACTGCTGGATCATGGCGGCGAACTGTTCGCGGTATTTCAACGCACCGCTCTCGCTGGCATTGGTTTCGCCCTGGTACCAGATCACGCCCTTGACCGGGAACGGCTGCAACGGATGGATCATCTGGTTGTACAGCAGCGTCGGCAGTTGATTTTTGTTGTCGGCCAATGAGACGCGCACCGCCGCCGGGCGGAACTTCCAGCCACTCAAGGCACGTTTGGCGCCGTCGTTGGTCTGCACGAAGCGCTGCTCATCCGGGCCATGCATGCCGCCGCCGCCGCTGAGATCTTCCACGCGCACCGCGATGTGATTGACGCCGGCCTTCAGCGCCGCGGCCGGCACCTGGTAGACGCGCGGCAGGTTCCACTGCTTTTCGGTGCTGCCCACCTGCTGGCCGTTGACGTAGGTGATGTCAGAGTCGTCGATCTGACCCACGCCCAGTGCGATGCCGGCCTTGGCTTGCGCAGCCGTCAAGGTGAAGGTGGTGCGGTACCAGGCAATGCCATCCATGCCATCGAAGCCGCTGGCCTCCCATTGCTGGTTGGTCGGGATGCTGTCCCAGTCGCTGTCGTCGAAGCCCGGCTCGCGCCACTGCGGGGTATCGCCTTCGACCTTGGGCCAGCGCGCGATGCGCTTGCCGGTGGCGGCCTGCGCCGCGGCGTCGCGCTGTTTGATCGCCTCGATGGCCCCCTGGTTCTGGTCGGCGCTCAGCCCCAGCGAGGCGGCATCCATCCACGCCTCGATCGCGCTGCCGCCCCAGGTGCTGTTGACGATGCCGATCGGCACGCCGGTACTGGCGCGCAGCTCCTTGGCGAAGAAGTAGCCCACTGCGGAGAATTCGCCGGCGGTGGCCGGCGTCGCCGCCTTCCACTCGCCGCCGGCCAGGCGCGTCTCGGGTCGCACCGACCACGACTTGGGCACCTTGAAGTGCCGCAGCTGCGGATCGTTGGCCGCAGCCACCGCCTGCGTGCCGTCGCTGGCCTGCGCCAACGGCCATTCCATGTTGGATTGACCGCTGGCCAGCCAGACATCGCCGACCAGCACATCGCGGACCTGCAACTGCCCGCCATCGCCCTGCACGCTCAGCACATAGGGACCGCCGGCGGCGTGCGCCGGCAGACTGACCTTCCATGCGCCCTGGGCGTCGGCCCTGGTGGTGGCGCGCTTGCCGTCGAAGTCCACGCGAATGGTCGCGTTCGGCGTGGACCAGCCCCATACCGGCATCGGCTGGTCGCGCTGCAGCACCGCACCGTCACCGAACAACAGCGGCAGCGAAGGCTGTGCGCAGGCCAGCGGGCTACCCAGCATCAGGCCCAGCAGACAGGCGCGGCGGACGAAGCTAACGGTCATGCAGTGATCTCCAGGGGCGGCGCAGCCGGTCGGCGCGCCACGATGCGACGGGGGACGAGGATGGACACGCTGGAACCGCGCGATGATGCGCGCAGGGCCGGCGCGCTCATTGCGGATCGCCGTAGAAGATGCCACGCCCGCCGGTGGCAAAGTACACCCGGCCCGGCAGACGCGGATCGCCGGTCACGCTGTACGGCCTGCCGAAGCGGTGCGCGTCGTCGTTGATGCGCAGCCAGTGCGCGCCTTCGTCGTCGGAGCGGAAGATGCCATCCACGCCGGCCACGCGTCCTGCCAGATACAGCGCCGGCGGCGCGCCGTCGTGCATTGGTTTGCCGATACCGAGCGAACGCGCTTCGTCCAGCCTTGCCAAGGTCTGCAGTTGGCCATCGCGCCAGCGCATCACCCCCAGCGAGGGATTGCTCAGATACACCACGCCTGCGCGCCACGGGTCGGGGCGCAGCTGCGGGCGGGTCCGCCCATCGCGCGCCGGGTCGCCCACCCGCTGCCCGGTATCGCGGAAGCTGAGCGCGCCATCGGTGCTCACGTACAGGCGGCCACTGGCGACATCGACCGCATACCAGCGCCGCGCATCGACCCGATCGGCCACCACCACGGCGGTATCGGGCAGCCCCTGCACGCGCTGCCAGTGCCTGCCGAAATCGGAGCTGCGCCAGTTGCCGCCATGCTCCGGCGCCCACACCACCTGCGCCGCATCGGCGCCAATGGCGATCGTGCCGGCGCCCTGCCCGGCCGGCGGCTCGCTGGCGAACGCGCTCCAGTGGGCTCCGCCATCGTGCGAATACAGCGCGCGGATTTCGTTGTTGCGGCGATTGCGCACGGTACCGCTGCGCACCACCGTCGATGGTTTCTGCCCGGCCGCATCGATGCTCTCGCCGTTGGTCAGCCGCGGCCCGCGATACTGCAGCTGCGCGGCATCCAGGTCGTCATGGCGGAAGCCGTCGATATCGCCCAGCGCGCTGAGCAGGTGCGCGCCGGCCATCGGGCTGAGCAGATCCAGCGGCACGGTTTCTTCCAGCCCGCGGTCCTGGAACCACCATTGCACCGGCTGCGCGCTGCCGGCGGCATCGTGCAGATTGCGCGAGGCCCAGATGCCGTAGCCGGTGACGAACAACGCATGATTGCGGTCGAACGGGTCGATCGCCAACGCGCCGATCCAGTGCGGGGTGGCCTGCGCGGTCCAGGGCGCGGTGCTGTGATCGAACCGTGCCCCGGCCAGCACCGGTGCCCAGCTGCGTCCGCCGTCGGTGCTGCGGAACATCTCGTCGCGCGGGGTGTGGCGGCGGAAGGTACTGGCCAGGACCACCTGCGGCTGTTGCGGATCCACCGCCACCGCGCCCCAGCCGAAGCCAGCGCCGCTGACTGGTTGCGCGAGCGGGCTGATCTCGTCCCAGCGCGCCTGCGCCGGGGTGTACTTCCACAGCGCGCCGCCGGCCATCAGGTCCGGGCCGGGCTGGTCGCCATAGCTCAGGTACCAGTGTCCGTCGCTGCCGCCGGCCATGTGGCTGGGGCGCAGCCCCTGGGGCTGCCCGGCCACTGCGGACCAGGTGCGGCCGGCATCGTCGGAGACGTACAGGCTGGTCTGTTCGGTGGACACGCCGACATAGATGCGCGGCGTCGGTGCGCCGGCCTTCCCGCTGGCCGCGTCGAACACCACGAAGGCGATGCCCACCGCCTGCGCCTGTCCTACATGGTTGCGCGCGCTCGCGCCGGCAAAGGCATCGGCAGGAAACGTGGTCACCCGCGACCACCGCGCGCCACGGTCGTCGCTACGCCACAGCCCGGCGTCGCGCGAGCCCAGCAGCAGCACCCGCCCGTCGTGCGGGTCCACCGCCAACCGCTCGCCGTTGGCGCGCCCGAGCTGGTTGCCGCCCAGCTTGAACGGCAACGCGGTGCGCTGGAAGCTGCGGCCGCGATCGAACGAGCGCAGCACGGCGGCATTGCCGGCGCGTTCGTGCATATAGGTGCCCGCCGCCAGATAGATGGCCTCGGGGTCGGCAGGGTCGACCGCGAACGCATCGATCCCCATCAGGTTCCAGTCGTCGGCACCCAGCCAATCGGTCAGCGCCACCCACTGCTGTGCACCCGCATCCCAGCGATAGGCTCCACCGACATCGGTGCGGGCATAGGCAAGATCGCGCTCGGCGGGATGGAACAACACCCCGGTGACGAAGCCGCCGCCGCCGATGGCGACGCTGCGCCAGTGATACGGCGCCGGTACAGCGGGCTCGGCCGCGGGGGCTACGGATGTCACGAAGAGCAACACCAGCGTCAGGCGAACGGTAGTCAGCCACGCATGTGCTGCGAAAAGGCGGCGCTTAGTAGGCGGATCGATCAAGGTGATCATTCCTCCGGCTCCCCTCGCGATCGACGGCAAGGCCATCGACAGGAAAAACACCGGTCCGACGAGCTGCCTGCACAGCTCGCCGGACCGGAGACGCACTTCCTACGGCGCGTTCTACAGGCTGGCCCGCAACGTCAGGCCATACCGACGATCGTTGATCACGAAGTCGCGGTAGCGCGACTCCACACCCAGATAGCTCTCGCGACGGGTATCGAGCAGATTCACGCCATCGAGCGAGATCGACCACACTTCATTGAGGTTGAAACGCAGCGAGGCATCCAGCTGGCCGAAGCCCTTGTTGTAGACCGGCAGGTTGCCGGTGCCGTTGCCCGCGGTGGTCACCAGCCAGTCGCTGCGCCAGTTGTAGGCCACACGGCCCTGGAAGCGCGAGTTTTCGTAGCTGAGGATCGCGTTGTAGCTGTTCTTGGACAGGCCTTCCAGCGGCACCGTCAAGGCCTGGCCGTTGGTGTCGGTGGCGGTGGGGCTCGGCGCCTCGCTGTCGACATAGGTGTAGTTGGTCTGCAGGCCGAAGCCGCTCAACCAGCCCGGCAGGAAGTCGAAGAACTGCGTGTACCCCAGTTCCGCGCCGCGGATCCTGCCTGCATCGCCATTGACCGGGCGGGTGATCTGCCACACCTGACCGTCGTACACCTCATTGAAGACCGCGTTGGCGATGAAGCCTTCCACCTTTTTGTAGAACACGGTGCCGTACATCATCGAGCCCTGGCCGAAATACCACTCCAGCGCGGTATCGAACTGATCGGCCTTGACCGCTTCCAGGCTCGGGTTACCCGCGTTGCCGGTGAAGGTCGAGGCGCCGCTGGAAGACGTACCGGTGCTCAGGCTCAGATTCGGATTGAGGCGATCGAAGGTCGGGCGCGAGATACCGCGCGAAGCGGCGAAGCGCCATTGCAACTGGTTGCTCAGCATCCAACGCAGGTTCAGGCTCGGCAGCACGTCGGTGTAGGTCTGCTGGGCATCCACCGGGATCAGGCCGCCGCCTTCGGCATCGGTGCCGGTACGCACACCCTGCGAGCCGACTTCGGTACGCACCACGCGCACGCCGATGTTGCCGTCGAACGGGATATCGCCATCCACGCCGAAGCGCAGCACGCCGTAGGCGGCGTAGGTCTTCTCGTTCTGCGTATTGATGTTGTTGGGCGCAAATTGCAGCGGGGTGGCTCCGAAGGTCGCCAGGCTCTGCTCGTAGTTGGCCACCACCGAATCGGCAGCGGTCAAGGTCGGGCCGAAGGTGCTGCTCTTCCCACGGAAGAAATCGGTGATCGGATTGGTCGTCAGCGCGATGCTGGGGAACTGCGAGAACGGCGTGCCGGAGCAGTCGTTGAGGCACATGAAGCGCCATACGTTGCCCTTGGTCTCGGCATCGCGATCGGTGTAACGCACGCCGGCCTTGAAGCTGCGCACGAAGTCGCTGTCGAACGCCAGGTCCATGTCCGACCGCCAGGCGAACTCGGTGCCGGTGTTGTCGTCCTTGTTGTCCAGATGCCAGCGCCAGCCGTCGTAGTTGTTGACGTCGGCCAGGTAACCTTCCGCGCCGCTGGCGTCGGTCACCGACAGGCGTGGCAGATCGCCGCGGAAGTCCACATTGAATTGCGGACTGGTGTCCTGACCGGTGGATACGATGTAGCGCGTACCCTTGGTGGTGGCATCGACATACTGGAAGTCGGTACTCAGGGTCAGCTTCTCGTTGACCGTCCACTTGGCGCCCAGCGAGTAATCGGTGGTCACCGAATGCCGCTCGGTCAGGCTGGTGTTGGATTCGGTCGGCACGTTTTGGAACGAGCCGTTGACGAACTCGTTGCGGCCATTGACCTGGATGCCCGGCAAACCCTGGATCGGGGTGCCACCGGTCAGCGCGAAGAACGAATAGTCGTGCCAGCTGAAGTCGTAGTCCGAGCGCAGGACCTGCGTATAGACCTCCACTGCATCGTTGGGGCGCCACTGCATCGCGAATGCGCCGGTCTTGCGCTCACGCTCGCCGATGGTGGTGTTGATGCCCGCGCCGCGCGGCACCGCTACGCCCTGCCCCGCAAAGCCGGGCAGATCGGTTTGCACGAACCACGGTTCGATCGAAATGGTGTCCTGGCGGAACGGGCTCTTCTGCTGCGAGTAATTCACCAGGATGCCGATCTCACCGATGCCGGTCTGCCAGCGATCGCTGAACAGACCCGAGAACGCCGGCTTGCCGTCGTCGGCCAGGTCGTAATGGTTGTACTGCACGCTGCCGGCGATCTTGCGGCCGTCGTAGTCGAACGGCAGGCGCGTACGCAGATCGACGGTGCCGCCCAGGCCGCCTTCGATCATGTCGGCCGACGGATTCTTGTACACATTGACGCCGCCGAGCAGTTCGGCCGACACGTCCTCGAAGCTCAGGCCACGGCCGTCGTTGGCGGTGAAGATGTCGCGGCCATTGAGCTCGGTGCGCACCTGGGTCAGGCCGCGAATGGCGATCGAGCTGCCTTCGCCGTAGTTGCGCGAGATCTGGATGCCGGAGATGCGCTGCAGCGCTTCGGCGACGTTGTTGTCGGGCAGCTTGCCGATGTCTTCGGCAACGATGGAATCGACGATCTGCTCGGCGTTCTGCTTGACCAGCTGCGCCTTGGTGACGCTGCTGCGGGTGCCGGTGACCTGCACCGTGTCCAGCTGCTGGGTGGTGGCCTCGGAGGCCGGCGCGGCAGGAACCGATGCGTCCTGCGCATAGGCCTGCGCGCTCAGCAGCGCAGCCACGCTGACAGCCATCACCGAACGGCGGAAATCACGGATCGAACGCTGACCCACAGTCCGGCCTGCCGGAATGTGGCGATGTTGCAATGACATGGAGCTCCCTCCCAGGACGCATGTACTACTGATTTTTCCGGGCTGGTGCGTGAGTGCCCGCCCTGTCGTTGTCGCTGGCCCGCATCCGTGCGGCGTTGGCCGCGGTCGCTGGATGCGTGGTAGACCTGAAGCGGCCTACCTGGCTGGTGCGCCGGGAGCATAGGATGCGGCTGCAATGCCGCACCAATGAATTATTCGTGTAAACGTATTCTCAAATTACATAGCGTTGCCGAGAGGCTTTGCGCCTCCCGACATCATCGGTGATGGCCCACAGTATCGCAGTGGCGGGCGCGACCGTGCAATTGCGCGCACAGTGCGGGAGCGGCACCCACCACGGGATCCCCACCGCCCTGCGGCGCGTGGCCGCCATGCAACTACGCAGAACCCGCAGGGCCATGCTCGCACCACCACTCCATGCATCGAAGGATCGATGCATGGAGCGAGACTGTGTGGCTTACCAATTCATGCGCAGCACCAGCGAATAGCGCCGGTCGTTGACGAACTGGCTGCGCGTATACAAGCGCGTGTCCACCGCGCCGTCGGCATACGACGTCGGCCCCATCAACACCTTGGTCTCGGTGTTGGTCAGGTTGTTGGCCTGGACGCCCAATTGCAGATGTTCGTTGAAACGATAGAAGAACGAGCCGTCGAGCTGGCCGTAGTCGTCCGACCAGGTCGGCAGGCGCGTGGCCGCGTCGCTGGTGGTCAGCAGGTAGCGCGAGCGCCAGCTATAGGCCAGACGGAACGAGAGCGGTCCCTTCTCGTAGATACCGGCCAGGTTGTAGCTGCGCCGCGACAAACCCTCCAGCGGCAGCTGCACCCCGGTGACGTTGGTACGCGTGTACGGATCGGTCGCAGTGTTCACGCCGCCCCGGCTGTCGACGAAGGTGAAGTTGGCATTGACGCCGAATCCGCTCAACCAACCCGGCAGCGAATCGAAGAACTGCGTGTAGCCAAGCTCCGCACCACGGATGGTGCCTTCGTCCATGTTGTACGGCCGGGTCACCAGCCACTCGCGGTTGTCGTAGATCTCGGTGCGGTTCTGGGTGGCGAAGTAGTCCTTCACCTTCTTGTAGAACAGCGTGGCGTACAGCATGTCGCTGGTATCGAAGTACCACTCCAGCGCAGTATCGAACTGATTGGCCCGCATCGGCTTGAGCATGGGATTGCCGGCCGAGCCCACGAAGCCGATCGGATTGCCCGACGCATCGGTATCCACCGACAGCAGGATGAACGGCTGCAGCTGGGTGTAGTCCGGTCGCGCCATCGCCTTGGAAGCGGCGACACGCCACTGCAGCGAATCGGTCAGGCGCGCGCGCAGGTTGAGGCTGGGCAACACGTTGGTATAGCTGCCTTGCGAATTGTTCTCGAAGTACTGCCCTCGGTAGCGCGCCTGCAGCTCCGGCGTCACGTTGAGCTGGCTCATGTCCTGGAACTGGCCGAAGCCTTCGGCCTCGGCCTTGGTCTGCACGACACGCACGCCGACGTTGCCGTCCACCGGTACCCCCAACGCTTCGTC
Organism: Xanthomonas sp. NCPPB 1067; assembly: GCF_020783795.1. Classification (NCBI taxonomy): domain Bacteria; kingdom Pseudomonadati; phylum Pseudomonadota; class Gammaproteobacteria; order Lysobacterales; family Lysobacteraceae; genus Xanthomonas; species Xanthomonas sp. NCPPB 1067. Next base: position 17,642 of record NZ_JAJGQG010000022.1, read on the forward strand.
GTTGCCGAAGTACACCACCATGTAGGCGGCCTGGGTGCGTTCGAACTGGTTGTTGGTGTCCTGGGGCCGATACATGTCCGGCGCCCAACCCGAGCCACGCAGCGCGACGATCTGCTGCGACAGCAGCTGCGAAGCCCGGGCGTAGTTGGTGGCCAGCCCGCCGTTGGGGAAGTACAGGTTGCTTGGAACGGCAACCTTGCCGCGGAAGAAGTTGGAAAAGGCGAACTGCGAGGACTCGTTGGGCAGGAACTGCGACATCGTCGCCAGCCCGTTGGGCGTGCCCGGCACCGCGGCCCAGTTGTCCGACAGCACGCCCCAGTTGTAGCCGGAGTTCTTGTTGATCTGGTTGCGGTCGGTGGAGCGCATGCCGAAGCGCGCAAAGCGCAACCAGTCGCTGTCCTGGAAGGTGTATTCCAGGTCCACGCGCGCAGAGAATTGGCGCCCCTCGTTCCTGCCGAGGTGGTCCATCGCCGCAGCCCAGAAATAATTGGACTGGGTTCCCGCGAACGCCGGATCGGCAATGGTGATACGCGGATAGCGGCCGGACACGTCGTAGCTCAGCCCCGGCAGGTAGATCGCGCTGAAGACGGTGAAATCCAGCTGGTCGTTCTCCGACTGCACCAGCTGCAGATCGCCCTTGAGTTGCAGGTTGTCGTTGAGGTAATGGCTGAAGCCCACCGACAGATCCGAAGTGGTGGTGCGCTGCGCGGAGTAGCGGTTGTCGGTGTTGAAGCGCACGCCGTCGCCGGTGAGCAGGCCACGCCAGGAGTTGGAAGAAGGCGAGCCGCTCTGGAACACGCCATCCTGGTCGTAGCGGAAGGTGGTGCCCGGCGCCGGAACGATGTTGTTGGTGCCATCGTTGAAGAACGCCGCGCGCTCCTGCCAGTTCATGTCGTAGCGCGACCGCAGGTACTGCGCATAGATCTCGGTGGAATCGCTGGGACGCCACTGGAACGAGGCCGCGATGCCGTTGCGCTTGCGTTCGTAGTCCAGCTGCCGCCAGTTGACGCCGCCCGGCACGTAGACCTCGCTACGATTGCTGCCCGCCAGCACTGGCGCATCGGTGCGGCGAACGTACGGCTCGGTCTGGATGCCGTCCGAACGGGTGGCCAGTTCCGAATGCGCGATGTCGAACATGAAACCCATTTCGCCCACGCCGGTCTGCCAGCGGTCGCTGAACAGGAACGATGCCGACGGCTTGTACTTCTTGCTCATGTCGCCGTAGTTGACGTCGACGTTGCCGCCGATGATCCGGCCCGGATTGTCGAACGGCATGCGGGTGCGCAGATTGATCGTGCCGCCCAGGCCGCCCTCGATGATTTCGGCCGACGGATTCTTGTACACGTCCACGCCGGCCATCAGTTCCGCCGGAACGTCCTCGAAGCTCAGGCCACGGCCACTACCGGCGCTGAAGATGTCGCGCCCGTTGAGTTCGCCGCGCACCTGGGTCAGACCGCGGATCATCACGCCGCTACCTTCGGCGGAGAAGTGATCGGGATCGCTGCGCGCAGCGAATTGATCGATGGTCACGCCGCTGACGCGCCGCAGCGTCTCGGTGACGCTGCGGTCGGGCAAGGCACCGATGTCTTCGGCACTGACCGAATCGACGATCTGCGCGGCATCGCGCTTGATCACCTGCGACTTGATCAGGCTGGCGCGCACGCCACGCACCTCGACCGTATCCAGGTCCACGGCGCTGGCGCCGGTATTGGACGCGCCACCGCGCGTGGATGGCGCCTGCTGCTGCGCGTACGCCGGCGCAGCCAGCAGCAACCCGATGCTGATCGCCATGGCGGAATGACGCAGTGGCTGCAAACGACGCGCACGCACGCCCGTCCCTGCCGAGGCATGGCTTGAAAACTTGTACATCCGAATCCCTCCCAGGACGCAAACGACTGAAGACTGGTTGTCGCGGCAGCAATGCGCCGCGTGATCAATGTGGAACCGGACATTGGCGCCCGATGCCTGCTCTCTCTCTACTTGGCAGCTGGGCCGCCGATCACCTGCCCGACTTCACGTGCGCTTCAGCGTGCGATCTGGCGCACAGATATAGGCGTGTGCTCTACCGTCAGCCAATGAAAAATTCACGGCAAGGTATGCATTTAAGGAATAGATATGGAAGAGTTCGGTCAGACAAAGGATTCCGGCCCGCGCAAGCCGGGATACAGGCGCCGCGCCGTGGTGCGCAGCGCCTGCAGAATGCGCTCGGCTCCCGGCGGCAGGACATAGTCGCGTCGCCGGATGATGCCGAACGATTCCATGCGCACGCCCAGTTCGATCGGCAGCACGGTCAGCAGCTTTGCCTGGATCAGCGGCGCCACCGACTCCACCGGCAAGGCGGTGAGCATGTCGGTGCCGCGCAACAGGGTCGAGGTGACCGGCAACGAGGAAGTTTCGATGGCGTTGGTCGGCGTCTGTACGCCATGTTCCATGAACATCGAATCCAGCCGCGCGCGCAGCACGCTGTCGGCCGGCGGCAGGATCCAGCCATGTCGCACCAGGTCCACGTGCTGCAGCCCGGCACGGCTGGCCAGGGGGTGGCCGGCACGTGCGATCACCGAATGCGGCTCGTCGGCCAGCGGCTCGAATTCCAGCTCGCCCACGCCTTCGGGCCCGAGGATGCGGCCGATCACGATGTCCAGCTGTCCGTCCAGCAGTTTGGCCACCAACGGACGGCTGTAATCCATCTCCACCCGTACCAGGATGTCCGGAAACTCGCGCTTGACCTCGGCAATGGCCTGCGGCACCAGGTTGGTGCCGGGATTGACCACGGTACCGATCGAGGCCTGCCCCATCCGCCCGGCACGCAGCGCCGCAATTTCTTCCTGCGCGCGGCCGATCTCCGACATCGCCGCGCGGGCGCGACGGATCAGCACATGCCCGTACCAGGTCGGCTCGACGCCACGGGCATGCCGCTCGAACAGCTTCACCCCCAGCATGTCTTCCATTTCAGCCAGCAGCTTGGAGGCGGCCGGCTGGGTCATGCTGGCGGCTTCGGCTGCGCGCAGCACCGAGCGTTGCTCGTGCAGATGCAGCAGCAACAGCAGCTGACGGGTCTTGAGGCGAGCTGCGTTGAACCAGGGTGTACCGGAATTTGCCATGGGAGTGCGGTCGCGGCCGTGTATTCGTCGGAGGAATAGAATATGCCGAAAATTTCATTTGCCGCACATATCTCGCCGCGCGAGGCTAGCGCTCGCCGCAACCAGAGCCTCAGCGCTCCCAGGCGCGGCCAGAACAGACGTGACCCATCCCGACCGGATGGCAACACGCACGCCACAACCGCGGAGGTGCAAGACGATGACGGCAGCTTGTCGGCCACCTGCGGGCCGTAGCGCCATGCATGCGCGCATCGCCCCACCCTGTCGCGGCCCCCGTTCGTATCGCATTGCACCGCGGCGTTGGTGCCGGATCGCCTCCGGGCGCCGCGCCTGCGCAGTTGCGCACGCTCTTCCGACCATTGTGGCCCCATCGGGCCGGCAATGCTCGCTTTCCGCTCTCTCGCGAGTAACCGCATGACTTCAGATACCACTGCCAGCCTGTTCTCCCTGCCCCTGGTCGCCATCCTGCGCGGCATCACGCCGGAAGACACGCTGGCCCATGTCGGCGCGCTGATCGACGCCGGCTTCGATGCGATCGAGATCCCGCTCAACTCGCCGCGCTGGGAGCAGAGCATTGCGCTCGCGCAACAGACCTATGGGGAGCGCGCCTGGATCGGCGCCGGCACCGTGCTGCGCAACGAGGACGTCGACACCCTGGCCGACATCGGCGCGCGCTTCATCGTCACGCCGAATACGCGGCCATCGCTGATTCGTCATGCGGTGTCGCGCGGCCTGACCGTGGTGGCCGGTTTCGCCACCGCCAGCGAAGCCTTCGATGCCATCGATGCCGGCGCGCAGGTCCTCAAACTGTTCCCGGCAGCCACCTATGGCGCGGCGCACGTGCGCGCGCTGCGTTCGGTGCTGCCCACGCACATCCCGGTCTACGTGGTCGGCGGCGTCAGCCCGCAGACCCTGACCGGCTTCATGGCGCAGGGTGCCGCCGGTGCCGGCATCGGCGGCGAACTGTACAAACCCGGCCAATCCCTCGAAACGACCCAGACGCATGCACGCGCGTTCGTGCAGGCCTACCAGGAACTGCAAGGATGAAGATCACCCGCCTCACCACCTACCACGCCGCACCGCGCTGGCTGTTCCTCAAGGTCGAAACCGACGAGGGCATCACCGGCTGGGGCGAGCCGGTCATCGAAGGCCGCGCGCGTTCGGTGGAAGCCGCCGTGCACGAACTGGCCGGCTACATCGTCGGCAAGGACCCGGCGCGCATCAACGACCTGTGGCAGACCATGTACCGCGCCGGCTTTTACCGCGGCGGCGCCATCCTGATGAGCGCCATCGCCGGTATCGACCAGGCGCTGTGGGACATCAAGGGCAAGGCGTTGGGCGTGCCGGTGTACGAACTGCTGGGTGGCCTGGTGCGCGATCGCATGAAGACCTACCGCTGGGTCGGCGGCGACCGCCCCGGTGCCATCATCCAGCAGATCACCGACTATCGCGCGCTCGGCTTTGACACCTTCAAGTTCAACGGCACCGAAGAGATGAAGCTGATCGACAGCGCGCGCGCAGTCGACGCCGCCGTGGTCAAGGTGGCGGAAATCCGCGCCGCCTTCGGCAACACCATCGACTTCGGCATCGACTTCCACGGCCGCGTCGGCGCGCCGATGGCCAAGGCGCTGTTGCGCGAACTGGAGCCGTTCAAACCGCTGTTCGTGGAAGAACCGGTGCTGGCCGAGCAGGCCGAATACTACCCGCGCCTGGCCGCGAGCACCTCGATTCCGCTGGCGGCCGGCGAGCGCATGTTCTCGCGCTTCGAGTTCAAGAACGTGCTGTGCACCGGCGGCATCCAGATGGTGCAGCCGGACCTGTCGCATGCCGGCGGCATCACCGAATGCGTCAAGATCGCCGCCATGGCCGAGGCCTACGACGTCGGCTTCGCCCCGCACTGCCCGCTCGGCCCGATCGCGCTGGCGGCGTGCCTGCACGTGGACTTCGTCTCGCACAATGCGGTGCTGCAGGAACAGAGCATCGGCATCCATTACAACGAAGGCGCCGACCTGCTCGATTACGTCGTCAACAAAGAAGATTTTCACTGCGTCGATGGCAGCATTGCCGCCCTGCCCAAGCCCGGGCTCGGTGTGGAGATCGACGAAGACATGCTCAAGCGCGCCAACGAGAACCCGCCGGACTGGCGCAACCCGGTGTGGCGTCACGCCGACGGCAGCATCGCCGAATGGTGAGTCCGCCCGAACATACCGCCGTGCTGTCGGTCGACAGCCGTTGCACGCACGGCGAAGGCGTGCTGTGGTGCGAACAGCGCCAGGCGCTGTACTGGGTCGACATCAGCGAGAAGCGCCTGTGGCGGCATCACCCGGCCACTGCGCAGTCGCGCTACTGGACGCTGCCAGATCGCCCGGGATGCATCGGCCTGATGGACGATGGCCGCGTGCTGGTCGCGCTGGCCAAGGCCGTCGGCATCGTCGATCCGGACAGCACCGACGCCGATGCCCTGCCCTTCGAGAAGCTGGCCGATATCGAGACCGACAACCCGCTCACGCGCAGCAACGACGGTCGCGCCGACCGCCATGGCAACCTGGTGTTCGGCACCATGGACGAACACGACAGCAAGGCTGCACGGGGAGCGCTCTATCAGTTCTCGCTCAAGCACGGCTTGCGCGCGTTGCCGTTGCCGGGCGTGTCCATTCCCAATTCGATCTGCTTCAGCCTGGACGGCCGCACCATGTACTACTGCGATTCGGTGCGCCCGCAGATCCTGTGCTGCGATTACGACCCGGAAACGGCGCAGGCCGGCAATACCCGCGTATTCACCACCCTGGATCGCGACGATGCCGAGCCGGACGGCTCCATCATCGACAGCCAAGGCCACCTGTGGAATGCGCAATGGCGTGCCTCGCGCGTGGTGCGCTATCGCCCGGACGGCAGCGTGGATCGGATCGTGCAGTTGCCGGTCAAGCACCCCACCTGCAGCGCCTTCGGCGGCGCGACGCTGGACCGCCTGCATGTGATCTCCTCGCGCCTGGACCATAGCGCCGAGGAACTGGCCCGCATGCCCGAGGCCGGCGGCCTGTTCGTCTGCGACCTCGCCGTCGCCGGCCTGCCCGAAAGCCGGGTGGCCAGCGCATGATCGCCGTCGACTGGGGCACCAGCAGCCTGCGCGCATACCTGCTCGACGCCAACGGTGCCGTGCTCGACCACCGCCGCGGCAGCGACGGCATCCTCGCCTGCCAGGACCGCTTTGCCGCCGTACTGAGCGCATTGATCGACGGCTGGGAAGGCCCGGTGCTGCTCTCGGGCATGATCGGCAGCCGCAATGGCTGGGTCGAACAGGCCTACCTGCCCTGCCCGGCCGACACCGCGGCCCTGGCCGCGGCGATGCGCCGCTACGACGACCTGCTGCCCGGGCGCACCCTGTGGTTCGTGCCCGGCGTCAGCACCGGCGAACACAACGGCGTGCCCGATGTGATGCGCGGCGAGGAAACCCAGCTGGTCGGTCTGCTCGCCAGCCTGGGCCAGGGCGAGCACGTCGCTTGCCTGCCGGGCACGCACAGCAAGTGGGCCACGCTCGCCGACGGCCAGCTGACCGACTTCGCCACCGTCATGACCGGCGAGCTGTATGCGGTGCTGTGCCAGCACAGCATCCTGGGCAAGCTGATCCCCGACGCCCACGCCGATCTGGACACCGCCGCGTTCCTGCTCGGCATCGAGCGCAGCGCCGAACCGGGCGGGCTCAGCCACCATCTGTTCGGCACCCGCACGCTGGGCCTGTTCGACCGCCTGGATGCGCAGGCGCTGCCTTCCTACCTGTCGGGCCTACTGATCGGACACGAATTGCGTGAACAGCGCGGCACGCACGCCACCGTGCATCTGGTCGGCAGTCCCGCGCTGGCGCAGCGCTATGCGCTGGCGTTGCAGCATCTAGGCGTTGACAGCCAGTTGCACCCGGAAGACCTGGCTGCCGCAGGCTTGTTCGCACTGGCCAGGCAGCGCGGGCTGGCTTGATAGCAGCATGAGTGGATCTGATCATGCTGCCAGTCGTTGATTCACCTGGCTGGCGCGTGGCGACGCGTTCATCATGCCGAACTCTCAAAGATTGCAGCGGCGCCCCCTCATCCGGCGCTGCGCGCCACCTTCTCCCGAAGGGAGAAGGAACTAAAGCCCCTCTCCCTGCGGGGCGAGAAGGCACGGCTTACGCGCCACCGGCGCGCGTGCCTTGGAGCGCCCGCGCCGCGAGCGCGGGCCGGGGCGTAGAGTGGGCGTTGGGGTGAGGGTACGGCGGCAGACAGCCAACTCGACGAACTCACCCAACATCGCTCAAAGCGCGCACCGCCGTCAGCCGGACCTCACTAGCCGACGGGCACCACCTGCGCAGGACAGTAAGCAGCTGCTGCAGCAAAAAATCGCACGCTCCCCCCAAAAATCACCAACCCCACACCCATCGCCCGACTGCTTTAGAATCGACAGGCTAAACGCCGGATCCTGCCATGCCTTTTGTTGTCACCGAAAACTGCATCAAGTGCAAATACACCGACTGCGTCGAGGTCTGCCCGGTGGATTGCTTCCACGTCGGCCCGAACTTCCTGGTCATCGATCCGGACGAGTGCATCGACTGCACCCTCTGCGAACCGGAATGCCCCGCCAACGCGATCTACCCCGAAGACGACGTACCGGCGGGACAGGAAGCCTTCGTGGCCCTCAATGCCGAGCTGGCCAAGGCCTGGCCGGTGCTGACCGTGCGCCAGGAACCGCTGCCCGATGCCGCCGAATGGGATGGCAAGCCGAACAAGCTGCCGTTGCTGCAGCGCTGAGGCACGCTGGTGCGCTCAATGCGCCACCGCCACGGCAGCAAACGCAAAACGGGCGCCCAAGGCGCCCGTTCCGCTGTTCTGGATCGCTGAACCCGCTCAGCCGCCGAGCTTGCTCTTCAGCGAGGAAATCACCGCCACCGGCGCGGCCGCCGTGGCCGGCATGCCGCGCGGATCCACCGCCGACACGTAGCTGCCCGCCTCGACCTTCACCACACGCACCAGGAAGCTGGAGCCCTCGTAGCTCACGTCGTAGGAGCCGAGCATCTGCGCCTTGCTGGCGATGGTCAGGCCGGGAATCTCGGCCAGGGCCGCACCCACCTTGGCAAACACCTCATCGCGCTCGCCCGGGGTGGTGAAGCCGCTATTGGCGCTCGCCGACGGCGGCGTGTTGGTCTGCTGGGTGGTCGAGGCCAGGCTCGGCACCTTCATCGCACCGGAGGTATCGGGCAGGTTCAGGTCCGGCGGCACTTCCAACGGGCGGGCCTCCGGCGCCAACGCATAGTCGCCGCGCGCGCCCTTCTTGAACCAGCTGCAACCGCTCGTGGCGGCGACGGTGGCAGTCGCCAGCAACGCGAGCGATAGCACGCGGACGGGGGAAACGGAATGACGCATCGATAGATCTCCTGGGTCAGGCCGCGAGCATTTCGCGGCTGGAAAGCGCTTCCAACGCGATGGCGTCGGCGGCAAGGCGGTCGGCGGCAGGCTGGTGCGCCGCAGAAAGTGGCAGCAGCGGCAGGCGCAGGCCGTGCCCGATCCCGGCACGCTGCAATAGCGCCTTGACGGGAATGGGATTGGATTCGATCCCGCAGAAACTGTGGTACTCGCTCAGGCGCGCGTCCCAGGCCAGGGCCGCTTCGCGCTGGCCGTTGCGGGCCAGCTCGCACAGGCGCCGATACGCGGACGGCAAGGCATTGGAGGCCACCGAAATCAACCCGGCAGCGCCGGACAGCATCGCTTCTGCGGCGCTGCCGTCGTCGCCACTGAGCACCACGAAACTGTCGCTGCGCAGTGCGACCAGCGCGGCCACCCGCTCGGACTCGCTGCGTGCTTCCTTGATGCCGACGATGTTGGGGTGATCGACCAGCTCGGCCACCGTCTCCGGCAGCAGGTCGCAGCCGGTACGGCCGGGCACGTTGTACAGCACCACCGGCAGCCCGCCCTGATCGGCGACCGCCTGGAAATGCGCTTTCAGCCCGGCCTGGGTCGGCCGCACGTAGGGCGGCGTGACCACCAGCGCGTATTGCGCGCCCAGCGCCGCAGCACGACGCGTCTGCGCAATGGTCTTGGCGGTGCCGGACAGGCCGGTACCGGCCAGCACCGGCACGCGTCCGGCCACCTGCGCCACGGCCGCACGCAACAACGCGTCGTATTCGTCGTCGCTCAGTGCGGCGGCTTCGCCGGTGGAACCGGCAACCACGATGCCCTGCACACCGCCGTGCAGCTGCTGCTCCAGCAGCCGCCGCCAGGCATCCAGGTCGAGTGCGCCGTCGGGACCGAACGGGGTCGCCAGCGCGGTGATGATGCCGGAAAGGGACAAGATTCTGCTGCTCTTACGTGACAGGGAAGGCCCGCGCGGGCGCGGGTCGAGACCACCCGCATGTTACTTGCGGCGCGAAAGCACGGGCAAGTATGCTGGTCACCGCCAGGGCGCCTGCCCGGGCGGCCATTCAGCCTGATGCAATGCCGGAAGCCCCTTTGACCGACTCGACTCCCCGGCCTTCGCCGACCGAAAACCACCTCCTGATCAACGCCTACACGACGCATCCGGAGTCCCCCCTGCTGCCCGTCACCCGCCGCATCGCCGACAGCGGCTGCAATCTCGTGGATGCCCGCCTGGCCACCGTGGGGCGCGATGTCTCGGTCACTGCGCTGGCCACCGGCTCCTGGGATTCGGTGGCCAAACTGGAAGCCATGCTGACCCGGCTCGAACGCGAGGAAGGCCTGAAGCTGGTGTGGTATCGCACCGGCCCCAAGCAGGCGCAGTCCAATCTGTTGCCGTACATCGTCGAGGTGATCGCCGCCGACAAGCCCGGCATCCTGTTCCAGCTGGCCGATTTCTTCGACCGCCAGGGCATCACCATCGAAAACCTGCAGAGCACCCGCTACCGCGCCATGCAGACCGGCGCGGAGATGTTTTCGGCGCAGGTGACCATCGGCGTGCCGGCCAACATGCACATCGCCGCCTTGCGCGACGATTTCCTGGAATTCTGTGATCACCTCAATCTCGACGCGATCATGGACCCGATGAAGTTCTGAGGCAGGAGTTCTCCATGGCCATCGCGATGTCCGCGCTGAAACAGATGTTCGAGCACATCCGCTCGGAGACCGACTGGAATCTGGACGGCGCGCTGCGCTGGGAATACTTCTTCGCCGATCCGGCGCAGCAGCCCTTGCAGCAGCTGGCCGAACAGTTGACCAAGGACGGCTATCGCGTCATCGACATCTTTCTCGGCGAGCGCGACGAAGACGATGGCGACGACGAAGAGTCGTACTTCCTGCACGTGGATAAGGTCGAGCATCACACGCTGGAGTCGCTGGATCAGCGCAACGCGGAGTTCGACGCGCTCGCCAGACGCTTCCACGTGGCCGCTTACGATGGGATGGACGTCGGGCCGGCCTGACCGGCCACCGACCTGCCCCCTCCTTCAGGCCGAGCAACCATGACCGACGCCGCAACCGAACTTTCCGCCGCAACCCTGGACCTGCCGCTGGCCTTGTCCGGTGGCACCCAGGCCAACTTGCGCAGCTACGCCGGCCAGTGGCTGGTGCTGTACTTCTACCCGAAGGACAGCACCCCCGGCTGCACCACCGAAGGCCTGGACTTCAACGCGCTGCTGCCGCAGTTCAAACAGGCCGGCGCTGCGGTGCTGGGCGTCTCGCGCGACTCGGTGAAATCGCACGACAACTTCTGCGCCAAGCAGGGGTTCGCCTTCCCGTTGATCAGCGACGGCGATGAAGCGCTATGCCGCGCCTTCGACGTGATCAAGCAAAAGAACATGTACGGCAAGCAGGTGCTCGGCATCGAGCGCAGCACCTTTCTGCTGTCGCCCGAGGGACGCATCGTGCAGGAATGGCGCAAGGTCAAGGTGGCCGGCCATGCCGATGCCGTGCTGGCCGCGTTGAAGGCGCACGCCAAACAGTGACATCCCTCGTTTCCCGCGCTCTCCATCGCCCTGCCCCGGCAGGCGCGATGGCTCGCCCCTGCCCCATCACCTGGAAGACCCAATGACCCGAGGCAAGCGCATCTACGTGCTGGACACCAACGTGCTGATGCACGATCCCACCGCGCTGTTCAAGTTCGAGGAACACGACGTGTTCCTGCCGATGCAGGTGATCGAGGAGCTCGACAACGCCAAGAAGGGCACCTCCGAAGTCAGCCGCAACGCGCGCCAGGTCAGCCGCTTCCTGGACGAGCTGCTGGAGAACACCGATGCCGAGCAGATCCAGGCCGGCATCCTGCTGAGCCATCCGCAGGGCATCCAGCTCAAGGGCCAGAGCGCGATCGGCCGGCTGTATTTCCAGATCCACCCGATCGACCCGGGCCGCACCTTCGGCGCGATGCTGCCGGACAACAAGATCCTGGCCTCGGTGCTGGCGCTGCGCGAAGAAAACCCCGAGGTTCCGGTCATCCTGGTGTCCAAGGACATCAACCTGCGCATCAAGGCCTACATCAGCGGCCTGGTCGCGGAGGATTATCAGAACGACCGCGCGCTGGACGACTTCAGCCTGCTGTTCACCGGTGCGATCGAACTGCCGGAGGACTTCTGGCAGAAGCACAACCAGGACCTGCGCAGCTGGAACGAACGCGGCCGCACCCATTACGAGATCGTCCTGGCCGCCGACGAGGACTGGCACCCCAATCAGTATCTGTACCTGCCGGGCGAGGACGAGGTCGAACTGCGCGTGGCGCGCGTCGGCGGCGGCAAGGCGACGCTGTGCCTGGTCGACGACTTCCGAACCGCCCAGCACGCGGTCTGGGGCATCGCCGCGCGCAATCGCGAGCAGAATTTCGCGCTCAACGCCTTGATGGATCCGGAGATCGACTTCGTCACCCTGCTCGGCACCGCCGGCACCGGCAAGACCCTGCTCGCACTGGCCGCCGGCCTGGCGCAGACCCTGGACCAGCAGCGCTATCGCGAGATCATCATGACCCGCGCCACCGTCAGCGTGGGCGAGGACATCGGCTTCCTGCCCGGTACCGAGGAAGAAAAGATGACGCCATGGATGGGCGCGCTGACCGACAACCTGGAAGTGCTCACGCACAACCAGGAAGGCGGCTCGTGGGGCCGTGCGGCCACCAACGACCTGCTCGCCAGCCGCATCAAGATCCGCTCGATGAACTTCATGCGCGGGCGCACCTTCCTGTCGCGCTATCTGATCCTGGACGAGGCGCAGAACCTCACTCCCAAGCAGATGAAGACGCTGATCACCCGTGCAGGTCCTGGCACCAAGATCGTGTGCCTGGGCAATGTCGAGCAGATCGACACGCCCTACCTCACCGAAACCACCTCGGGCCTGACCTACGCGGTGGACCGCTTCAAGGCCTGGCCGCACAGCGCGCACATCACGCTGCGCCGCGGCGAGCGCTCGCGCCTGGCCGACTTCGCCTCGGAGGTGTTGTGATGCGCAGCATGCGCGGCGCGGCGGCGCTTGCGGCGATCGCGCTGGCCGGCTGCGCCACCACGCAGGCGCCGTCCAGCGTGCCGACCAGTCTCAAGAGCGGGCAGTCGTGGATCATCACCCGCCAGGGCATCGCCGAGCAGGTGCTGGACACCTGTTCGCGCGACAGCCCCGCACGCCAGCCCGGGCGCATCAGCGGCTACTGGGCGCCCACGCAGCAGCAGATCGAACTGCTGGAATCGCGCCAGGACGCGCTGACCCCGACCATCGCCGAACCGCGCGAATACGATCGCCAGTACGTTGGCGTGGTGATCCAGGGCCAGCAGCTGATCTATATCAACGCCTTCAAGCTGCCCAACGATCCACCGATCAGGCCGGCCCGGGAGGCGATCCGGGTCTGCGATGGTGGTAGCGCGTTCTGGGGGGCGCTGTACGATCCGCAGACCGGTGCGTTCTCGGACATCGCCATCAACGGCAGCCCCTGAAGCAGGCACTGTCGCGAGTCGGTGCACATGCAGCGCTCCGGCGCCGCACACCCCGCCCCCCCGGCAGTGCAGAATCGGCACATGACCACGCCCAGCACGCTGTCCGCATTGACCATCGCCGGCTCCGATTCCGGCGGCGGCGCCGGCATCCAGGCCGACCTGAAGACCTTCGCCGCGCATCGTGTGCACGGCCTGTCGGCGATCGCGGCGCTGACCGCGCAAAACACCCGCGCGGTCACTGCGGTGCACATCCCGCCGATCGCCTTCCTGCAGGCGCAGGTGCATGCCTGTTTCGAGGATTTCGAGATCCAGGCAGTCAAGCTGGGAATGCTGGCCAACGCCGAGGTCATCCACTGCGTGGCCGATCTGCTGGAGACATATCACCCCCCGTTCGTGGTGCTGGACCCGGTCATGGTTTCCACCAGCGGCGCGCGGCTGCTGGAAGACGCCGCGCTGGAGGCGTTACGTCATCGCCTGCTGCCGCTGGCGACGCTGATCACGCCCAACACGCCCGAAGCCGAGCTGCTGACCGGCCGCCGTATCGCCGATGCCGGCTCGGCCGAGCATGCGACCGCAGCCTTGCTCGATCTCGGCGCACAGGCGGTGCTGCTCAAGGGCGGCCATCTGCACGAAGGTGCACGCGTGGTCGACCGTTTCGACGATGGCGTCACCCAGGACGTGTTCATGCATCCACGCCTGCCGGTGGATGCGCACGGCACCGGCTGCAGCCTGTCGGCGGCGATCGCCGCACAGCTGTGTCAAGGCCTGTCGCTGCTCAATGCCTGCCAGGCCGGCATCGACTATGTGGCGCGCGCCATCCGCATCGGCCAATGCCCAGGCAATAGCGAGGTGGTGGTACTCGACCATTTTGGCGCCGCGCCGGGCGCATGAGCGTCCACAGCGAGCTCCTGAGCGCGAGCGCAGCGGATGGACATCGCTGGCAGCTGATCCGCCATGCGCCTGCACAGCCGATCGCCGCGTTGCTGTGGCTACCGGCACTGGGCGTGGCAGCACGGCATTATCAGCCATTCGCGACGGCACTGGCCTCTGCCGGCATCGCGGTGTATCTGCACGAATGGCGGGGCAACGGAAGCAGCACGCTGCGCCCATCGCGCCGCCACGACTGGGGCTTTCGCAGCCTGTTGGACGACGACATTCCCGCCAGCCATGCGCTGCTGGAGCGAGAAGCACCACACCTTCCGCACATCGTCGGCGGACACAGTCTGGGCGGACAGTTGGCCTGCTGCCATGCCGCACTGCAGCCCATGCGCATCGCACACCTGTGGCTGGTTGCCAGCGGCTCGCCCTACTGGCGGCAGTTTCCGCGCCCCCTGCGCTATGCGCTGCCCGTGGCGTATCGCGCCCTGCCCTGGTTGGCCCGCGTGCAAGGCGTGCTGCACGGGCGGTCGCTGGGCTTCGGTGGCACCGAGGCGCGCAGCCTGATCGCCGACTGGGCACACGTCGGTCGCAGCAATCGCTATCGCGCCGCGGGTACCGCATGGGATCTGGAACGCGCGCTTGGCGCGCTTACGCTGCCGGTCACTGCTGTGACGTTTGCGCGCGACCGCTTCGGCCCGCCTGCGGCGTTGCATGCTTTGCTGCGCAAGATGCCGCAGGCACATGCCCACGTACGGCAACTGGACGATGCGCAGCTGGGCGTACGCAGCGATCATTTCGCCTGGATGAAGACACCGGCCGCCGTAGCCGCCGTGTTTGGAGACGCCTGCGGCAAGGCGGCCGACCGCTGGCGGATTTCACAAAGGGATTGACGACCCGTGCGGGCATCCGCATAATTCCGCTCCTGACGAGGCGCCCGTAGCTCAGTTGGATAGAGTACCTGGCTACGAACCAGGCGGTCGGGAGTTCGAATCTCTCCGGGCGCACCAATCTTGAAGAAAACGACCAGCTTGCTGGTCTTTTTTTTGCCTGTCGCCATGGCTCCGATGCATCGATGCCGATCGCCGCTGCCGATCGCAGCACCGGCACCGATCGCGCACATGTCAGCCGACGATCGCTGCGCAGCTCGCATGCATGCACACACCAGCGATCACACCGTTGCACCTCGCGCGTCTGCGTCCGCGGCCACCACGACCGGCAGCAACGACGTCACCGGATAGCCGGCGTCATGCCACGCATCCAGCCCACCCCGCAACGGCCGCACATCGCGATAGCCCCGCGCGCGCATGCGTCCGGCCAGCCAGGCGGCAGACACTTCGCCGGGGCACGCACAGTAGATCACCACGGCACGTTCGCGCGGCACGCTGGCAAGGATCTGCGCCAGCTGCCGCTCATCGGCGAACATGGCGCCGGGGATCGTGTACGGCTGCAACTCGCGATACCCGGGCGCACGAATGTCCAGCACCGTGGGGCGCTGCGGCTCATCGCCTTCCAGCAACGGCAGCAACTCGTCCACCGCAATGCGCGCCTGTTCCAATGACCGCAGCAAGGCATGCCGCCGCCACCAGCGCCAGCCGACATAGCAGGCCAGCAGCACCGCCAGCACCACCACCGCACCGGAACCCAGCTCGGACAGGAAGACCAGCACGTCCTGCACCTGATCGGCGAACACCGCTCCCAGCCCCAGGCCAACCATCGCCCAGAGCGCAGCACCGAACGCGTCGTAGCGCAGGAATGCCCAGAGTCGCACCTGGCTGGCGCCAGCCATCGGCACCGAGACCATCGACAGGCCAGGCACGAACTTCGCGACCGCCAGCACGCGCACGCCCCAGCGCGAGAAGAACCGCTCGGTCTTCTTCATGCAGGTATCGCGCGACAACGACAGCCGGCAGAGCGACTGCAAGGTACGGTTGCCGAAGCGCCGCCCAGCCAGATACCAGGCCAGATCGCCCAGCAGGCTCGCCAATACCGACACGCCCAGCGCCACCAGGCCGGCCAGCCAGGCATCGCTCCCGCCCGCCAACGCGTAGCCGGCGCCCACCAGCACCAGGGTCGGCAGTGCCGGCACCGGCAGCCCGAGCGACAATGCCAGTACGTTGGCGAAGACCAGCGCCAATCCGTACTGTTCGATCAAGCCTTGCATGCGGGGGCCCTGCGCGACGGCAAGCGATCATTATCCGCGCCGCTGCCGATGCCCGACTACCCGACGGCGACGGAACGATACGTTTCCGCAAGCGAGCGCAACCAGTGGTCGAACAAGCCGTCGCCGCGCAGCGCGTGCCGCCACCAGCGCAAGGCCTCACCCTCTTCGCCGGGCCGCCAGGCCAGAGAGAAGGTTTCGTCGGCTTTGCGCGCGTCCACCGCCACTTCCTGCAGGCGACCGTCCTGCAGTGCCGCACGCGCATACGGCTCGGGCAGGAAACCGTAGCCGACCCCGGCCAGTTGCAGCAGCAGCTTGGTCTGCATGTCGGGAACGGTCAGCACGTCGCGCCCGGACAACACTCCCACCGTACGCGGCAGCAGACGTCGCGCCGAATCCGCCACCACGATCGCACGATGATCGGCCAGTTCGGCCGCTCCGGGCTGCTGCACATGCGCCAGCGGATGCGTGGCAGCGACCGCGAAGACGAAGCGCAGGCTGCCGATCGGTTCAGCGACATAGCCACCGCCACTGGGTCCCTCGCCCGCGGCGACGATCAGATCCACCCGTCGATCCAGCAAGGCTTCCCAGCAGCCGGACAGCGACTCGCTCAGCACGCGCAGGCGCGTGCTGTCAGCCACGGTATAGAACTGCAGGATCTGCGCCTGCAACAGCGCCACGGGCAGCACCGCATCCAGCCCGATCGCGAAGTCCGACTCCCAGCCGGAGGCCACCCGCCGCACCCGCACCTCCAGTTCCTGCGCCGCGCGCAGCAGGTGTCGTCCCTCACGCAACAGCTCGCGACCGGCCTGGGTCGGCGTGGCCTTGGGCCCTACCCGCTCGAACAACTGCACCCCCAGGTCCTGCTCCAGCTTGGTCACGGTGTAGGAAATGGTCGAGGGCACCTTGAACAAGACCTTGGCGGCCGCGGCGAAGGAACCACGGCGGTCGATCGCATCCAGGATCTGCAGCGCTTCCAGGCTGATTTTCATTGTTCGAATTTTTCGATGATAAGACTCGAATCTACTCGCTTTTTCTTGCGGGCGCAGAAGCGGAGACTACGCATCAAGCCGCTGGGCTCGATATTTCACCCCTAGCGAAAAATTCGAATCCACCAAGGAGAAAGCAGTATGTTGAACGTCCGCAAGAGCGACACCCGTGGCCGCGCCGAGCATGGCTGGCTGTCCTCGCGCCACACCTTCTCCTTCGCCAGCTACCACGATCCGCGGCATATGGGGGTGGGTCCGCTGCGCGTGATCAACGAAGACAAGGTGCAACCGGGCGAAGGGTTCGGCACCCACGGCCACCGCGACATGGAGATCATTTCCTACGTGCTGGGCGGCGCGCTGGAGCACAAGGACAGCATGGGCACCGGCTCGGTCCTGCACTATGGCGACGTGCAGCGCATGAGCGCCGGCAGCGGCGTGACGCATAGCGAATTCAACCACTCGGCCAGCGAGCCGGTGCACTTCCTGCAGATCTGGGTGATGCCCGAACGCAACGGAATCGCGCCGAGCTACGAGGAAAAGCATTTCGACGCCGACAGCAAGCGCAACCAGTTGCGCCTGATCGCCTCGCCCGGCGGCGAGGATGGTTCGCTGCGTCTTCATCAGGATGCGCGGCTGTACGCCACGATCCTGGACGGTGCGGCACACCTGCGGCAGCCCTTGGCCGAGGGCCGCATCGGTTACGTGCAAGTGGCCCGCGGCAGCCTGACTGTCAACGGGCAGGTGCTGTCGGCCGGCGACGCGGTGCAGGTCATGGGTGAGCCGGAGATCGTACTGGGCGACGCCCACGACGCCGAAGTCCTGGTGTTCGATCTGCCGAAATGACGCAACCGGTGCCGCCGCACCCTGCCGCTGAAGCGAGGCGCGGCCAACAACCGCGCACTCGCATGCGTGCGGCGGCTCCGTCGACTCTGCAGCGATCCGCGACGGCGGCGCCGGCATCCAATGCGGCGCAGGCAGGTTGCAGCGGATCGGCCCGTCTGACGCATCGCCCACCGACGCAACCCGAGGCAGCCCGCCAGCCGCCACGGAGACAGCACGCCCGCACAGCGTTCCGGTACGCGCGGCGCGTACGCTGCTTACCTGCCGTCAGGCCGCCTGCGGACGGGCCGGTCGCTCTGCGGCCATGCCGGACTGCGGTGCAGATCCGTCGGCATCACCGTTGACCAGCGCGAACAAGGCATCCGCATCGGCCTCCAGCACACGTGCCGAGCGCGCCAGATCATCGACCATTTGCGCCTGGTCGCGCGCCTGCACCCCGATGGACTGCAATGCCGTATTGGCGGTGGAGATGTCCTGCGCCTGCTCGCGGCTGGCGCTGGCGATCTGCTCGACGGTGGCGGTGACGCGCAACACCGACGTCACCATGTCCTGCATCACCACACCGGCCTGCTCGGCCAGACGCGAGCCATCGCCGACCTGATCGGTCGCATTGTCGATCAACGAACGGATTTCCCGTGCCGACACGCTGCAGCGCTGCGCCAGATTGCGCACTTCGGTGGCCACCACCGCGAAGCCACGCCCCTGTTCGCCGGCGCGCGCCGCTTCCACCGCCGCATTCAATGCCAGCAGATTGGTCTGGAACGCGATGCCATCGATGACCTCGATGATCTGGCCGATCCGGTCCGTGGCCGAACGAATGCCGGCCGTGGTCTTGACGACCTGGGCAATGACGTCGGCACCGCGCCGCGCCACCGCCGCCGAGTCTTCGGCCATCTGACGCGCCGATCCCGCATGCTCGGAATTGAACCGCACCGTCGCCGCCAGTTGATCGATCGTGTTCGACGTCCGCGCCACCGCGCTGGACTGGGTGGACGCGCGGCTGACCAGTTCCTGGTTGCTGGCGGAGATATGGTGCGACTCGCGCTGCACGTTCTGCGCGATGCTCATGGTCTGTCGCACCAGCGCGTGCATGCGCTCGGCCGAGCGCACCTGGTCGGTGACATCGGTAGCGTACTTGACCACCTTGTACGGCCGGCCCGACACGTCAAGGATCGGGTTGTACGAGGCCTGGATCCACACCGCAGTGCCATCCTTGCGCAGCCGGCGATAACGCCCCGCATCGAACTGACCGCGCGCCAGCTTTGCCCAGAAATGGCGGTAATCCTCGGACGCACGGTAGGCGGCATCGACGAAGGTTCCGTGATGCCGACCGATAGCCTCCTCCGGCGTGTAACCCAGGATCGCCAGGAAGTTTTCATTGGCGCTCAGCACGTGCCCATCCAGATCGAACTCGATCACTCCCATGACCTTGTCGATGGCCTGGATGCGGCCATCCGCATCGGCCGAATCGACGACCTGCCGGGTCACGTCGGTGGCGTACTTCACCACCTTGTAGGGGCGCCCGTGCTCATCCAGGACAGGATTGTAGGACGCCTGGATCCAGACCTCCCGCCCGTCCTTGCCGATGCGTCGGTAGCGACCGGCATCGAATGCGCCGCGCCCCAGAGAATCCCAGAACGCGCGATAGGCGGCGGACTGGCGTGTGGCCGCATCCACGAACATGCCGTGATGCCTGCCGAGGATCTCATCGAGCCGATAGCCCATCACCTGCAGAAAATTCTGGTTGGCATCGAGTATCGTGCCATCGAGCGAGAACTCGATGACAGCCATCACCTTGTCGATCGCCTCGATCCGCCCTTCGAAGTCGGCGGTCTGACGTACCTGTTGGGTGATGTCGGTGGCGTACTTCACCACGCGATAGGCCTTGCCGGCGCGATCGAGCAAGGGATTGTAGGACGCGTTGATCCAGACCTCGCGCCCGTGCTTGTCCAGCCGGCAGAAACGCCCCGCATTGAAGTCGCCGCGACGCAATGCGTCCCAGAACTGGCGATAGCTCTCGCTGTCGCGGTCGCTCGTGGTAACGAACATGCGGTGATGCTGGCCAACCACTTCGTCCAGCCGATATCCCATCAGCGACAGGAAGTTCTGGTTCGCATCCAGGATGCGGCCATCCAGATCGAACTCGATCACCGCCATCACCCGGTCCACTGCATTGGCCTTGTGCTGCAGCGCGCGGCTCCAGAAAGAGAACAGGCGTTCAAACAGCGGCGATAGGCGCATCACGTCGAAATCCGGGAGAGGGTCGACGTCATTAGCGGCGCATGGACGCCCGACTTGACCTCCGACGCATACCGCCGGCCTCCGTCACTGCGACTGGCGCAGTCTTCTGCATGTGTGCGTTCCCAGCCAAATGCGCACCGAGATTCCGGGCTGCGTCAAAAGGCTCCTGCAGCTGGTACCTGCATGCGGACTTACGTGATGCCGACACACCGAATCGATCGCGTCACAACGACCCGACCCAGGCGAGCGATCGCGCGTTTCTCGTCCGCACCGGCCCGCTTGCGCGCGCCAATCTGCGATGCGCGACCGACAGCAAGACGCCGCAGTGCTCGCCAGCAAGCCGGTGCGCTCGACTGGCAAGCCGCCGGCATCGCTCGCAATGCCACTGCGGCCTGCTGCGCGCAGGACCGCACCCCAGGCAAGCCCGCGTCAGCAGCAGGTCTGCTTCAGTAACGCGATTGAGCCCGGCGCGCCGTCCATTCGCCGACGCCACCGTCGCGGCGTATGCCTGATCGTCGGATGCCAACATCCGGATCGATGATCGACGCCGCGGACGCGCGTCGATGTGGAGGAAACGTCGCCGGGACGCGGCGGCGTGTACGGCGAACCCATCGGAGCAGCTGTGGCTGGATCGGTTCATCGGCCGAGCTCGCACTACAAACCAACACCACGTTGTCGCGCAGTGCCGTGCGCACCAGGTCCCACACCGCCAGCGCGAAAACGCGCGCACTCCCGTGGCCCCATCGCACAAATAAAAACGCCTGCAAATCAGCGGTTTGCAGGCGTTTCAGATACTGGCGGAGCGAGAGGGATTCGAACCCTCGATAGAGCTTTTGACCCTATACTCCCTTAGCAGGGGAGCCCCTTCAGCCACTCGGGCATCGCTCCAGTTTTCTCGATCTGCCGCGACATCCGTGGCAGGCCGCGAAGAATACCGGGTAAGAGGGGCTAAGGTAAACCCTTTATCGCGATCAATTCGAAGAATCGTCTCCGTGATGCGCGCCGGAAGCGACCGGCTCGTCCCCACGCTGGATACGCTGATAGATTTCTTCGCGATGCACAGCCACATCCTTCGGTGCGGTGATACCAATACGCACCTGATTACCCTTGACACCGAGCACGGTAACCGTGACCGAGTCGCCGATCATCAGGGTTTCGCCTACCCGGCGAGTGAGGATCAACATTTTGCAAATCTCCTGGAACCGGTGGTTTTCCCACCAGCATCGACGGCCTCCCGAGTGAGACGCGCCCTACGTAAGGGGAATAGACCAGAAATGTTAGCGGGACATCCTGCTGGCCATCAAGGCATAGCAGGACAAGTGTTCAGCCCAAGTGTTGCTTGACCCAGGAGGCGACCCCGTCGAGCGCGGTGGCAAGGGCGGGCCCGTCCTCGCCACCACCCTGGGCGAGATCCGGACGGCCGCCGCCCTTGCCCCCGATCTGACTGGCGATATGGCCGAGGAGTTCCCCCGCCTTCACTTTGCCAGTTGGGCTGCCGTTCACTCCGGCGACCAACGCGACCTTGCCGCCGGAAGCACCGGCCAGCACGACCACCGAATCGCCCAGCTGCTGCTTCAGGCGATCCATCGCATCGCGCAAGGCTTTCGCGTCGAACCCTTCCAGGCGCACGGCGACGACTTTGACCCCCGCCACATCGACGGCACCGGCGCCCAGATCGGCGGTCGCGCCCGATGCCAGCTTGGCCTTCAACGATTCCAGTTCGCGCTCCAGACGCTTTTGACGCTCGGTCAGTGCGCGCACCTTGTCGACCACTTCGCCGGTGTTGCCGCCAAGCAGGCTCGCCGCTTCGGACAGGCGCCGCTCTTCGTCGGCGACATGGTCCAACGCCCCTTGCCCGGTCACCGCTTCGATGCGACGTACGCCTGACGACACACCGCCTTCGGAGGTGATCTTGAACAGCCCGATGTCGCCGGTACGGCTGACATGGGTGCCACCACACAGCTCGGTGGAGTAGCCGCCCATCTTCAGCACGCGCACGCGCTCGCCGTACTTCTCGCCGAACAGGGCCATGGCGCCGAAATCCAGTGCTTCCTGCATGGCCATGTTGTGCACTTCGACGTTGTGATTGGCGCGCACCTCGGCGTTGACCTTGCGTTCGATCACCGCCAGCTCTTCGGCCGTGATCGGCTGGAAATGCGAAAAGTCGAAACGCAGGCGATCCGGCGCCACCAACGAGCCCTTCTGCTGCACGTGCGTGCCCAGCACCTCGCGCAGCGCGGCATGCAGCAGGTGCGTGGCCGAATGGTTGAGGATGGTCTTGCCGCGACGCTGCGCATCGATGCCGCCCGCCAGCACATCGCCCAGCGCAAGTGCGCCTTCGGTGATGCGCCCGACGTGACCGTGGAACTGTCCGGCGAATTTCTGGGTGTCGGCGACGTCGATCGACACCCCCGTCTTGCTCAATCGGCCGCTATCGCCGACCTGGCCACCAGACTCGGCATAGAACGGCGTGCGATCGGTGAACACGATGACGTCGTCGCCGGCTTCTGCGCGCTCGACGGGTCGCCCCTGCTTGAGCAACGCGACCACCTTGAGCGCATCGGCATCGTGCGCTTCATAGCCCAGAAACACCGTTGGCGACATGCTGGCGACCAGATCGGCCGGCAGTGCCACACCGCCACCGAACTTGCCCGCAGCACGCGCGGTCTCGCGCTGACGCTCCATGGAAAACTCGAAACCTTCCATGTCCACCCGCATACCGCGCTCACGCGCGATGTCGGCGGTCAGATCGACCGGGAACCCGTAGGTGTCGTAGAGACGGAACGCGTCGGCGCCCGGAATGACCTCCTGCGAGCGCGACGCGATCTCGTCGAAGATCTTCATGCCGGCATCCAGCGTCTCGGCAAAGCGCTCCTCTTCGGCCAACAAGGCACGCGCAACGGTGTCCTTGGCCACCACCAGCTCGGGGTAGGCTTCCCCCATCAGCTCGACCAGGGTGGGCACCATCTTGCTGAAGAACGGCTGCCGCACGCCCAGCATCCAGCCATGCCGCAGCGCACGCCGGATGATCCGGCGCAGCACATAGCCGCGGCCCTCGTTGGACGGCAGCACGCCATCGACGATCAGGAACGAGCAGGCGCGGATGTGATCGGCGATCACACGCAGCGACTTGTTCTCCAGGTCGGTGATGCCGGTCAGTGCGCTGGCCTTGCCGATCAAGGCCTGGAACAGATCGATTTCGTAGTTGGTATGGACGTGCTGCAGGATCGCCGCCAAGCGCTCCAGTCCCATGCCGGTATCCACGCACGGTGCCGGCAGCGGCACCAGGGTGCCATCGGGCTGACGGTCGAACTGCATGAACACCAGATTCCAGATCTCGATGAAGCGGTCGCCATCTTCATCCGGAGAACCGGGCGGACCACCGGCGATGTGGTCGCCATGATCGAAGAAGATCTCGGTGCACGGACCACATGGGCCGGTGTCGGCCATCTGCCAGAAGTTATCGGAAGCGTACGGGGCGCCCTTGTTGTCGCCGATGCGTACGATGCGGCTCTCCGGAACGCCGATCATGTCGCGCCATAGCGCGAAGGCTTCCTCGTCGGTGTGGTAGACGGTGACCAGCAGGCGATCGGCTGGCAGCTTCCAGACCTGGGTCAGCAGCTCCCAGGCCCACGCGATGGCCTCTTTCTTGAAGTAATCGCCGAACGACCAGTTACCCAGCATCTCGAAAAAGGTGTGGTGGCGTGCGGTGTAGCCCACCGAATCCAGGTCGTTGTGCTTGCCACCGGCACGCAGGCAGCGCTGCACGTCTGCAGCGCGCACGTAGCTGCGCTTCTCCGCGCCGAGAAAGACGTCCTTGAACTGGACCATGCCCGAATTGGTGAACAGCAGAGTCGGGTCGTTGCCCGGCACCAGCGGTGCGGAAGGCACGATGGTGTGACCCTTGCCCTCGAAAAACGCAAGGAAGTCGCGACGGATCTGGGAAGTGCTGAATTTGGCAGGTGCGTTCATGAGCTGGCATTGGGCGGGCGGCGGTCCCGGTCACCCAATGAGATGTGGGCGCAGATGAGCGGAACAACCTGAAACCACGAAGGGTAGCAGGCCTGACGCCCTCAGTCCTCAAGCTCGAAGCGCGTGGCGCTTCGGATGCTGCTGCCATCGAACCCCCGCCGGGCCAGCAACTCGGCGGCCTTTCGACGCTGCGACAGATCCACCGGCCCCTGCTCGCCGAACCGGCGGCGGATCAGATCGCGCGCATTCTCGGTCCAGTCGCCTTCGAAGGTGGCCATCGCAGCGCCAATCGTGTCGCTGTCCAGGCCATGGGTACCGAGCTCTGCACGGATGTGCAGGGGGCCGTACCCCGAACCTGCCCGGTTTCGTACCACTGCGGCGGCAAAACGGGCGTCGTCCTGCCACCCCTCTCCCGCCAGCCGCTCCACCGCCGCCTGCGCGGCGTCCGGCTCGATCCCCCGCGCCAGCAGCTTGCGGTTCAATTCCTTGCGCGAATGCTCGCGCCGTACCAATAGCCCCAGCGCGCGCTGGACCGGCGTTTGCTCCTTGAACCGGCGCGCTCGCTTGGGTGCGGGCTCCTGCTCGTCCATCGTGACCTGTCCTCGATGACCCCATCAATGCGCCGTCCCTGGCGCCTGCCCTCCTGGCCCTCGATAGATCTACCGCGAGAAACGACGGCACTGACCCCGCCGCTCCCGCGATAGAAAAACGTGTAACGACATTGCAGACCGAATACCCCGGGCCTCAGCAGCGGCCGGGGCCGACACGCCGGGCTATGGAGTGCATCGCAGCCCGCTGGGCTGCGCTCCCATCGGGTGGCCCGGCGGCCAGACAGTCTGGTTATTCCTTCTCGGCGTCGTCGCCCTCTTCGCGTGGCGCCTCGGCAGGCTGGAACTTCTCGCGCAGCTCTGCTTCCAGCTTGGCCGCTACCTGCGGGTTGTCGCGCAGATAGCCGCGTGCATTGTCCTTGCCCTGGCCGATGCGCTCGTCGCCATAGCTGTACCAGGCACCGGCCTTGTCCACCAACTTGGCATCCACGCCCATGTCGATCAGTTCACCCTCGCGACTGATGCCTTCGCCGTAGAGGATTTCGGTGACCACCTGCTTGAACGGAGGCGCCAACTTGTTCTTGACCACCTTGATCTTGGTCTGGTTGCCGATGATCTCGTCACCCTTCTTGATCGAACCGATCCGACGGATGTCCAGGCGTACCGAGGCGTAGAACTTCAGCGCATTGCCGCCAGTGGTCACTTCCGGGCTCTGGCCCGGCATCATGACGCCGATCTTCATGCGCAACTGGTTGATGAACACCACCAGGGTATTGGAGCGCTTGATGTTGCCGGTCAGCTTGCGCAGCGCCTGGCTCATCAGGCGGGCCTGAAGACCCGGCAGCTGATCGCCCATTTCGCCTTCGATTTCGGCCTTCGGCGTCAGTGCGGCCACCGAGTCGACCACCACGATATCGACCGAGCCCGAGCGCACCAGCATGTCGGCGATCTCCAGCGCCTGCTCGCCGGTATCCGGCTGCGACAGCAGCAGATCGTCGACGTTCACCCCCAGCTTGGCCGCATAGATCGGATCCAGGGCATGCTCGGCGTCGATGAAGGCTGCGGTGCCGCCCTTCTTCTGGCACTCGGCGATCGCCTGCAGGGTCAGGGTCGTCTTGCCCGAGGACTCGGGCCCGTAGATCTCCACCACCCGGCCCTTGGGTAGGCCGCCGATCCCGAGTGCGATGTCCAGCATCAACGAGCCGGTCGGAACCACCTCGACTGCCTCGATGACACGGTCGCCCATGCGCATGACCGAACCCTTGCCGAATTGCTTTTCGATCTGGCTCAGTGCGGCGGAAAGGGCACGCTTCTTGTTCTCGTCCATCTGGGTGATCCTTGTCAGTGATTTCGGTGTGGAGCCAATGTAGCGGCGGTGTATCGCAGAGGCTGAGACTGCTGGCGACACACTCAGATTAACGATGCGGCAGGTGCCCCGGCAGCGGGATTGCCTGCAAGACCGGCTGGGAAAACCCCCAGCCCGCGCCTCGGCACAGCCCTCAGCGGTTGGGCCTCAACAGCCCGCAATACAGGCCCTCGATGGCGAAATCCTGATCCGGCTGCACTTCGATCGGCGCGTAATCCGGGTTGCGTGGCAGCAGGCGGATACGATCCTTGCCGATCTTCAGCAACTTGACGGTGATCTCTTCGTCGATGCGCGCCACCACGATTTGCCCGGAGCGTGCATCGCGGGTGCGGTGCACACCGATCAGGTCGCCGTTGAAGATGCCTTCGTCGCGCATCGAATCGCCCTGCACCTTGAGCAGGTAATCCGGTGACGGCGAGAAGAACACCCGGTCGAGCACGACGAAGTCGTCCGACCCGATATCGGCGCCGATCGGTAGACCCGCTGCAACGCGACCCAGCACCGGCAGCCGCAGTACGTCGTCGCGTTGGGGCTCACTGATCGGCGGCGTCCGCGACTGCGCGCCCTGCCCGGCCAGCCGGATGCCGCGCGCCTGCCCTGCGACACGGCGGATCGCACCCGCCTGCTCCAATGCCTCCAGGTGATACTGCGCGGCGCGCACGCCCTTGAAGCCGAACGCGCGGGCGATCTCGGTCTGCGACGGCGGCACGCCGTCGGCATCGATCCGCTCGGCGATCAAGGCCAGGATTGCTTGCTGGGTATCGGTCAGGTCCATGGTTAGTAGTATTACTACTAACTGCGCCATGCGCAATAGCGTCGAAGCAAGGTGTCCGGTGGATCGCTAACGCCGGCTGCGCCAGATCGAGAACAGGATCCAGATGCCGCACAGGCCGGCGCCGATGAAGCCACCAACGCCCAGCCCCAGCAGCCAGCGGCTGGCGCTGCCACCGACGCTGTTCATCACGATCGAGGAGCCGATGACCAGCGCTGCAGTCACGATGCCCATGGTCAGCCGGTTGGCCGCGCGATCGACCTGCTCGCCGAACTCGCGCAAGGCGCGCGTTTCCACATGCAGTTGCAGCTTGCCGCGCCGCGCGGCCTGGATCAGGCGCTTGAGATCGCGCGGCAGATCGCCGATCAGATCGATCGCACCGGTCACGGTGCGACGGCTGCGGCGCAACATGGCGCTGGGTGCGTAACGTTGCAGGACCACGCGTTCGAGATATGGCTGCGCTTCGTTGGCCATGTCGAAATCCGGATCGAGCTGGCGCCCCATTCCCTCGAGCGTGAGGAAGGCCTTGATCATCAGCGCCAGATCCGACGGCAGCGTCAGGCCGTGATCGCGCAGTATCGCGGTGACGTCGCCGAGCATGGCGCCGATACGCAGTTCCTTCAGCGGCACGCCCCGGTACTGATCGACGAACGCGCCGATGTCCTGCTGCAGACATGGCTCGTCGATCTCCAGACTGTTGCCGGCCCATTCCAGCAGCACATCGATCACCGCTTCGGCATCGTGGCTCACCATGCCGTGCAGCAATTGCGCGACCTGGAACCGGCGCTGCTCGGAGACGCGCCCGACCATGCCGAAGTCGATGACGGCGATACGCCCGTCGCGCAGATAGAAGATATTGCCCGGGTGCGGGTCGGCGTGGAAGCAACCGTCCTGTAGCACCATCTTGAGCACGATGCCGGCGCCGGCGCGCGCCAGCGCCCTGCGATCCAGGCCGGCCGCGTCCACCGCCTGCAAATCGCGCCCGGGGATGCCATCGATGAAGTCCTGCACATTGAGCGACTCGCACGTCCATTGCCAATGCACCGCCGGTACCACCACCTGCGGGTCGTGTGCGAAGTTGGCCGCGATGCGTTCGGCGTTGCGGCACTCGGCGGCGAAATCCAGTTCGCGCCGCAGCGAAACCGTGAATTGCTGCACCACTTCGGCCGGACGATATCGCTTCAGATCCGGCGCGCGGGTCTCGACGATTTCCGCCAGCCGCGCGAGCAGGCGCAGGTCCGCCTCGATGGTGTCGCCGATCCCGGGACGGCGGATCTTCAACACCACCGGCGTGCCGTCGGCCAACCACGCGCGATGGGTCTGTGCCAGCGAAGCGGCCGCCAGCGGCTGCTCGTCGAGCCGGGCGAAGACGCTGGACGGTTCGGCACCCAGTGCGGCGATCAGTTGCGGCAGGATCTGTTCGAATGGCAAGGCCGGCACCGCATTCTGCAGTTCGCTCAGCTCTTCGATCCATTCCGGCGGCAGCAGATCCACTCGCGTGGCCAGCACCTGGCCCAGCTTGACGAAGGTGGGGCCGAGTTCTTCCAGCGCACGCCGCACGCGCTGTGCAGCGGACATCCGCAGGCGGCCTTCGGCATTGCTCCAATGCAGCAGCTTGCCGGCCCGTTCGAGCACATCGGCCAGCCCGATCCGGCGCACGATGTCGCCGAAGCCGTAACGGATCAGCACGGCGGCGATTTCCTGCAGCCGGCCCAGATCGCGTACGGTGCCAAGCGCCTCCCACATCAGCGCACCGCCAGTCGTTGCTGGAGCCGCTGGCCGTGCAGGCGCCAGTGCGGCCGGTCCGACGGCGCAGGACCGGGCGGCCAACGGCGCCCGATGCCACGGCCTGCGTGCGGGCGATGCCGGGCGGCGCCAGCATGCTGCATGACACATCCCTGTGCATGGCCAGGTGACTGCGCGCGCGCAATGCAACGTGCAGACGACATCGACCACCTGCCAGTGCGCAGGGTGATCTCCCATGGAGCGACTTCAACAACGGAGAACGCGGACATCGGCACATGCGGTCGGCAACCAGACCCTGGTTTGTAGCCTATCTGCCGGCAGATGTCGCGCGTGCCCACCGCAGCGCAGTGCGCTCGGCTGGCGCAGCCGCGCGGTGCGTCCCGTCAGTAGCGCAGCCGCAGGGTCAGCCCGTAGGTACGCGGCGCGCCGAGAAAGGCATTCCAGGAGCCGGCCTGCAGCGGCGTATCGATGACGATCTGGCGGTAGGTTTCGTTGCCGAGATTTTCCGCCCACGCTTCCAGCAGCCAGCGCCTGTCGGGAGCACCGATGCCGACGCGTGCGTTGAGCAGGGTATAGGCCGGTTGCACTTTCTGCGGATCCAGATCCGAGCCCGCGTTGTAGTCGGACATGTACTTGGCGCCGATGTTGAAGCGCCCGGTGAGCCGATCGCCCAGCGCATGCTCGTAGGTCAGCGACAGATTGCCCGACCAGCGCGGGGCGAAGCTCACCCTGCTGCCCGGCAGCAGGGCCAGCTCCGCATCCGGCAGCGGCTCGTTGCCGTAATAGGTATCGGCGTAGCTGAGTCCGCCTTGCACCATCAGCCCCGGAAGCGCGCCCTGCCAGAGCACTTCGGCATCGACGCCGCGCGAAACGACGGTGGGGATGGAACGCACGACGAAGCTGGTGCCGAGAAAATTATTGAGCTGGAAGTCGCTGAAATCCTGATAGAACAGCGTGGCATTCAACAACAGATTGCCGCCCAGCCAGGTGGTCTTGGCGCCGAGTTCGTAGCTGTCGACGAACTCGCCCGGAAACGAGGTGTCGTCCACCGGCACGATTCCCTGCACGCCGCTGGACAAGCCGTTGGCCGACTGCACGCGATCCAGATTGAAACCGCCGGCCTTGTAGCCGCGTGCGGCCGAGGCGTACGTCATCAACGCATCGCTCCAGCGATAGGCCAGCTTGACGGTACCGGACCATTCGCGTTCGGTGCGGCGCTGTTCGGTCAGGCGACCGGCATGGGCGAGGTTGGCCCAGGGCAGACAGCTGAAGCCGATCACTTGCGGCGCAATCGTCGGCACCGCGGCAGCCGACACGCCACGTGCGGTGAGCGCCGCGCCGATGCGGCGCAGCGCCGCCGCATCGACCTGACCGTTCGGCGCGAAGTAGCTGGCGCACGCCGGACTTCCATCGGGGTTGGCGAACGCCGATCGCAGCGCCTTGTGCTCATAGGTGTAGCGCAGCCCGGCGACCACATCCAGCGCATCGGTGGCGTGCCAGGTGTTGTTGGTGAACAGCGCCACGCTGGTGCCGTCCTGACGGAAGCGATCCTGGCTTCCCTGCCCCTGGAACAGGCTGCCGACGGGCAGCCCGGTGGCATCGGCAAGAAAACGCGATGCGTCGGCACGCGCGGCCAGCGCCGGATTCACGCGGGCCAGCAAGACACTGGACAGATAGGGTTCGTACACGCTGCCGAAGCGGTAGGACTCGTTGCGGTGCAGCGTTTCGTCGGCATAGAACGCCCCCAGCAGCCAGTCGAAACGCTCGCTCGATCCGGCCAGCCGCAGTTCCTGGCTGAAGGTCCGAAACCGGGTGAGCATCTCGTCTTCGCGCGGCGCGCGGTACAGGATGTCCGCAGCGTTGTAGTCGAAATCCAGGCCGTTCACCGATTTCCAGTCGCGCAGCGCGCTGATCGAGGTCAGCACCGCCTGGTTCAACCACGGGGTGGTCCAGTCGACCTGCGCCGACAGGCCCTGGTCGCGGATATCCTGTGCGGTGCTGCGATTGCTGTAGGCGCGACGGCGTTGCGGCGCGGCGCGGTCGATCGTGCCCTGCCCACCCGGTGTCAGCGCATCCACCAGCGCGGCAGTCGGGCCGCGCTCGGTGGCAACGGTGACGCAGCAGTTCTCATCGCGGTCGGTGACGTCTGCGGCCAGATTGATGTCCAGGTCGTCGGTCGGCTCCCATAGCAGCTGCACGCGCGCGGTCCGCAGATCCTGGTCGCCGTCATCGGTGGCGGTGCGCGGGCCCGCACCGGTGGTCACCTGTTCGAAACCATCGCGTCGGCGCCTGGCCGCGTACACGCGCAACGCCGCGCTCTCGCCGACGGCATCGTTGAATGCGCCCGCGATGCCGAGCGCGCCGTAGTTGCCGGCGGTGATCTCGGCATCGGCGCTGCGGGTGAAACTGGGACGCCGCGTCACCACGTTGATGACACCGGCCGAGGTGTTCTTGCCGAACACCGTGCCCTGCGGCCCCTTCAGCACTTCGATCCGTTCCAGCTCCCCCAGATCGGCGAAGCTCACGCCGTTGCGCGCACGCGCCACGCCGTCGATGACCACGCCGACCGACGACTCCAGCCCGGCATTGTCGCCCACCGTGCCGATGCCGCGGATCCGGGCCGTGGTCTGCGCCGCGCTCTGCGAGCTGGTCACGATCAGCCCCGGTACCAGCACCTGCAACTCCTTGATGTCGTGCACGCCACTGTCCTGAAGCAGCTGTTCCGGCAGCACCGAGACCACCACGGGCACGCTCTGCAGCGACTCTTCGCGCTTTTGCGCGGTCACCTTGAGCGTTGCCAGGGTCGCCGGTTCGTCCTGGTCGGTAGGCACCGCCGTCTGTGCGCGGAGCGGATGTGCGGACAGGGCCGCGAGGAGTGCGAGCGCCAGCGCGGCGCGAGGGTGCCGTTGCAGATGCATGAGTCTTCCCCGACGAAGCGCGACCCGAGCGGCGCCATGGGCAGCGCCGCCTCGCGCGAGGGCTCATCATTGTCCGATCCGCCGGACGGAAGCCAGCAGCAAGCCGAAATCGCCGTGCCCGCGGCGAACGGTGCCGCCATTCAGAATGCATGCCCGAGATGCACGCGGGGGAACGCGTCGGCGTCCGGACACGCAGGCGCTGGCGTGCGACCGACGCCGCCACGCCGCGCTCGCCTAGAGCAAGGCGCTCAATCCGGCGAGCGCGGCGGCCACCGTCTGGCGGCGCACGGCATCGCGATCGCCGTCGAACTGGTACAACTGCGCGGTGGCATACCCACCCCGCCGCTTCCAGCCGATCCACACCGTACCGACCGGCTTGCCTTCGCTGCCACCGCCGGGGCCGGCGATTCCCGTCACCGCCACCGCGATGCTGCCGCCAGAACCGACCAAGGCACCGGAGACCATCTCGATGACGGTTTCCCGGCTGACCGCACCATGGATCTCCAGGGTCTGTGGACGCACCCGCAGCAAGGCCTGCTTGGCCTCGTAGCTGTAGGCGACGATGCCGCAATCGAACCAGTCGGAAGAACCGGCGATGTCGGTCATCGCCTTGGCGATCCAGCCGCCAGTGCAGCTTTCCGCTGTCACCAGCCGCTCGCGTGCAGCACGCAGCTGCACGCTCAGCGCCTGGGCGAGCTGTTGAAGATCAGGGTCGGCAGGAGATGTCATTACATGGATCGCATTGGGCAGCGCCCACTTTTATCCGAATTCACAGGCGCTGTCTGCCCGCATCGTGCCCGACGCCCGGCGCGCAGACAGCTTGCCGGGGTGAGCAATCCACCGATGAGGCGACCACCGCGACGGCCTGCGTTACGAAGCGCCACGCCTTGCACTGACGCCACGCCGGCGGCAGGTCAGGCTTCCCAGTCTTCGCGGCGGTCGGGCAGCATCGCACGCAACGGCGCACCGTCCTCGCCTGCGGCCAGGCGTTCGGCCTCCACCAAGGGCAGATCGACTTCGAGCAGCCAGCCGTGCTCGTCGCCCTGCTCCCCACGCACCACTTCCAGCTGATGCAGCTTGGAGCGCAGGCGTCCGGCCGAGGGCGGCAAGCGCAGCTGCCCGGTGACGTGCCGCAGATCCAGACGCTGGCCGAGCGCGCGTTGCAGCTCCTCCAGCCCCCGCCCGTCACGTGCGGAAATCCACACGCGTTCGCGTCGCGCCGGATCCGGGATGCCGTCCTGGGCATCATGACGGACTTCGGCGCCCTCGATCCTGTCGATCTTGTTGAACACCAGCAGTTGCGGCAGATCGCCTGCGCCTACGGCATGCAACACCTCGTCGACCTGCAGGATGCGTTCTTCGCGCAGGGGGTCGGCCGCATCGACGATGTGCAGCAACAGATCGGCCTCGCGCGCCTCCGACAGGGTCGAGCGAAACGCCGCCACCAGTTCGTGAGGCAGATCGCGTACGAAGCCGACCGTGTCGGCAAGAATCGCGCTGCCGCCCGGCAGCGCGATGCGACGCACGGTGGGATCGAGCGTGGCGAACAACTGGTCGGCGGCGTAGGCCTCGGCGCCGGTCAAGGCGTTGAACAGCGTGGATTTGCCCGCGTTGGTGTAACCGACCAGCGCAATGCGCGGCAGTTCGCTGCGCAACCGCGCGCGCCGCATCTGGTTGCGCTGCACTTCGACCTTTTCCAGTCGCTTCTGCAACTGCTCCACCCGCTTCTGCAGCAGGCGACGATCGGTTTCCAGCTGGGTTTCGCCCGGCCCGCGCAGGCCGATCGAACCGCCGCGCTGGCGCTCCAGGTGGGTCCAGCCGCGCACCAGTCGTGTGGCCATGTGGCGCAACTGCGCCAGCTCGACCTGCAACTTGCCTTCGTGGCTGCGCGCGCGTTGCGCGAAGATGTCCAGGATCAGACCGGTGCGATCGATCACGCGCCGCTCCAGGTACCGCTCCAGATTGCGTTCCTGGCCGGGCGACAAGGTGTGGTTGACCAGCACCAGATCCGCGCCGGTGGCCTCGGCAGCCGCCTTGACCTCTTCCAGCTTGCCGCTGCCGATCAGGGTGGAGGGACTGGGCTTGTCGATGCGCGCGGTGAGCGTGGCCGCCACCGTGGCGCCCGCCGACTTTGCAAGGTCGGCGAACTCCTCCAGCACATCCTCTTCGGCAGGCCCACCGGAGTGGGTCTGGATCAACAACGCGTGTTCACCCTTGCGTGAGCGATCAAACACGCACTACTCCGTTACTGCTCGACGTCGTCATCTTCCGCCTGATTGCCTTCATTGGACTGCACATATCCACCACCCGGCCCCACGCGCACGTTGCGCGCCGGCACGACCGTGGAGATGGCATGCTTGTACACCATCTGACTCACGGTATTGCGCAACAGCACCACGAACTGGTCGAACGACTCGATCGTGCCCTGCAGCTTGATGCCATTGACCAGATACACGGACACCGGTACCCGCTCGCGGCGCAGCGCGTTGAGGAACGGGTCCTGTAAAGATTGCCCCTTAGCCATCACAAACTCCTTCATTATTGTTCTTATTGTCCCGGTCGACACCTGCTATCCCCAGCCGGTCCCGGAAACGCGATGTTACACGCCTGAAGGCAGCCGTAAAGCGCGACGATGGCCGAGGAAGCCGGCAAAAGCCTCGTCCAGTCGATGCCGGTCGCGCGCGGGGTCGAACCAGCGTGCGTCGAGCTCGCTACGCAGCCAGGTCAGCTGGCGCTTGGCCAGTTGCCGGGTCGCCTGCACCGCCCTGTCGCGGAAATCGGCCAGGCTGCCGGCGCCGTCCAGATACTCCCAGGCCTGGCGATACCCCACTGCGCGAACTGCTGGCAGATCCAACGGCGCGGCGACCGCACGCATCTGCGGCAGCGCCCGCAAGCGCTCCACTTCTGCCAGGAACGCCTGCCCAAGCATCGCGTCCAACCGCTGTGCGATGCGCGCGTGCAGCACCGCCCGATCCTGCGGGGCCAGGACCAGTTTCATCACCCGCAACGGCAGCCTGGGCTGCGGCGGCAGGCCCTGCCAGTAGCTGATCGGCCGGCCGCTGATGCGATGCACTTCCAACGCGCGCTGGATGCGCTGTGGGTCGGTGGCATGGATGCGCGCGGCCGCCACCGGATCGATCCGGGCCAGCTGCGCATGCAGGCCGGCCCAACCGACCTGTTCGGCCTCTGCGGCAAGCTCGGCGCGCACCGTCGGATCGGCCTGGGGCAATTGCGACAGGCCCTCGAGCAGCGCCCGGAAGTACAGGCCGGTGCCGCCAGCCAGGATCGGCAGCTTGCCGCGTGCAAGGATGCCATCGATCGCCACGCGCGCGTCGGCGGCGAAGTCGGCGGCCGAGTAGACCTGCCAGGGCTCGCGCAGATCGATCAGATGATGCGGAACCGCCGCGCGCATGGCGGCATCCGGCTTGGCCGCGCCGATGTCCAGTCCCCGATAGACCAACGCGGAGTCGACGCTGACGATTTCGCCGTTCCAGCGCTGCGCCGCCTCCAGCGCCAGCGCGGTCTTGCCGCTGGCGGTCGGCCCCATCACCGCGATCGCCAGCGGACGTCGATCGGCCGGCATCAGTCCTCGTCCGGCCAGCGGAAGGCGGGAGCAGCAGCTGCGGCGACGCGCGGCACCGGGATCGCGGCCATCGCGCTCCAGACCCGCACCGCATCCAGGGTCGCCGCCACGTCATGCACGCGCAGCAGCAGTGCGCCATGCTGGGCGGCAATCAGATGGGCGGCCACCGACCCATGCACGCGCTCGGCGGCGCGCTCGCGTCCGGTCAGCTCGCCGATGCTGCGCTTGCGCGACAGCCCGGCCAGCACCGGCAGGCCAAACTCCTGCAAGCGCTGCAACTGTGCCAGCAAGGTCATGTTGTGCACGGTGGTCTTGTCGAAGCCGAAGCCCGGATCGAGGATCAGGCGTCGCTTGGCGATGCCGGCCATTTCCGCGGCGAAGATGCGCTCGGCCAGAAACCGGTGCACCTCGCCCACCACATCGTCGTAATGCGGCGCGTCCTGCATCGCGTGCGGCGCGTTGCGCGCATGCATCAGCACCACCGGCACCTGCAGCTCGGCAGCAGCCTGCAACGCGCCCGGCGAACGCAATGCATGGACATCGTTGATCATGCCGGCACCCGCGGCCACTGCCGCGCGCATCACTTCGGGCTTGGAGGTGTCCACGCTGATCGGTATCGCGGTCTGTTGCGCCAGCGCCTGGATCACCGGGATCACGCGCTGCAGTTCGTCTTCCAGCGACACCGGCGTCGCCCCCGGGCGGGTCGATTCGCCACCGATGTCCAACACCGCCGCGCCCTCCGCCGCCAGACGCAATCCGTGGGCGATGGCTGCTTCGCAGGTGGCGTGCTGCCCGCCGTCCGAAAACGAGTCCGGCGTGACATTGACGATGCCCATCGCCTGCGGCGCATCCAGCCGCAGCGGGCGACCGGCGCAATCCAGCGTGAGGGCGGTGTCGAACATCGGGAGATCTCCTGGCCAGGTTGCAATGAGTGCGGCATCCGGTTGACGGCGCCTGGGTTGCCGACAGGTGTGCCGCGTAGCCACCGTCGTGACGTGGCGAGCCCACGCGCATCCGGCCACTGCGCAGATCGCCTGCCGGCGCCGCACATTGTCGCCCAGTGCGCATCGTCACGCATCCGATGCGTCCCTGCGCGTCGCTTGCATGCGCGCGACGGGGCGACTGTCATGCAGCAGCAGCCACCAGAGCCTCGGCCGATTCACCGCGCACAGTTCCGTACAACGCACCGGGGCCAGGAATCACTTCCTGGCCCCGGTGGAGAGCGCCGCCTGCCATTGTCAATCGGGCTTACAGCTGCTCGGCTGGTCCCGCGATCGGCGGCAGTGGACGCGGGCTACCCTTGTCGTTGTTGTTGCCGCCGTCCTTGTCCGACTTCCCCCAGCCTGCCGGCGGTGGCGGTTCGCGGCCTTCCATGATGGCGTCGATCTGCGGCACATCGATGGTTTCGTACTGCAGCAGCAACTGCGACATGGCGTGCAGCTTGTCCAGATTCTCGGTCAGGATGGTCTTGGTCTTGCTGTAGGCCTTGTCCAGGATCGAGCGCACCACTTCGTCGATCTTGCGCGCGGTCTCGTCGGACACGTTCTTGTGCTGGGTCACCGAACGGCCCAGGAACACCTCGTCTTCCTCTTCGCCGTACGCAACCGGGCCCAGTTCGTCGGACAGGCCCCACTTGGTGACCATGTTGCGCGCCATCTTGGTCGCACGCTCGATATCGTTCGACGCGCCGGTGGTGACCTTGTCGCCGCCGAAGATCAGCTCCTCGGCAACACGACCACCGTAGAGCGAGCACAGCTGCGATTCGATCGCAACGCGATTCATCGAGTAGCGGTCGCCTTCCGGCAGATACATGGTGACACCCAGCGCGCGACCGCGCGGGATGATCGTGACCTTGTAGACCGGGTCGTGCTCCGGCACCAGGCGACCGACGATCGCATGACCCGCCTCGTGGTACGCGGTCAGGGTCTTCTCGTCCTCGCTCATGGCCATCGAACGGCGTTCGGCGCCCATCAGGATCTTGTCGCGGGCACGGTCGAAGTGATCCATGCGCACTTCCTTCTCGCCGCCGCGCGCGGCGAACAGCGCTGCCTCGTTGCACAGGTTGGCCAGATCCGCACCCGAGAAGCCGGGGGTTCCGCGCGCGATCACCATCGGCACCACGTCCTCGGCCAGCGGCAGCTTGCGCATGTGCACGCGCAGGATCTGCTCGCGGCCCTTGACGTCGGGCAGGCCCACCACGACCTGGCGGTCGAAGCGGCCCGGGCGCAGCAAGGCCGGATCCAGCACGTCGGGACGGTTGGTGGCCGCGATCACGATCACCCCTTCGCCGCCCTCGAAACCGTCCATCTCCACCAGCAGCTGGTTCAAGGTCTGCTCGCGCTCGTCATGCCCGCCGCCCAGACCGGCGCCACGGTGACGGCCCACCGCATCGATTTCGTCGATGAAGATGATGCACGGCGCATGCTTCTTGGCCTGTTCGAACATGTCGCGCACGCGGCTGGCGCCCACGCCGACGAACATTTCCACGAAATCGGAGCCGGAGATGCTGAAGAACGGCACCTTGGCTTCGCCGGCAATGGCCTTGGCCAGCAGCGTCTTGCCGGTACCCGGAGGACCCACCATCAACACGCCGCGCGGAATCTTGCCGCCCAGCTTGGTGAACTTGGTGGGGTCGCGCAGGAAGTCGACCAGCTCGCCGACCTCTTCCTTGGCCTCGTCGCAACCTGCCACGTCGGCAAAGGTGATCTTGATCTGGTCCTCGCCCTGCAGCTTGGCGCGCGATTTGCCGAAACTCATCGCACCCTTCGCGCCGCCACCACCACCCTGCATCTGGCGCATGATGAACAGCCAGAAGCCGATGATCAGGATGACGGGGAGGAAATTCAGTACCAACGACCAGAAGCCAGGGCCGGTGGATGGCTTCTGGCGGGTCATTTCGATGTTCTTGCTGTACAGCACGTCGACCAGCTTGTCGTCGCGCGGACCGTAGACGGTCGCCTCGGTGCCATCGGTCCGCTTGAAGCGGATCGCGTTGACGGCCAGGTTGGTCTCATCGGTGTAATCCACCGACTTGACCCGACCGCTGTCCACTTCCTTCAGGAACTGGGTGTAGGTGATCGAGTCGGAGCCGACGCCGCCTGCCATCCGCGGCGAGAAGCTCTGGAAGACGACCATCAGCACAACCGCGACGACCACCCACAGCAGCAAATTCTTGGTCAAGTCGTTCATCCTCATTGGCTCCGGTGCCCTCTACTCTTCTATGCTTGATACACGACGGTCATTGGCAGCTTACTTGATCTGGACCCGCTTGCCCTGACCGAGTGCATAAACTTCCGGGGAGCGCTTGCGCGAGGCCGCCGGCTTGCGAATCGTCACCTTCTCATAGCGGCGGCGCAGCTCGCGGATGTAGTCGTCCGACCCCACACCCTGAAACAGCTTGATCAGGAATGCGCCACCCGGCTTGAGGTGGTGGTCGGCGAACTCCATCGCCAGCTCGGCCAGATGCATCATCCGCGGCTGGTCGACCGCATCCATGCCACTCTTATTGGGGGCCATATCCGACAGCACAAGGTCTACCGGCACATCGCCCAGCATCGCCTCGAACTGCGATAGGACGTCCTGCTCCCTGAAGTCGCCGTGAAGGAATTCCACGCCCGCCAGTGCCGGCATGTCCAGGATGTCCAGGGCCAGTACCCGGCCGCTGTCGCCCAGCGACTTGCGCACCTGCTGCGACCAGCCGCCCGGGGCGGCGCCCAGATCGACCACCACCATGCCGGGTTTGAGCAGACGATCGCGCTGCAGCAACTCCTCCAGCTTGTAGGCCGCGCGCGAGCGCATGCCCTCGGCCTGGGCCTTTTTCACGTAAGGGTCGGCGAAGTGTTCCTTGAGCCAGCGCTGGCTGCTTTTACTGCGGGAAGGCATTGGCGAAGGGGTCCGAACGGGCCGCCATGATACCCTGAACACCCTTTGCTGCCCCTCGATCCTGCATGTCCATTGTCCTCACCTCCGCCCAGAACCGTTTCCTGCGCGGCCAGGCCCACGATCTCAAGGCGCTGCTGCAGACCGGCGGCAAGGGGGTCACGCCGGCGTTCCTGGCCGAACTCGAGGAAGTGCTCGAACGCCACGAACTGGTCAAGGTGAAGGTGACCTCCGAGGACCGTGAGACCCGCGATGCGTTGATCGCCGAACTGGTCGAGCAGACCGGCTGCGCCCTGGTGCAGCGGATCGGCCATGTCGCCATCCTGTACCGCCCGAGCAAGGAAAAGCGCCAGATCGTGCTGCCGCGCGGCTGACCCAACGAGTCCCTTCATGCCTTTGAGCCAGGAACATCCCGATTACGCGTACGCCTTGCGGGCGGCCGATGGCCATCATGCCAAGGTGAACGAGCAGATTCTGCAGCAGAGTTTCATCCTGACGCCAGACGAGCTGGTGGAGGGCTGGCCGGTGCAGGACCTGGCGCAGCTGCAGGCCGGGCACATGGACGCGGTGCTGGCGCTGGCCCCGGCGGTGATCCTGCTGGGCACCGGCGACCGCCAGCAGTTCCCCGATGCACAGGTACTGGCCGCCTGCCTGACCCGGGGCATCGGGCTGGAAGCGATGACCAACGCCGCTGCCGCACGCACCTTCAACGTGCTGGCGAGCGAAGGCCGGCGGGTGGCGTTGGCGATGATTCTGGAAGGCTAAGAGCCGGGACTCGGGACCCGGGACCCGGGACCCGCAGCATTCCGGAGTGCTTCAAGCCTGAGGGTCCGGCCTGCGCCGGACGACCCAAGCAGGGTGGCCCACATTCCGCTTTCCGGGTCCCGGGTCCCGGGTCCCGAGCTTTACTTCCTCGGCAAGTACAACAACGGATCCACCGGCTTGCCGTTGTAGCGGATCTCGAAGTGCAGCATGTCGCGGGCGGCGCCGCTGCGGCCCATCTCGGCGATCTGTTGACCGGCCTTGACGCTCTGGCCTTCGTTGAGCAGCCGCTTGCGGTTGTGTCCGTAGGCCGACAGCCACTGGTCGTTGTGCTTGATGATGATCAGTTCGCCATAGCCCACCAGCCCGGCACCCGAATACACCACCACGCCGTCGGCCGCCGCGCGAACCGCCTGCCCGCTGGCGCCGGCGATATCCACGCCCTGCTTGGTGGTCTCGCCGCTCACGAACGTCCCCACCACCACGCCATCGGCGGGCCAGCGCCATGCGAAGCCGCTGCTGACCGGGGCGGCCACCGGTGCGGCCGGACGCGCCGGCGCGGCGTTACCTGCCACCGGTGCGCTGGCGCCGGGCTTGCTCGCACTTCCTGGGTACAGCTTGAGCGTTTGGCCGGGATAGATCGTGTTCGGCGAGGACAGGCCGTTCCAGGCTGCCAGGTCCGCTGCGGTGATGTTGGTGCGGCGCGAGATCGCATACAGGGTATCGCCGCGCTGCACGGTCACCGTTGCACCGGGGCGCGGCACCGATGGCCGCGGCGCTGCGGCGGGTCGCGAAGACGCGGAACCGCCACCGGCGCCAGGCGAGCGCACCACCGTGGCACTGCTGCAGGCGGTCAGCCCAATGGCGACCATGAGCACGACTGCTGTCTTGCGTACCGAATTCATCTGCGCCCTGCTCATCCGTTCGTTGTCTTCCACAGCAACCAGGCCGCGCCTGCCGCCAATACCGCCATCGCCACCCAGCCCAGCGGCTCGATCCACTTGTGCAGGGCGGCCTCGGCACGCGCCCCGCCCAGGCGGATCGCACCGGCGACCAGATAGACGCGCTTGCCGCGCCCGACCAGCATGCTGGCGAGGAAGGGCAGCAACGGCACGCCGACCACGCCGGAGGCCCAGGTGAAGATCTTCAGTGGGATCGGCGTGAAGCCCACCAGCACCAATGCCCAGAATGCCTTCCACGGCGACTCCGCCACCAGCACGCGCAGGGTCTCGATCTGGGCCTGGATCTTCGCGCTCCAGCCCAGCCATTCGATCAGCGGCTGCAGGGCGGCGAAGGCGAAATGCCCCAGCAGATATCCGACCATTGCACCGCACAGCGAGCCGATCAGGCTCAAGGTCGCGAACCAGAGCGCGCGCTTGGGCGCGGCCAACGACATCGGCGCCAGCATCACTTCCGGCGGCACCGGAAAGATGAAGCCCTCCACGAAGCTGAGGCCGGTCAACAACGCAGGTGCGCGGCGGTGGCGCGACCAACGGATGGCCACGTCGTACAACGGCCCGAAAATCTTCATCGAGACACTCTCATGGGATCAATCCAGCATGCCCGACAACAGCGGGACGAACGTGACCGGCGCCAGAACCTGATGATCGATCGCACCGTCGGCGTCACGGGTGAGCTGCACCAGCGACTGCGAAGACGCGCCACCGACCGGTGCGACCAGGCGGCCGCCGGCTGCCAGCTGATCGACCAGCGCATCGACCAGCGCCGGCGCGGCCGCGGTGACCACGATGGCGTCGTAGGGGCCGTGTTCGGGCCAGCCGATGCGGCCGTCGTCGTGCTTGCTGCGCACGTTCATGCCCAGATGCCGAAAACGCTTGCGTGCCTGCCGCAGCAGGTCGCCGATGCGTTCGACGGTGTAGACCTCCAGCCCCAGCGCGGCCAGGATCGCGCCCTGGTAGCCGGAGCCGGTGCCCACCTCCAGCACCTTGGTCGGCGCCACCTGCAGCACCGCCTCGGTCATGCGCGCCACCACCCATGGCTGGGAGATGGTCTGGCCATGGCCGATCGGCAGTGCGGTGTCTTCGTAGGCGCGCGAAGCCAGCGCCTCGTCGATGAACAGATGCCGCGGCACGGTGCGCATCGCATTGAGCGTGGCTTCGTCCTGGATGCCGGCCTCGCGCAGACGTTCGACCAGGCGGTCGCGCACGCGTTGGGAGGTCATGCCGATCCCCACCGATTCCGGTTGCAGGCGCAGCCTCGGCGTCATGCCGGCCCGTCCAGCGCAGCGGTCAGCCCGCCCACCCAACCGGCCACCGTCTCCAGCGCCTGATAGCGGGTGAGATCGACATGGATCGGGGTGATCGAAATCCGCCCGGTGCGCACGGCATGAAAATCGGTACCGGGACCGGCGTCCTGCTCGGGACCGGCCGGTCCGATCCAGTACACGGTGCGGCCGCGCGGGTCGCGCTGCGGCACGCAGGGTTCGGAGCGGTGCCGGTTGCCCAGCCGGGTGACCTCGAAACCGAGCACATCCGACCAGGCCAGATCCGGCACGTTGACGTTGAGGATGGTGTCGGCAGGCAACGGGTCGGCCTTCAGCCGCGCCACGATTTCCACCGCCGCGCGTGCGGCGGTCTGGTAGTTGTGCGCCTCGTGGTGATGGGTGACCAGCGAGACCGCAACGGCGGGCAAGCCCAGGAAACGGCCTTCCATCGCAGCGGAGACGGTGCCCGAATAGATCACGTCGTCGCCCAGGTTGGCCGAGTTGTTGATGCCTGAGACCACGATGTCCGGGTCGTAGTCCAGCATGCCGGTGAGCGCCAGATGCACGCAGTCGGTAGGGGTACCAGCCACCGCGCAGGTCTGCGCGTCGATGCGGCGGGTGCGGATGGGCACGTCCAGCGTCAGCGAATTGCTGGCGCCGGAGCGATCGCGATCGGGCGCGACCACCATCACTTCGTGACCGGCATCGCGCAGCGCATCGGCCAGGATCTGGATGCCGGGGGCGTCGACACCATCGTCGTTGCTAACCAGTACGCGCATGGGACTCCTCGGAAAACCCGGCCATGATACCGGATGCGTCCACAGGCTTCGCGCTTGATCTTCGCGTGCGTCTGCGCTTGGAACGGTTACCCTGTCCGCATGTCGCATCCCGAACACGAAGACGACGGCGCGCTGTTTCGCGCAGCGATCGGTGCGGTCACGCCGCTGCGTGAGGTCGCGCCCCCGGCCAACGCCAAGCCGCGTCCGAAACCGCGCGCGCGCATGGCCGAACGCGACGACGCCGAAGCGCACACCGAATTCGCCCGCCTGTTACGCGACAGCGCCCCACTGGAGGCCGGCGATACCGCCAGCTATCGGCGCGAGAATCTGCCCCCACGGCTGTTTCAACGGCTCAAGCGCGGCCAGTTTTCGATCCAGGACGAACTGGACCTGCACGGTGCCACTGCGGCGCAGGCAGAAGCGCTGCTACGCCAGTTCCTGAGCGAGGCGCATGCGCACGAACATGGCTGCGTGCGCATCATCCACGGCAAGGGACTGCAATCGGACACCGGCGCTCCGGTGTTGAAGAACCTGATGGACCGCCTGCTGCGCCAGCGCAACGACGTGCTGGCATTTCATTCCGCGCCGCCCACGCAAGGCGGGACCGGTGCGTTGCTGGTGCTGCTGGCGCCGCGCTGACACGCTGCAGTGGGTTGCCACGCGGCGCCATGGACGCGCACGAACAGGAGCGGTGCGGATGCCTTGAGCAGGGATTCGCCATTGCAGGGCGCTGTCGACGCAACCGGACCCCACACCAGGACAGCAGCATGCGGCACGGCGACCCGGGACGTACGCCGGTGCGGGACGGACAATCGCGCGACTGCAGCACCGCGTTCGCGGCCGGGAAGGCGGCAATCCGCATCGCCCCCCGGATCGATCGCCAGCGCGCTGCGGCGATGACCGCGCGTCACTCGGCAGGCGTCGCCCCGGATTGGGCGGCATCGGTGACCTCGCCCAGCTCCCACAACACGGCGGTCGCATAGCAGCCCGGCGGCAATGCGAATTCCACCCGCAGCGTGTGCGGGTCGTGCCAGGCATGGACGAGATTATGCGGACGCAGCCGCAAGGCACGGCGCTCCTGCTTCAGCCCAGCGGCCTCCAGCCCCTGCCGCAAGGCCTGCGATTGCGGATCCGATAGTGCGCCCTGCTCCAGCGCAGCTGCGTGGCCGGTCGGACG
Source organism: Xanthomonas sp. NCPPB 1067 (assembly GCF_020783795.1). Lineage (NCBI taxonomy): Bacteria > Pseudomonadati > Pseudomonadota > Gammaproteobacteria > Lysobacterales > Lysobacteraceae > Xanthomonas > Xanthomonas sp. NCPPB 1067. The sequence continues at coordinate 61,456 of NZ_JAJGQG010000022.1, forward strand.
CGGCTCGCCAGCGCCCCACAGCGGGCCACTGGGATGGATGTCGAAACGCGCCAGGCGCTCGGCCAGCACCTCGCTCCACGACTCGGGACCGAACACGCTGCGCGAGCCATCCAGCATCCAGGCTTCGCCCTCCAGCGCGCTGTCCCAACTACCCTGCTGCACGCGCGCGGCCAGCACACGATTGAACAGCGCCGAACGCGCTGCCGACAGCAGGATCGAGCGCTGATCGTTGCGCAGGCGCCGCTTCGATGGCGGCACCTGCGCCAGCGTGCCGTCGGCCTGTTGCACATGGCCGAACATCGCCAGCGCCGCCGCCACGTTGCCGCCATCGCGTCCGAAGCGCTGCTCGCCGAACCAGTTGGGAATGCCGCGCGTGGCGATCGCATGCAGGCGCCGGTCGATCGCCTCGCGCTCGCCCTGCACATCGCGCAGCGTCAGCACGAACCGGTTGCCCAGCAACGCGCCGCGCTGCAGTTTGCGGTTGTGCCAGGTACTGTCGATCACCTGCAGTTGCGCATCGTCGAGCGTGGCCAGGTCCGGGGCGACGCGCTTGGGCAGATGCACGCTGAAACGTTGCGTGGTCACTGCATGGCGATCCTTCAGCCCGGCGTAGCTGACGCCCATGTCAGCGATGCCGGCCCAGCGCGCCAGCATCCTGGCGACATAGGCCGTGTTCTGACCACGCTTGCGGATGGTGAGCAGCAGATGCTCGCCTTCGCCGGAGGGCTCGAAGGCCGGCAACTCTTCGACCTGGAAGTCCTCCGGCGTGCAACGCATCGCCGCGCGTAGCACCGAATCGCCGTGCGCGCGTGAAAGAACCGGGGATTCGCTCATGGTGTCGCTTGCCTTCGCGCCGACGCATCGTGCGCTGTATGCCGACGCTACGGCGCCGAATGTGATGTCGCAGGATGCGATCTTGCAGGCGGACCGATCCGGCCCGAGGGTGGCGTTCTAGGCGGAGATCCTGCCCAGCAGCACCGCCGCCTGCGCGGCGATGCCTTCGCCACGCCCGGTGAACCCGAGTCTTTCGCTGGTGGTGGCCTTGACGCTGACCGCGTCGAGCTCGATCGCCAGCAGGCTGGCGATGCGTTCGCGCATCGCCAGCGCGTGCGGGCCGACCTTGGGCCGCTCGCAGATCACGGTGATGTCGGCATTGCCGACCCGCCAGCCGCGCTCGCGCAGCAATTGATCACAGTGCTGCAGGAATTGCGCGCTATCGGCGTCCTTCCAGCGTGCATCGCTGGGCGGGAAATGCTGGCCGATATCGCCCAGCGCCAGCGCACCGAGCATGGCATCGCACAGCGCGTGCAGCACCACGTCGCCGTCGCTGTGCGCGAGCACGCCATGGCTATGCGCCACGCGCACGCCGCCGAGCATCACATGATCGCCAGCACCGAACGCGTGCACGTCGTACCCCTGGCCGATGCGGAAATCGATGGACATGAATCAAACCTCTTCGGGACCGGGGAAAGCAGAGGCGGAAGGCTGTTGACCGGCTTGTCCCAGGTCCCGGGTCCCGGGTCCCCGGTCCCGATTAGCCAGCTCAAACTCGAAACGCGCCAGATCCACCGGCGTGGTGACCTTGAAGTTGTCCTCGGCCCCTTCCACCAGCAAGGGGCGCAAGCCCATCCGCTCCATCGCCATCGCCTCGTCGGTCACCTCGACGCCGGCCGCCGATGCTTCGGTGAGGCCGCGGATCAGTTGATGCCGCCGGAACAGTTGCGGAGTGAGCGCGCGCCACAGGCGTTCGCGCGGCTCGGTACCGTCGATGCCGCCATCGTCGCCGGCACGCTTGAGCGTGTCGCGCACCGGCGCCGCCAGGATCGCGCCCACCGGATCGCCGCGACCGATCTCCAGCAGCCGATCCAGATCGACCAGCGCCAGGTTCGGGCGCGCGGCATCGTGCACCAGCACGAAATCGTCGGCGCGCACGCTGTCCGGCAAGGCCAGCAGGCCCGCAAGCACGGATGCGGCGCGCGTAGCGCCCCCCACGCACGTGAGTATCGGCTTGGACTGCACCGCGCTCCAGCCCGGCCAATCGGCATCGTCGGCAGCGATCGCCACCAGGATGCCGGCCACTGCCGGGTGCGCCGCAAGCGCCGCCAGGGTGTAGGCCATCAACGGCTGCCCGGCCGCATGCAGATACTGCTTGGGCGTGTGCCCGCCGAATCGCGTGCCACGGCCAGCGGCCGGCACGATCGCCCAGACCGACCCGGTCATGGATGATCCACGGGGTCGGTGGATGCGGGCGCTTGCGGCGCCGGTGCCGCAACCTCACTCGATCCAGGCGGCAGCGACGCATCCTCGACCACGCGGTAGAACGTTTCGCCCGGCTTGATCATGCCCAGCTCGCTGCGCGCGCGTTCCTCGATTGCCGCTTCGCCATCCTTCAAATCCTTCACCTCTGCGGCCAACGCCTGGTTACGCTGGCGCAGGCCCTCGTTGTCCTGCGTCTGATGCGCGACCTGGGCCTCCAGCATCATCACCTCGCCGGAATTCCCAGGCCCGAACCAGAAGCGGTACTGCAGCCAAGCCAGCAGCACCGCCAGCACCAGCAGTAGCCAGCGCCAGTTGCGCACGGCTTAGCGCTTGAGCGACACGAACGCGTCGCGGCCGGCGTAGCGCGCACCGGAACCCAACGCCTGCTCGATGCGCAGCAGCTGGTTGTACTTGGCCACGCGGTCGCTGCGGCACAGCGAGCCGGTCTTGATCTGCGTGGCGGTGGTGGCCACGGCGATGTCGGCAATGGTGGTGTCTTCGGTTTCGCCCGAACGGTGCGAGACGATGGAGGCGTAATTGGCTGCGTGCGCCATCGCGATGGCTTCCAGCGTTTCGGTCAGCGTGCCGATCTGGTTGACCTTGATCAGGATCGCGTTGGCGGTGCCCGAGTCGATGCCCTGCTTGAAGATCTTCGGGTTGGTGACGAACAGGTCGTCGCCGACCAGCTGCACCTTCTTGCCGACGCGATCGGTCAGCAGCTTCCAGCCGGCCCAATCGTCCTCGGCCAGGCCGTCCTCAATGCTGATGATCGGGTACTGCGCCACCCAGTCGGCCAGGAAATCGACGAACTGCTCGCTGGTCAGGCGCTTGTTCTCACCGACCAGATTGTACTTGCCGTTGTCGTAGAACTCCGAGGAGGCCACGTCCAGGCCCAGCAGGATGTCTTCACCGGCGGTGTAGCCTGCCTTGCCGATCGCTTCGAGAATGGTGTCCAGCGCTTCGACATTGCTGCGGAAATCCGGCGCAAAGCCGCCTTCGTCGCCGACCGCGGTGCTCAGGCCGTGGCCCTTGAGCACCGACTTGAGCGAATGGAAGATCTCGGTGCCGGCGCGCAGCGCTTCGGAGAACGAGCCGCAGCCGACCGGCAGCACCATGAATTCCTGGAAGTCGACGTTGTTGTCGGCATGCGCACCGCCGTTGATGATGTTCATCATCGGCACCGGCAGCGCCACGTCCGACTCGGTGATGGTGGACAGGTACTGCCACAGCGGCTGCTTGCGCGAGGCCGCCACCGCATGCGCAGCGGCCAGCGAAACACCCAGCAGCGCATTGGCACCCAGGCGGCCCTTGTTCTCGGTGCCGTCCAGATCGATCAGGCGACGGTCCAGGCCCTGCTGATCGGCGGCGTCGAAGTTCTTCAGCGTCTCGGCGATGGTGCCGTTGACGTTGTCCACCGCGTGGCGCACGCCCTTGCCCAGGTAGCGGGTCTTGTCGCCGTCGCGCAGTTCCACCGCTTCCTTGGTGCCGGTCGAGGCGCCCGAGGGCACGGCCGCGCGGCCGAACGAGCCGTCTGCCAGCGTGACTTCCGCCTCCAGCGTGGGATTGCCGCGGGAGTCGAGGATTTCGCGGGCGAGGATCTTGGCGATAGTGGTCATAGGTCCGTTCGGTTACCAGTAAGGGGGGAAGTACACCGGAAACAAGCCGCCGGATTATCGCCGCACACTGCCCCATTGCCAAATCGCAGGGCCACGGCGTAAGCACCGGCGCTAGATGCGCAGGCCCAGCAGCGTCAGACCGAACAGCACGAGCACGCTCACCAGCAAGGCGAGCGCGATCGCTCCGGCCGCCGGCTGGCGCTGCCAGCGCAATGCGGCAGGGCTGGCGATCAGACAACACAGCGTCGTCGTGGCGGCGACCGCCAGCACCAGCAGCCCCGCAGACCGTGTGGATTGCAGCGCATGGCTGCCGTCGCCCGGCATGCTGATACTGGCGGTGAACACTACCGCCAGCAGTGCCGCGCAGACCCACGTCGCCAGCGACGACCCCAGCGCCATCCAACCCCAGGGCCAGTGATGCCAGTGGCGACGCACCGCCGCAGGCCTCATGCGAAGCGCGCGAACCCGTGTTTCTTGGTCACCGCATCCAGTTCCATCAACGTTTCCAGCAGCTCTTCCATGCGATCCAGCGGCCACGCATTGGGACCATCGGACAGGGCCTTGGAGGGATCGGGATGGGTTTCGGCGAACAAACCGGAGATACCGACCGCCACCGCTGCGCGCGCCAGTACCGGCACGAACTCGCGCTGGCCGCCGGAGCTGCTGCCCTGCCCGCCCGGCAACTGCACCGAGTGGGTGGCATCGAACACCACCGGGCAGCCGGTATCGCGCATGACGCTCAGCGAGCGCATGTCGCTGACCAGGTTGTTGTAGCCGAACGAGGCACCACGTTCGCAGACCATGATCTGCTCGTTGCCGGTGGACTTGGCCTTGTCCACCACCGGCTTCATGTCCCACGGCGCCAGGAACTGGCCCTTCTTGATGTTGACCGGCTTGCCGGCGGCGCAGACGTTCTTGATGAAGTCGGTCTGGCGCACCAGAAAGGCCGGGGTCTGCAGCACGTCGACGACGGCGGCGACCTCGTTCATCGGCGTGTATTCATGCACGTCGGTGAGCACCGGCACGCCGATCTGCCGCTTCACCGCATCCAGCACCTTCAGGCCTTCTTCCAGGCCCGGACCGCGGAAACTGGTGCCGGAGGTGCGGTTGGCCTTGTCGAAGCTGGACTTGAAGATGAAGTTGATCCCCAGCCTGCCGGTGATTTCCTTGAGCTTGCCGGCGACATCGAGCTGCAGCTGCATCGACTCGATCACGCAGGGCCCGGCAATCAGGAACAGCGGCTGGTCGAGGCCGACGTCGAAGTCACACAGTTTCATCAGGTCACCTAATTGAGTAAGCCCCTCTCCCACCGGAAGAGGGGTTGGGGTGAGGGTAAGGTTTGCAAGCGCTAGTAAGGCCAGATGGTTTGCCCTGGCTGGCGCGTGGCGACGCGTTCATCATGGCTTCAATCTTTTCAATGTGTCGCGGCGCCCCTCATCCGCTCCTACGGGTCACCTTCTCCCGGTGGGAGAAGGGAGTTAACCACGAGCGACGCGTTCGTCATGGCTGCCATCTTCCAGTGTGTTGCGGCGCCCCCAAATCCGCCCCTTCAGGGCACCTTTTTCCGACGGGAGAAGGAACTCACGCACGCGCTTCCTTGAGCAACTTGCCGCCTGCCTTCTTCTCGCGCGCAGCGCGCACGAAGCCGATGAACAGCGGATGCCCGTCGCGCGGGGTGGACAGGAACTCCGGGTGCGCCTGGCAGGCCAGGAACCACGGATGCGCATCGCGCGGCAACTCCACCACTTCCACCAGCGTGTCGTCCATCGACTTGCCGGAAATCACCAGGCCGGCATCTTCCAGCTGGGTGCGGTAGCGGTTGTTGAACTCGTAGCGGTGACGGTGACGCTCGGCCACCACGTCCTTGCCGTAGACCTCGCGCGCCAGCGTGCCCGGCTTCAGCCGCTGCTCCTGCAGGCCCAGACGCATGGTGCCGCCCAGGTCGGACTTCTCGTCGCGCTTTTCGACTTCGCCGGTGGCGGTGCGCCACTCGGTGATCAGGCCGATCACCGGGTGCGGCGACTGGCGATCGTTCTCGGTGCTGTTGGCCGCGTCCAGCTCGGCCACGTGGCGCGCGTAGTCCACCACGGCGGCCTGCATGCCGTAGCAGATGCCGAAATACGGCACCTTGTGCTCACGCGCAAACTTGGAGGTCAGCACCTTGCCTTCGAAGCCACGGTCGCCGAATCCGCCCGGCACCAGAATGCCGTCGACATCCTGCAGGGCAGCCATGTCGCTGCCTTCCAGGTCCTGCGCTTCCAGCCACTTCAGGTTGACCTTGGTGCGCTGGCGCAGACCGCCATGACGCAGCGCTTCGGCCACCGACTTGTAGGCATCCTGGTGATCGACGTACTTGCCGACCACCGCGATGGTGACTTCGTCCAGCGGGTGCTTGACCGCGTCCACCACCGCCGCCCATTCGGACAGATCGGCCGCGGCGACCTTGTCGCGCAACTTGAACTGCTCGATGACCACCTCGTCCAGACCCTGGCGCAGCAGTTCCAGCGGCATGCCATAGAGCACGTCGATGTCCGGGCAGCTGATCACCGCGCGCTCGGAAACATTGGTGAACAGCGCGATCTTGCGGCGCTCCGAATCCGGCACGGCCTGTTCGGAACGGCACAGCAGCACGTCTGGCTGGATGCCGATCGAGCGCAGTTCCTTGACCGAATGTTGGGTCGGCTTGGTCTTCAGCTCACCGGCCGCGGCGATGTACGGCACCAGGGTGAGGTGCATGAACATCGCCTTCTCGGCGCCGCGCTCGGTACGCACCTGGCGAATGGCTTCCAGGAACGGCAACGATTCGATGTCGCCCACCGTGCCGCCGATCTCGATCAGCGCTACGTCGAAGCCGGCCGTGGCCTCATCGATGCAACGGCGGATCTCGTCGGTGATATGCGGGATCACTTGCACGGTAGCGCCGAGGTAGTCGCCGCGACGCTCCTTGCGGATCACGTTCTCGTAGATCCGGCCGGTGGTGACCGAGTTCTTGCGCGACAGCCGCGTGCGCACATAGCGCTCGTAGTGGCCAAGGTCCAGGTCGGTTTCGGCACCGTCGTCGGTGACGTAGACCTCGCCATGCTGGAACGGGCTCATCGTGCCCGGGTCCACATTGATGTACGGGTCCAGCTTCATCATCGTGACCTTCAGGCCACGCGCTTCGAGAATGGACGCAAGCGAAGCAGCGGCGATGCCCTTGCCTAGCGAGGACACTACACCGCCTGTTACGAAAATCAGGGGAGTCATGGGGCTCAAGGCCTCCCGGAAAGCCATAGTTTAACGGGTGACGGGCGAATGCCCAAGGGCTGCGTGATGACGAGGTCATCCCGCGCGGCAAAAGTGGCTGCAACCATGCGCAAATGCAGACGCCCCGGCCTGAGCCGGGGCGTCCATGGTGCGAGGTGCCAGTGCGCGAGGATCAGCGCGCCGGCTTTTCCTCTTCTTCTTCCTCGCGCGGGGCGCTGTCGGCCTTGGGCTTCTGCGCGGCTGCGGCAGCGCGGCGTTCGGCCTTGCGCTCGGCTTCGGTCTTGGCCTTGGCATCGTCGGCCTTTTGCGCGGTGGCGCGCTGCCCGGACTGCTGCGGGGCGGCCTGGGCCAGCGCCGGCAACGCCGCCACGACGGTCGCACCCAGGGTGAGCATCAGAATGTGTTTGAACTTCATGGTGTCCTCCGGTTCGGTCACATCCTCAGGTGGGGACGTTCGGTTCCGAAACCAACGCTAGGGTAGCCAGGCGCACCCAGCCCTGCACTGAACGCCTGCCGCGTGCAAAAAGTCGCCCCAGCCCGCACACTTGCGCGTCGTTTCACGTGCCAACGAGATGCATGAACACCCGTTATAACGCCGCCGATATTGAAGTGCTGTCGGGCCTGGACCCGGTCAAACGCCGCCCTGGCATGTACACCGACACCGCGCGCCCGAACCATCTGGCGCAGGAAGTGATCGACAACTCCGTCGACGAGGCGCTGGCCGGCCACGCCAGGCAAGTGGAAGTCACCCTGTACAAGGATGGCAGCTGCGAGGTGTCCGACGACGGCCGCGGCATGCCGGTGGACATCCATCCGGAAGAGAAGATTCCAGGTGTGGAACTGATCCTGACCCGGCTGCATGCCGGCGGCAAATTCAGTAACCGCAACTACACCTTCTCCGGCGGCCTGCACGGCGTGGGCGTGAGCGTGGTCAACGCGCTCTCGACCAAGGTCGAGCTGTTCATCAAGCGCGAAGGCAGCGAGCACCGCATGGAGTTCCGCGACGGCAACGCCGCCTCCAAGCTGGAAGTGGTCGGCACGGTGGGCAAGAAGAACACCGGCACGCGGCTGCGCTTCTGGGCCGACCCAAAGTATTTCGACACGCCCAAGTTCAATGTGCGTGCATTGCGCCATCTGCTGCGCGCCAAGGCCGTGCTGTGCCCGGGGTTGACCGTCAAGCTGCACGACGAGGCCACCGGCGAACAGGACAGCTGGTATTTCGAGAACGGCCTGCGCGACTATCTCAAGGGCGAGATGGCCCAGCACGAGCTGCTGCCGGCCGAGCTGTTCGTCGGCGGCCTGAAGAAGGACACCGAGGTCGTCGACTGGGCCGCGGCCTGGGTACCGGAAGGCGAGCTGGTGCAGGAAAGCTACGTCAACCTGATCCCCACCGCGCAGCACGGCACCCACGTCAACGGCCTGCGTTCGGGCCTGACCGATGCGCTGCGCGAGTTCTGCGATTTCCGCAATCTGCTGCCGCGCGGGGTCAAGCTGGCGCCGGAAGACGTGTGGGACCGGGTCACCTTCGTGCTCAGTCTGAAGATGACCGACCCGCAATTCTCCGGGCAGACCAAGGAGCGGCTGTCCTCGCGCCAGGCCGCCGGCTTCATCGAAGGCGCCGCGCACGATGCCTTCAGCCTGTATCTCAATCAGAACGTGGAGATCGGCGAGAAGATCGCGCAGATCGCCATCGACCGCGCCAGCGCGCGGCTGAAGACCGAAAAGCAGATCGTCCGCAAGAAGGTCACCCAGGGCCCGGCCCTGCCCGGCAAGCTGGCCGACTGCATCAGCCAGGATCTGTCGCGCACCGAACTGTTCCTGGTGGAAGGCGATTCGGCCGGCGGCTCGGCCAAGCAGGCGCGCGACAAGGATTTCCAGGCGATCCTGCCGTTGCGCGGCAAGATCCTCAATACCTGGGAAGTGGCCTCCGGCAGCGTGCTGGCCTCCGAAGAAGTGCATAACCTGGCGATCGCGATCGGCTGCGACCCGGGCAAGGACGACATCACCGGTCTGCGCTACGGCAAGGTGGTGATCCTGGCCGACGCCGACTCCGATGGCCTGCATATCGCCACGCTGCTGACCGCGCTGTTCCTGCAGCATTTCCCCGCATTGGTCGCTGCCGGCCACGTGTTCGTGGCGATGCCGCCGCTGTTCCGCGTGGACGTGGGCAAGCAGGTGTTCTACGCGCTGGACGAAGAAGAAAAGACCACGCTGCTGGACAAGATCGCGCGCGAGAAGATGAAGGGCCAGCTCAGCGTCACCCGGTTCAAGGGCCTGGGCGAGATGAATCCGCAGCAGCTACGCGAATCCACCATCCATCCGGATACGCGCCGGCTGGTGCAGCTGACCATCGACGACGGCGAGCAGACGCGTTCGCTGATGGACATGCTGCTGGCCAAGAAGCGCGCAAGCGACCGCAAACAGTGGCTGGAGACCAAGGGCGACCTGGCTTCGCTGGAAGTTTGAAAACCCGGACGCTTTGAAAGCCCCTCTCCCCTAGGGAGAGGGGTTGGGGTGAGGGTACGGGCGAAGCCTCGTGCAGTGAACATTGCGAGAGCTTCGCCTGCACCCTCATCCGCCCCTACGGGGCACCTTCTCCCGAGGGGAGAAAGAACTAAACTCGATTTTCCGGCGTAAGCTTCAAGATGCGAAAGCAACAGTTGTCCGGTGAGTCACTCAAAGCCACCTGCCCACCGCACACGCACCGCACAAGCAAGCAAGCCCGCGACCCGCATCGGTCAGCGCGACATCCGTGCCTTCCTGCACATTCACCGGGCTCTGCAGAAGCCTAGCATCGGCACTCTCCTGTTCCGGCGTCGACGCTCATGCCCTTGTTCTTCCGTGCCAGCCTATTGGCCTGCCTCCTGCTAAGCGGCGCGGCGCTGGCAGCTGCATCAGACAAAGACGACCGTAAAAGCGACTCCAACGGCGATGCGAAACCCGATGCGGCCGCGGCCAGGCAGGCGCCGTTACCGGGCGATGTCAGCGTGCGTCAGAGCACGCGCGTTGCCGGCCGCTCGCTCAGTTACACCGCCACCGTCGGCACGCTGCCGGTGCGCGATGCGCAGGGCAAGACCACCGGCGAGGTGGTATTCACCGCCTATACCGTCGATGGCAAGGAGCGCCCGGTGACGTTCGCATTGAACGGCGGCCCGGGCGCGGCATCGGTGTATCTCAACCTGGGCGCGATCGGGCCGAAGGTGGTCAGCTTCGGCGCCGAAGGCGACAGTGCGTCGGCACCGGCCACCCTGCGCGACAATCCGGGCACCTGGCTGGACTTCACCGACCTGGTGTTCATCGACCCTGTGGGCACCGGCTTCAGCCGTTCGCTGATCGACGACGACGAGGCCAAGAAGCAGTTCTATAACCCACAGGCGGACGTGGAGTATCTCTCGCGCGTGATCTATGACTGGCTGCTCAAGAACCGCCGGCTGCAGGCGCGCAAGTATCTGGTGGGCGAGAGCTACGGCGGCTTCCGCGGGCCACGCATCACCCAGTTCCTGCAGACCCGGCTCGGAGTGGCGATGAATGGCGTGGTGCTGGTGTCGCCGTTTCTGAATCCGACCCTGGACGACAATGCCGATGTGTCGCCGCTGGCATGGATGATGACGCTACCGTCGATCGCTGCCGCGCACCTGGAACGCCAGGGTCAGCTCAATGAACCGGCAATGCGCCAGGTCATCGACTACACGCGCGGCGACTATGCGGTGGCGCTGATGAAGGGCCGCTCCGATCCGAAGGCCCAGGAGGCCATGTTGCAGCAGGTCACCCGCATGACGGGGCTGGATCCGGCCTACGTGCGCCGCTCCGGCGGCCGGCTGGAGACCCAGGCCTACCTGCGAGAAGTGTTTCGCGACAAGGGTGAGCTGGGCAGCCGCTACGATTCCAACGTGACCGCGTTCGACCCGTTTCCCAACGATCCGGCGCAGCGCGCCAACGACCCGCTGCTGGACAGCATCATCGCGCCCACCACCACGGCGATGGTGGATTTCGTCACCCGGATCGTGGGCTGGAAGGTCGATGCCCGCTATCAGGCAATCAATTACGAGGTCAACACTGCCTGGGACTGGGGCGATGAACTGCGCAAGGGCGCGGTGACGCAGCTGCGCCAGTCGGTGGCGATCGACCCCAAGCTGCGCGTGCTGATCGCGCACGGCTGGAACGACCTCTCCTGCCCGTTCATGGGTTCGGTGCTCACGGTGGACCAGATGCCGGCGATGGGTGATCCCACCCGCGTGCAGGTGCGCGAGTATCCAGGCGGCCACATGTTCTACAACCGTGCCGACAGCCAGGCCGCGTTCCGCAACGACGTCAAGGCCATGTACGAAACGCGCTGAGCGCAGCCATCGCCGGCCGCCCGCAGCGGCTGGCGATGCATCACCCACCCCAACGGCGCGCAAGCACGCCGCGAACGCCACGCAGATGCGTGGCTGCCATCCATCTGGAAGTGGCAGGCATTATCGGAAGCAGATCAGCCGTGCAACTCAGGAGGTGCATCAGCTGTTGCGAATCCCGAATCCCGACTCCCGACTCACACCGCCCCAGGCTCGCTGGCCTTCACGTTCCAGCCCAGCCATTGGTAGAGCTCGTAGCGCGCGATGCCCAGGTATTCGTGCAGGGCCAGATCGGCCAGGGTGAAGTTGTAGCTCTGCGGCAGGACCGACCACGAGGCGGTCAGCCAGTCGGCGCGCACCGGGACGGCATCGATGCCGAAGTGGCGGAAATACAGTTCGGCACGGCGCAGATGCGTGGCCGAAGACACCAGCACGATGCGCTCGGGCCGATAGGCGCGCAGCAACGGCTGACTGAACTGCGCGTTCTGCCAAGTGTTCATGCTGGACGGCTCCATGATCAGATCCGCGCGCCCGATGCCCAGCCCGATCAGCACGCGCTGGTAGACCACCGCCTCGGACAGGCCCAGGCCGCGCGCGTCGCCGCCGCTGATTTCGATCTTGCACTCGCCGCCGCTGCGACGGCACTGCTGGTACAGCCGTGCCGCCTCGACAATGCGGCCATAGGCGAACATGTTGGCCTCGGCCACTGCATCCCTGCCCTCCGGACGCACGGTGCCGGCGCCCAGCAAGACGATGACGTTGCGCGCGCCCCATCCATCGAAGTCGTTGTGCCCGGTGCGCTGCAGGTGCTGCAGCATCCACGACGGCAACGGCCCGCAGCCCACCGCCAGCACCAGCGCCAGGCTGATCGCACCCAGGGTGCGGGAAAATCGCCGTAGGCCGCGGCGGTCGATCAGCCAGGCGAACCCGAACAACACGCACACCAGTGCCAGCATCATCGAAGAAGAGTCTCGCTCAGGATGCGCCGACCGCCGCGCTGCATGCGAACGGCCAGACGCCAGTGGCATTGCATCGTGATCACGGTGCGTGACCGCACCGCGACACCGCTCATGTCCAGCCGAACAGTTCGAAGGCGCGCAGGATCAGATACGCCACGCCACCGGCAGCCGGAATGGTCAGGATCCACGCCCAGACGATGCGCTCGATCACCCCGATCCGCAGCGAGCGCGGATTCTTCGCAAAGCCCACGCCCATGATGGCGGTGGAGATGCTGTGGGTGGTGGAGACCGGCATACCGAAGTGCGCGGCCAGGGTCAGTACGGTGGCCGAACTGGTTTCGGCAGCGAAGCCGTGGATGGGATGCAGCTTGACCATCTTGTGACCGAGCGTCTTGATGATCTTCCAGCCGCCAGAGGCCGTACCGGCCGCCATCACCACCGCGCAGGTCAGCACGATCCACATCGGGATGCCGTCGCCGGCCGCCAGCCCGGTGCCCGGATGCAGGAAGGCCAGCCAGCCAGGCAGATCGTCCAGCGCGCCGGCCGACTGCGCGCCGATCAGGGTCATGGCGATGATGCCCATGGTCTTCTGCGCGTCGTTGTGCCCGTGCGCATAACCCATATACGCGGCCGAGGCGATCTGCGCCTTGCCGAAGAAGGCATTGACCCAACGCGGCCGCGCCAGCCGGCCGATCCGACCGCCGAGCCGCGACATGCCGGCGATGAGCGCCCACAGCAGCACCATCACCACGATGCCGAGCAGGAAGCCGGCGATCGGCGAGGTGATCATCGGCACGAACACCTTCCACAACAGGCCCTTGTTCTTGGCCCAGTTGCCGATGTTCTCCGACCAGATCAAGGCGTCCCAGTTGTTGTGCGCGGCAGCCAGGCCGGCGCCGCACAGCCCGCCGATCAACGCATGCGACGAGGAGGACGGCAGGCCCTTCCACCAGGTGATCAGGTTCCAGATGATGCCGCCCAGCAAGGCGCACAGGATCACCTGCGGGGTGACATCCACCACGTCGGTATTGAGCAGACCCGAGGCGATGGTCAGCGCCACCGCCGTGCCGGTGAGTGCGCCGATCAGGTTCATGCCGGCGGCCAGCATCACCGCCCAACCCGGTGAGAGCACCTTGGTGGCGACGACGGTGGCGATGGAGTTGGCGGTGTCGTGGAAGCCGTTGATGAACTCGAACACCAACGCAGCCAGGATCACCACCAGAACAAGGGTAAGCACGCGGCGGCCTCAGCTGTTCTTCAACACGATCTGATACACCACCACGCCCGCCTCGCGGCAGCGGTCAATGGCTTTTTCCAGGATCTCGAAGAACTCCTTGAGCAGAAACATCTGCAGCGTATCCAGGCGGCCGGAATAGATATCGCGGTACAACTCCAGCATCAGCCGGTCGGCTTCGTTCTCGAGCATGCGCAGCTTGTCGTTGAGCGCGGTCATGCGATCGATGTTCATGCGCGGCAGCTCGTCGACCATTTCCACCACCACGGCCGCGGCCTGTTCCAGCATCGCCGCGCGCGGGGCGAAGTCGATGTGTTCCAGGTGCTTGGTCGCCAGCGAATAGCGATCGGCGAATTTCTCCACCTGCTTGGGAATCTTGTACAGCGCCGAGCCCAGCGCCTCGATGTCTTCGCGCTCGATCGGGGTCATGAAGCTGTCCACCAGTGCCTGGCCGATCTTGTCGGAGGCGGCGCGTTCGCGCAGGCGGGCGAGCTTGAAGGCGTCCAGCGCGGGCTGCCGATCGGACTCGCGCATCATGGCGTGCAAGGCCTTGGTGCTGTCGTAGGCGGCCTGCGCCGCTTCGTTCAGGAGCGAATAGAACTGCTTGCCGGAACCGAAGATGGTCTGCAACGAGAACATGGGTGAAGAACTTCCTGCCGTCGAGGGAGAGACGGCACCAGGGGCGAATTATGACCGCTCCATGACCTGTCTGGGTATATGGACGCTGCCGGGGCCTTCACATCGGCATTTCCCGGCTCGAACCACCCTGTGGTTTGCTACCATGCCCCCGCGCCTTCGGGCGCACCCTATGGAAGACGACCCTATCTCCCCCGCCTGCCGTCCCGCCCCTGCGCGCGTCGGCCATCGCTGCGCAACCCCGCCCTCCCCTTCACTGACCGGGGAAGACGCCCGTGGTTGAGTTTCTGATCGTCATTGCCCTGATCGTATTGAACGGCTTCTTCGCGATGTCGGAGATGTCGTTGATGACCTCGCGCAAGAGCCGCCTGAAGCAGATGGCTGGCTCCAGCAAGCGCGCGGCCCGGGCGCTGGCTCTGGCCGAGAGTCCCGAGAACTTCCTGTCCACGGTCCAGATCGGTATTACCCTGATCGGCATCCTGACCGGCGTGTTCGGCGGCGAGGCGATCGGCGAGGCGATCAGCAACTGGCTGCAGCAGCTGTTTCCGGCACTCTCGGCCTCGTTCGAACTGGTCGGAACGCCCCGGCCCTATTCGGTGGTGATCGGCAATACCCTCGCGGTGGCACTGATCACCTTCCTGACGCTGATTTTCGGCGAACTGGTCCCCAAGCGGCTGGCCTTGCGCAACTCCGAGCACATCGCCGGCTTCGTCGCCGTGCCGATGACCTGGCTGGCGAAGATCGCCGCGCCCGGCGTGTGGGTACTGGCGCGCTCCACCCGCCTGGTCCTGCGCGTGCTGGGCATGGGCAAGGACGAATCGGCATCGGTGACCGAAGAGGAGATCCGCATGCTGGTGGCCGAGAGCCACGAGGCCGGGGTGATCGATGCGCACGAACGCGACATGATGAACCGGGTGATGCGGCTGGGCGACCGCACCGCCGACAGCCTGATGACGCCGCGCAACCGCATCGCCTGGCTGGACGCCAATGCCGAGCCGGAACGCAATCTGGCGATCATGCGCGAGCACGAATTCTCGCGGTACCCGGTGTACCGCGGCAGCGACCAGGACATCGCCGGTGTGCTGGAAGTCAAATCGCTGGTCACCCGCATGGATGGGCACGGCGCGCAGCTGTTCCAGGCCCTGCGCGACACGGTGTTCGTGTCCGAATCCACGCATGCGATGAAGCTGCTGGAGATCTTCCGCGAAGAACAGCAGTCGATGGCGCTGGTGGTGGACGAGTACGGCGAGATCCGCGGGCTGGTGACCATCAGTGACCTGATGGGCGCGGTGGTGGGCCGCCTGCAGGCAGTGGAAAACACCGACGAAGATGCACTGGTGGTGACGCGCGCCGATGGTTCGTTGCTGATCGACGGTTCGCTGCCGGTGGAAGAACTGCGCGAAGTGCTGGGCGCCGAATTGCCGGATGCCGACGAAGGCGATTACCACACCCTGGCCGGGCTGTGCATCTACTATTTCGGGCGGATTCCGCAGGCTGGCGAATTCTTCGACTGGGCCGGCTGGCGCATCGAGATCGTTGATCTGGACGGCGCGCGCGTGGACAAGCTGTTGCTGCGCCGGGTCGGCGACGAGGACAGCGATGACAGCGTCGGCTGAGGGCGGGCCACCACCCGGCGAGGCGGACGAGGAACGGATGCGCTATCGCAACGAAGGCATCCGCAGCCTGCTGGCGGCCTTCAGCGATGGCGACCCGGAGCAGGTGCTGCGTGTGCGCGAGATCCTGGCCGACCTGCAGCAGAGCGCGTTCGGGGTCTTTCTGTTCCTGGCGATCCTGCCTTCGTTCATTCCGATTCCGGGCGTGGCCGGCGGCATCAGTGGTCCGCTGACGGTGCTGATCGGGCTGCAGATGATGTGCTGCCTGCGCAAGCCGTGGGTACCGGCCTTCATCGGCGAGCGCGGGCCACGGCGGCGGACCAGCCAGCGCTTCGTCGCCAAGCTTGGGCCGACCCTGCGGCGACTGGATCGACTGCTCAAGCCACGTCTGCAGGTGCTGCTGGATCGCCTTCCGGCACAGGTGTTCACCGGCGTGCTGCTGGTGCTGGTCGGAATCCTGCTGACGCTGCCGATCCCGTTCACCAACTACATTTTCGGGCTGATCCTGCTGCTGTTTGCGTTGGCCTTGCTGGAACGCGATGGCGCGCTCCTGCTGGCAGGCTGGGCGGCCGCGCTGATCTCGGTGGCCGTGTTCGGCGTCACTTCGGATCAGTTGGTGGACCTGATTCGCGGCTGGTGGCCGGTGGCTTGGCGGTAGGGCCGAAGGGCGCGTGGTCGTAGCGTCCTTGCCTGCGCGCTTACCGGCGCCGCGCGGGTTTAGGTTACCTGGTCCTGAGCTGTATGCGGGGATAGTAGTGGCGCGTCGTTGCAACAGGTCTAGCTCGCATTGAAGCAATGCAATTCGCGGTTTGTGGCAGCTCCGTACCCTCTCCCCAGCCCCTCTCCCGCTGGGAGAGGGGCTAGGTGGCGAAGGTGATGGGCCAATCCCGCAGGCAGAGGGGCTTATGCGCTGTGCCGCACTGGCAGCCGATTCTGTACTGAATACCGGTGGCCGATCGGGGCTTTACTTCAGATCGACCACGCGGTTGTCGGACAGGCTGCCGGGGTCGTCGGTGACGGCGGTCATGACGAAATACAGCGCCTTGCCGAGCAGGCCGCTGGGGCCGTCCCAGTATTCGGCCGACTCGGCGCGTACATGGATCAGGCGCAAGTTCGGATCGTCCTTGCCGCCGGGAAAGAACACCTTCATCGCCGGCGACCACAGTTGCTCGATCTTGGCCCGGTCGTGTACTACCTGCGCTGTACCGGCCACGGACACGTATGTGTTCTTGGATGCGGACGCGTAGGCCACGTTGACGCGCGGATCGGCGGCGATTTCTGCCACCTTCGGGCTGTCGGCGGCGGTGGCGAACCACAGGTCGCCGTCGAACTCGACTTCCTGCGTGCCCAGCGGGCGGCTTACTAACTTACCGTCGGCCGAGACGGTGGTGAACATGGCGATGTCCACCCCGCGAATCAACTCGGCCAGTTGCTTGATGTTCTCGCTGCGTTCGTGAAATTGCATGCCTGCCTTCCCAATGGATGTGCACGCATCTGAGCGGATCGCCACGCAAAGCGACGTGAATCACACAGTGGTCACGTCCAATTCGCGTACCGCCGCTGCGGCGATCTCGAACGAGCGCAAACGCGCGCTGTGATCGTAGATGTTGGCGGTGAACAGCAACTCATCCGGCGCATGGCGCTCGATGAACTCTGCGACGCCACGCGCAACCTGCTCGGCATCGCCTAGCACCGTGCATGCGAGGGCGCGCTCCACACCTGCGCGCTCGTGCGGTTGCCAGAAGCTGTCGATGTCGTCGATCGGCGCAGGAATCTTGCCCGGCTTGCCGCGCCGCAGATTCACGAAGCTCTGCTGCTGGGTGGTGAACAGGCGGCGCGCCTGCGCCTGCGTTTCGGCGGCTACCACGTTCAGTGCCAGCATCACGTAGGGCTTGGCCAACTGCGCAGACGGGCGGAATTCGCGGCGATAGATCGCCACCGCTTCATCCATCGCATCGGGCGCGAAATGCGAGGCAAAGGCGAACGACAGGCCCATGGCCGCCGCCAGCCGTGCACTGAACAGGCTGGAGCCCAGCAGCCACACCGGCACGTCGAGGCCGGCACCGGGCACGGCCTGCACCAATTGTCCCGGCACTGCGGGTGCGAAATAGCGCAGCAACTCGGCCACGTCCTGGGGGAACTGGTCGGCGCTGTCGAAGTAACGGCGCAGGGCGCGCGCGGTGGGCTGGTCGGTGCCAGGCGCGCGGCCCAGACCCAGGTCGATACGCTGCGGATACAGCGAGGCCAGCGTGCCGAACTGTTCGGCCACCTGCAGCGGCGCATGATTGGGCAGCATGATGCCACCGGCGCCGACACGGATGGTGCTGGTGCCGCCGGCCACGTGCCCGATCAACACCGCGGTGGCAGCGCTGGCGATCCCGGGCATGTTGTGGTGTTCGGCCAGCCAGTAGCGCTGGTAGCCCCAGCGCTCGGCGTGCTGCGCCAGATCCAGCATGTTCGCGAAGGCGTGGGTGGTGTCGCTGCCTTCGCAGACCGGCGCCAGATCGAGCACGGAGATAGGGGTCATCGATGACTCCGGAACCAGAGAATGTTCAGGAGATGGGGCCGACCTGCCGCTTTGCCAGCCATCTGCGGGCCGCCGGACAGGATTACAGCATTCCAGCAATCGAACACCGAGGCAGGCAGTCAGCGGCCTCGGCCACGCATGGATGGATCGCGCATGCACCTGCGTTGTCTTCGATGGCGGGCACGCGGCCAGCCCGCGTGCGGGGACGAAAGCCTAGGGCGCTCAACGAAGCACCGGCCGGTTCGAGAGCGGCCGCTGGCTACGATCACGATCCGTTGGCTGCAAGGCATGACCATGGCCTCTCCTGCCGTATCCACCCGCGGCTCAGACGTTGCACAGATCGCTGCGCGTATCGACCGGTTACCTGCCAGCGCAACCCTGTGGCGGCTGGTCGGCCTGTTGGCATTGGGCGGCTTTTTCGAGCTGTACGACCTGTTCCAGACCGCCTACGTCAGCCCAGGCCTGATCGCCGACGGCATCTTTGCCCATGGCAATGACGGTGCGTTCGGCGTATCCGATCAGGCCGCGTTTGCTGCGGCCACTTTTCTGGGACTATTCGTGGGCGCTGCATTCCTGAGTCCGCTCGCCGACCGCTTCGGTCGACGCATGGTGTTCACCTTCGCGCTGGTCTGGTACACCGCAGCCACTGTGGCGATGGGGCTGCAAAGCACTGCCACCGGAGTGATCGTGCTGCGCCTGGTGGTCGGCATTGGGTTGGGCATCGAGCTGGTGACCATCGACACTTATCTGTCGGAACTGGTCCCCCGGCATATGCGCGGCGCGGCGTTTGCATTTGCGTTCCTGGTGCAGTTTCTGGCGGTACCGGCAGTGGCGCTGAGCGCGTGGCTGCTGGTACCGCACGCGCCGCTGGGTGTCAGCGGCTGGCGCTGGGTGGTGCTGCTGAGCGGCGTGTTCGCACTGGCGATCTGGTGGCTGCGCAGCCGCTTGCCCGAATCGGCGCGCTGGCTCGCCGCCCAGGGCCGCTATGCGGAGGCCGACACGGTACTGACGCACCTGGAGGCACGCTGCGAGCGCGACATCCAAGGGCCTTTGCCGACGCCGGTGGTTGCCGATGCGACCCCCGCCGGCCCGGGGCAGGTCTGCCTGCTATGGCGCGCGCCCTACCGCGGGCGTATCGGCATGCTGGTGGTGTTCCATGTGTTCCAGGCGATCGGCTTCTTCGGCTTCGGCAACTGGTTGCCGGCCTTGATCGCCGCGCAAGGCACCGGGGTGACCAAGAGCCTGGGATATGCGTTTGCGATTTCGCTGGCCTACCCGCTGGCGCCGTTGTTGCTGCTGCGCTTTGCGCAGCGCTGGGAAAACAAATGGCAGATCACCGCATCGGCACTGGGCGCGGTGCTGTTCGGCGTGCTGTTTTCGCTGCAGCATCAGGCCATCGGCATGGTGCTATGCGGGGCGATGATCGCATTCTGCAATGCCTGGATGAGCTTTGCCTATCACGGCTATCAGGCCGAGCTATTTCCCACCGTCCTGCGCGCGCGGGCGGTGGGGTTCTGCTACTCGTTCAGTCGCCTGTCGACGGCAATGAGCAGTGTGCTGATCGGCTGGCTGCTGGCCCAGGTGGGCAGTCATGGCGTGCTGAGCTTCATCGTGATCAGCATGTCGATCGTAGCGAGCGTGATCGCCTGTTTCGGGCCGAAGACGCGCAATCGAGCGCTGGAAGATATCGCTGGCTGACCGCAGCGCGCCTCGCGGCGC
>NZ_JAJGQG010000023.1:0-81018 GCF_020783795.1 Xanthomonas sp. NCPPB 1067
GCCGACCGACGCGGCTGCTGCGCCCGCTACCGCAGCCGTCACCACCACCGCCCTGCCCTCACTGGGTGCACTGGCGCCGGCGGCGGCCACGACGGCCAAGCCCACCTCCAGCACCGCCGTCAGCGGCGATGCGCAGACCGTCGCGCTGATGAGCATGGCCGCCAAGGCCCTGGCGCCGGCCGACGACGACGGCGCCAGCCCGGCAGGCCCGGATGCCCCGGCCTTCGTGCTGCCCACCGCCGCCGCACCCACGCCGACCCGCGTGCAGGACCCGGCACCGATCTTCAGCGCCTCGCCCACCCCGACCCCGGAGATGGGCAGCGACACCTTCGACGACGCCATCGGCGCCCGCCTGAGCTGGCTGGCCGACCAGAAGATCGGCCACGCCCACATCAAGCTGAGCCCGAGCGAGATGGGCCCGGTCGAGGTACGCCTGCACCTGGAAGGCGACAAGGTCAACGCCAGCTTCACCGCCACCAATGCCGACACCCGCCAGGCGCTGGAACAGAGCCTGCCACGGCTGCGCGACATGCTCGGGCAGAACGGCTTCCAGCTCGGCCAGGCCGATGTGAGCCAGCAACAGCAGGGCCAGTCCGGCAACCGCAATGGCGGCGGCAGCGAGGGCAACGGGCTCACCCTGGACGACAGCCCGGCCGTCGGAATTCCGTCGGTGGTGTTACGCCAGCGTGGATTGCTGGACGCCTACGCCTGATCCAACGCCCCGCAGTCGCCCGCGGCGCCGCTGTTGCGCCCGCCTGCCGGACCATCGCGGCTGATCCCTTTCCCCTGCAGCGCAAGGCTTGCGGGGGTGTTTCACGTCATGGCACGCCCGTGCCAGGAATCCGACGCAGTTTTGGCACGGGCATTGCATCCAATGGGTGAGCATTCCCCTGGAGCAGACCGTGGCAGCCGCAAAGAAACCCGAGAAGACCGAAGAGAAGGACGAGAAGAAGAAGGGTGGCAAGAAGCCCATCCTGCTGATCGCCATCGGTGTGGTCGTACTGGCGGCCGCCGGCGGTGGCGCCTGGTTCTTCCTTGGCCACAAGGGCGACGAAAAAGGCGGCAAGCACGACGCCCCCAAGGTTGCCGAAGTGCCAAAGCCGGCACAGTACTTCCCGATGGACCCGGCAATTGTGGTCAACTTGGCCGATCCCGGCGACGGCCCGCAGTATCTTCAGGTCGAAGTGCAGCTGGTCACCCGCGACCCGGAAGAACTCAAACTCATCACCGAGAACGCCCCCGCCATCCGTGCGCACCTGCTGATGCTGCTGTCGCAGGTCAAGGCCACCGACGTGGCCGACCTGGCCGGCAAGCAGAAGCTGCAGAAATCCGCACTGGCCGAAGCGCAGAAGGTCATGACCAGCGAGACCGGCAAAAAATGCATCGAAGAATTGCTGTTCACCAGTTTCGTGACCCAGTAAGGCCTGCCCGATGAGCGTGAGCGATCTGCTATCCCAGGACGAAATCGATGCCCTGCTGCATGGCGTGGATTCGGGCGCGGTCAATACCGAGCCCGAGCCCTTGCCCGGCGAGGCGCGCCAGTACGACCTGTCCAGCCAGGACCGCATCATCCGCGGGCGCATGCCGACCCTGGAAATGGTCAACGAGCGCTTCGCGCGGCTGTGGCGCATCGGCCTGTTCAACCTGATCCGGCGCTCGGCCGACCTGTCGGTGCGCGGCATCGACCTGGTCAAGTTCAACGAGTACATGCACTCGCTGTATGTGCCCACCAACCTCAACCTGATCCGCTTCAAACCGCTGCGCGGCACCGGCCTGATCGTGTTCGAACCCACCCTGGTGTTCACCGTGGTGGACAATTTCTTCGGCGGCGACGGCCGTTTCCACACCCGCATCGAAGGCCGCGAATTCACCGCCACCGAGATGCGCGTGATCCAGCTGATGCTCAAGCAGACCTTCGCCGACCTGAAGGAAGCCTGGGCGCCGGTGATGGATGTGGACTTCGAATACATCAACTCGGAGATCAACCCGCACTTCGCCAACATCGTGACCCCGCGCGAGTACGTGGTGGTGTGCCGCTTCCACGTGGAGCTGGAAGGCGGTGGTGGCGAGATCCACGTCACCCTGCCGTATTCCATGCTGGAGCCGATCCGCGAACTGCTCGATGCCGGCATCCAGAGCGACCGCAACGACCGCGACGACTCGTGGAACGTGATGCTGCGCGAGCAGCTGGATACCGCCGAGGTCACCCTGTCCAGTGTGCTGGCCAGCAAGCGCATGAGTCTGCGCCAGCTCACCGGCCTGAAGATCGGCGACATCCTGCCGATCGAGCTGCCCGCCCAGGTACCGCTGTGCGTGGAAGACATTCCGTTGTTCACCGGCGAATTCGGCGTCTCCAACGGCAACAACGCCGTGAAGATCACCGCCGTGCGCCCGCCTGGCGTGCAAGCCCCGCGTGCCGTTCCCTCCCAGGACCCCAATCCATGATCAACTCCGACATCCTCGACGCTGCGCCAGCCACCTTCGACAGCCTGCAGGCCGAGCACGACCAGAACGCCGCCGACCTCAACCTGGACGTGATCCTGGACGTGCCGGTGACGCTGTCGCTGGAAGTGGGCCGCGCGCGCATTCCGATCCGCAACCTGCTGCAGCTCAACCAGGGCTCGGTGGTGGAACTGGAACGCGGTGCCGGCGAACCATTGGACGTGTACGTCAACGGCACCCTGATCGCGCACGGCGAGGTGGTGGTCATCAACGACCGTTTCGGCATCCGCCTGACCGACGTGGTCAGCCCCAGCGAGCGGATCCGGAGGCTGCGTTGATCGGTCTGCTGGCGGCTGCCGCGCCCGCCGCGGCCAAGGCCACCCAGGTGGGCGCGCAGGCGCCGGCCACGCCCAGCATGTTTGGCGCGGTCTTTGCATTGTTGCTGGTGCTCGCGCTGATCGTCGGCCTGGGCTGGTTGCTCAAGCGCATGCCCGGCAGCGGATTCCGCAGCAGCGAGGGCCTGCGCCTGGTCACCAGCCTGGCAGTCGGTGCCAAGGAGCGCGTGGTGGTGGTGGAGGTCAACGGCCAGCAACTCCTGCTGGGCGTCACCCCCGGCGGCATCACCACCTTGCATACCTTGCCCGAACCGCTGCCGCCCACGCCGCCGCCCACCCTGCCCAACCTCAAGCAACTGCCCAATTTCGCCCAGCTGCTCGCCCAGAAGCTGCGCAAGGACCCGTGACATGTTCAGTAGCTGGAATCGCTGGGGGCGTAGCCTCCGCCTGGTGTTGATCCTGCTGGCGCTGAGCTGCCCGCTGCTGGCGGCCGCCACCCCGGCCGCCCTGCCGTCGATGGCGCAGGCGGCTGCACCGGCCGCTGCTCCTGCCGCCGCGCCGGCGGCGGTGCCGCCCGGCTCCAACCAGCTGCCGAACCTGCCGAACGTCAGCGTGGGCCGCATCGGCGACCAGCCGGTGAGCCTGCCGCTGCAGACCCTGCTGCTGATGACGGCGATCACCCTGCTGCCGTCGATGCTGCTGGTGCTGACTGCCTTCACCCGCATCACCATCGTGCTGGCCCTGCTGCGCCAGGCGCTGGGCACCGGTCAGACCCCGTCTAATCAGGTGTTGCTGGGCCTGGCGATGTTCCTGACCGCACTGGTGATGATGCCGGTGTGGCAGAAGATGTGGGGGGCCGGCCTGCAGCCGTATTTCAACAATCAGATCGACTTCTCCACCGCCTGGACCCTGACCACCCAGCCGTTGCGCGCCTTCATGCTGGCGCAGATCCGCGAGACCGACCTGATGACCTTCGCGGGCATGGCCGGCGACGGCAAGTACGCAGGCCCGGACGCGGTCCCGTTCCCGGTGCTGGTGGCCTCGTTCGTGACCAGCGAGCTGAAGACCGCCTTCGAGATCGGCTTTCTGATCTTCATCCCGTTCGTGATCATCGATCTGGTGGTGGCCAGCGTGCTGATGTCGATGGGCATGATGATGCTGTCGCCGATGCTGATCTCGGCACCGTTCAAGATCCTGTTGTTCATCCTGGTGGATGGGTGGGTATTGGTGGTGGGCACGCTGGCGGCGAGCTTCAACGCGTCATAGGGGTGGCTGGCGCGTTTGCGTCTGCTCTTGGGTTTGCTTTTGCTTTTGCTCTGAGCTCTTGGCTCGTCCGGGCCCCCATACCGCAGCGGCAAGCCGGGTAGATACAACCCGGAGGGCGGCGCGCATGGATGCGCGACGTTTTTGTAAGGGACATGGATGTCCCTTACAAAAATTTCTACCCGGATTGCGAACCTGGAGCGCGCAGCGCGGAAGGCGCGAGGACGGGGTGTGTTTCTTTGGTTACTTTCTTTGCACAAGCAAAGAAAGTGACTCGTTCCCCGAAGGGGAGCGAAAGCCTTGCACTTGCTTATGCATTGCTCTCATCCATTTGATAAAGATACCAATGCAGATCAACGGCTTTCACGCCCTTCGGGCGCGAGTCACTTTTCTTTGCTTGTGCAAAGAAAAGTAACCAAAAGAAAGCACACCCCGTCCTCGCGCCCTGCGCGCCTGCGGCGCTCCGGGTGCGCAAGTCCGGCAGAAATTTTTGTAGGGGACATCCCTGTCCCCTACAAAAACGTCGCGCATCCATGCGCGCCGCCCTACGGGTTGTATCTGCCGGCCTTGCCGCTGCGGTATGGGGGCCCGGAAAAGCCAAGAGCAAGCAAAGCAAAAAGCACAGCGACAGCGACAGCGACAGCGACAGCGACAGCGACAGCGACAGCGACAGCGACAGCGACAGCGACAGCGACAGCGTTACGCTAGCGCCAATGTCACTGGCAAGATGAAACCGCCCCCATCCACCCACTCGCCACCAGCAACTTACGAATACCGAATCCCCAATCCCCGCCCCCCTGGCACCCGACTTGCATCACCACTTCCATGAGCCCTGAAATCGCCCTGACTGAATTGCGTGGTGGCCTGGTCACCGTCCTGTGGATCGCCGGACCGATGCTGCTGGCCGTGCTGGTGGTGGGTGTGGTGATCGGCGTGGTCCAGGCCGCGACCCAGTTGAACGAACCCACCATCGCCTTCGTCGCCAAGGCGGTGGCGCTGACCGCCACCCTGTTCGCCACCGGCAGCATGCTGCTCGGGCATCTGGTGGAGTTCACCATCGCGCTGTTCCAGCGCATCCCGCATCTGATCGGCTAGCGGGCCGGACCGGATGGATGCCGCCACCCAGATGGTGATCGACGGCCAGCGCGCGTTCGCGATGGTTGGCGCGATCATGTGGACCATGCTGCGCACCGGCGCCTTGCTGACCGCCATGCCGATGATCGGCAGCCGCGCGGTGCCGGCACGGGTACGGGTGATGCTGGCCGGGACCCTGTCGCTGGCGCTGGCGCCGATCTTGCCGCCGGTGCCGGAGTGGGACGGCTTCACCGCCACCGCGGTGCTCAGCATCGCGCGCGAACTGGCGGTCGGGGCCAGCATGGGCTTCATGCTCAAGTTGATCTTCGAGGCCGGCGCCCTTGCCGGCGAGCTGGTGTCCCAGTCCACCGGCCTGTCGTTCGCGCAGATGTCCGACCCGATGCGCGGGGTGACCTCGGGCGTGATCGCGCAGTGGTTCTACATCGGCTTCGGCCTGTTGTTCTTCGCCGCCAACGGGCATCTGGCAGTGATCGCGCTGCTGGTGGACAGCTACAAGGCCTTGCCGATCGGCACCGCCATCCCCGATGCCAGTGCGTTTGCCGAAGTGGCGCCCACGCTGTTCCTGCAGATCCTGCGCGGCGGGCTGACCCTGGCGCTGCCGATGATGGTGGCGATGCTGGCGGTGAACCTGGCCTTCGGTGCGCTGTCCAAGGCGGCGCCGGCATTGAACCCGATGCAACTGGGCCTGCCGCTGACGGTGTTGCTGGGGCTGTTCCTGCTGTCCAGCTTCGCCAGCGAGTTCGCCCCGCCAGTGCAGCGCCTGTTCGACACCGCCTTCGATGCCGCCAGGGACCTGACCGGCTGAGTGCAGCACGGCTCAAGTTTCGAGGACGATCGCCGTCAACGCTGGTGGCGATTGAGTGACTCAATCGGCATTTCTTCCCCGCCCGGACTCCGATGCCCAACCTGCCTGCGCTGTTCGCCTCATCGGATTCGGGTGGCCAGCCGTGGGGCCGTCGGATCGCGTTATGCCTGCTCGGCTGGTGCCTGGCCGCGAGCGTCGGCGCGCAGACCTACAGCATTCGCGATTACGCCCAGGCCGACGGCTTGCAGGGCATGACCGTCAACAGCCTGCTCGAAGACCGTCAGGGCGTGGTCTGGGTCGGCACCGAACTGGGGCTGCACCGCTTCGAACGCGAACGCTTCATTCCGGTCGGCCGGGAGAGCGGCCTGGATGCGCGGTTCATCCGGGCATTGACGCTGGACCGTCGCGGCCGCCTGTGGGTCGCCAGCGTCAACGGCGTGTTCGTGCGCAACGGCACCACCTTCACGCCGGTTCTGCAGGACGGCAACCCGATTCGCGCCGAGAACGGCAATGTGATCGCGCCCTATGCAGATGGCGTGGTCGTGGTCAGCGAGAACCAGTTGCTCCAGGTGTCGCCGGCGCAGCCGGGCGGCTGGAGCGTGCGGCCGCTACCGCTACGCCTGGACGATGGCACCACGCTGCCCGCCGGCAAGGCCTTGCTGGCCGATGGGCAGGTGCTGTGGGCCAGCTGCGGCAAGCAGGTGTGCCGCATCGATGACGCCGGCCGGATCGTTCTGCTGGGGGATGCCGACGGCGTACCGGAACGACAGTGGCGCGCGATTTTCCGCGACCACCGGGGCACGCTGTGGCTACGCGGTGGCGGCCTGGTGCTGTCGCGTGCGCCGGGCCAGCACCTGTTCCGCGATCATCCGGCGCCGGCCGGCACCCGTTTCGACACCTTGTCCGCCGCGACCACCTTGTCCGAGGATGCGCAGGGTCGCCTGATCACTCGCTCCGATCGCGGCATGGTGCGCTGGGAAGGCGATCGCTGGCGCTATTTCGGGCACGACCAGGGCTCGGGCGTCAGCCCGATGGTCGGACCGTTGCTGATGCAAAGCACCGGCCAGCTGTGGATCGGCACGCGCGGGCTGGGCGTACAACGTTGGCTGGGCTACGGCACCATCGAGCACTGGGACGAAAGCCAGGGGCTGGCCGAGGCACCGACCTGGTCGATCCAGCGGTTGCCCAGCGGAGAACTGCTGGTAGGCGGCGATGCCGGCTCCAACCTGTTCGATCCCCGGACCGGGCGCGTGCAGCCGTGGACGCTCGCCAATGGCGAGCCACTGTTGCAGGCGGTGTCCATCGCGCTGTCGCCGGCCGATGGCGCGGCCTGGGTGGGGCGCTCGTCCGGCGCGCTGGCGCGACGCGATCCGGGCACCGGCAAGACCATCGACGTCCTGCAGCTTGGCTTGCCCATCAGCAAGTTGCTGTTCGACCCTGCCGGCGTGCTGTGGATCAGCACGCCACACGGCCTGTATTCGATCCAGCCCGGGACGCCGCCGCACCCCGCGCGGGAACTCTCGGTGCCGGCGGTCTACGTGGCCGACCTCGACCTGGATCACCAGGGGCGCCTGTGGGCCGGTACGCGCGAGGGACTGTATCGCCGGGAGGCGGATGGCCGTTGGGTCCGCGTGCAGGTGCACGGCGACCTGCCCACTCAGCAATTCTTCCTGCTCGATTTCTCTACCGATGGCCAGCTCTGGGTGTCGTTGCGCGACACCGGACTTTGGCACGGCAAGGTGCAGGACGCTGCACAGATCACCCTATCGGCGGTTGCCGACCCGCTGGTGTCGCGCGTCATGCCCTTCATCCTTCGTCACGACAGCAAGGGACGCCTGTGGCTGGGCAGTAGCCAGGGGCTGGATCTGCTGGACAGGGGGCGTTGGTCGCGCGCGACGCGCAGCGAGGGCCTGCTATGGGACGACGTGTCCGCCAATGCCTTGTTCGAGGATGGCGATGGCAGCATCTGGCTGGGCAGCAGTCGCGGGCTGAGCCACCTGATCGATCCATCGCGCGTCTTCGCCGCACCGCCGTTGCGGGTGGAGGTACTGCGCGTGCGCCGTGGCGAGCAGACCATCGCGCCCGGCGCGCGGGTGCCGTGGTCGCAGGTGCCGCTCGACGTGGATATCGGCACTCCTGGCGTCGAAGGCGGCCCTGACCGCATCAGCTTCCGCTACCGGGCCAAGGGCCATCAGGCCGGCTGGACCACGACCTCGCTGAGCCACCTGAGCTATCCGCTGCTGCCGCCGGGACGCTACTCGCTGGAGATCCAGGCGGTGGATGCCAGCCAGCGCAGCATCAGCCCCATCACGCGTTTCGACTTCGTGCTGACGCCGCCGTGGTGGCGTGCTCCTGCCGCCCTGATCGCTTATGGGCTGCTGGCCGTTGCCGGCGTGGTCGCCTTGCTGCGCTGGCGAACCGCCAAGTTGCTGCGGCGCAAGCGCGAACTGGAACACCTGGTCGCCGAACGCACGGCCGAGCTGGAACAGGACAAACGCGAGCTGGAAGCGGCACGCGCCGAGCTGACGCTCAAGGCCAGCCACGACGAACTCACCGGGCTGCTCAATCGCGCCGGCATCCTGGCCGCGCTGCGCTGCCTGCTGCAGCGCGCCGATCCGCCGACACGCCCGCTGGCGGTGGTATTGATCGACCTGGACCATTTCAAGCAGGTCAACGATCAGCACGGGCACCTGGCCGGCGATGCGGTACTGGCCGGTGTCGGGCGCCGGCTGGACGCGCTGGTGCGCGGCGACGACCGCGTGGGTCGCTACGGCGGCGAAGAACTGCTGGCGCTGTTGCCGGGCCTGCAGTGCGGCGCCACCCATCGCCTGGAGGATCTGCACCGCGGCATCTGCGGCGATTACCGCATCGATGGCGCGAGCCTGCACATCACCTGCTCGGCCGGAGTGGCCTGGCTGCAGCCCGGCGAGACCCTGGAACACCTGCTCGCGAGGGCAGATGCGGCGCTGTACCGCGCCAAGCGCGACGGCCGCAACCGCATCGCCTATGCCGACCAGACGCCCCTGACCGGTGCACCCGCCAGCGACGACCGCTGAGCGTGCGGGCGCGGCGAAGCAGGCACCGCGCCCGGGTTTCCGAGCGCTGCCATCGCGGGCACCTGCTGGTACAGGCCTGCATCGAGCACCGCGGCGGGCTGGCTGCGCGCGCCCTTCCCGGCCGATCGCGCATCCCGTCGCTCCAGCCCGCCGTGCGCTGGCCACTCCCGCTCCTGCCCTGCACTCGCGCTGCACACGCCGCGATTAAAGTATTCCGCAACGACAGCCGCTAGTCGCTTTATCGCAGCCCGCGACAGGCTGCCAGTGGACGCGTGAGACACCCCGCGCAAGGGGCGCGGAGCGCACGCACGATGCGTGGGAGACTGCAACGCCTGTGGGGTCCTTGCACCACCAAAGCAGGTTGTCGGGCCGGCATGCACCGTCTGTGGCGGTGTGGTTGCTGGCCCTGTTCGCATGGGCCGATCTGGCCGGCGCGCAAAGCCTCAGCATCCGCCGCTACGCGCACGATCAAGGCCTGCTCGGCCTGGCCGGCACCTGCCTGCTGCAGACCCGCGCCACGCTGCTGTGGGTCTGCACCGAGAGCGGGCTGTATCGCTACAACGGGCGCGTCTTCAAGCAGGTGGAACTGGACGGCCTGCGCAACGAACCGATCAGCGCAATGAGCGAGTCGGCCGACGGCCAGTTGTGGGTCGCCGGCTTCCAGGCCCTGTTCGTCGGCACCGAGAACGGCTTTCGCAGGCTGGCCCCCGACGAGGCCGAACACCTGCAGGAAGGCATGCTGCTCGCCAGCCCGGCATGGGGCACGGTGCTGGCCAACGGCGGAACGCTGGAACACCTGAGCCCGCGCGCCAACGGCCGCTGGCACAGCGAGCCGCTGCTGGACACCGCCACGCGGGTGCGCGTGCCGGAACTGTCCAGGGTGATGAGCCTGTCGGTGGACGGCGACACGCTGTGGGCCGGCTGCGCGCGCAAGCTGTGCGCCATCGATGCGCAGCGCAGGGTGCAGGTCTACGGGCCCGAACAAGGCGTTCCGGAAGACCTCTGGTCCAGCGTGCTGCGCGATCGCGAGGGTGGGCTGTGGGTGCGCGGCGCCGGGACGCTGCTCTACCGCGCTCCCGGCGCGCAACGCTTCAGCGTGCGCCCAGCGCCGCTGCTGGATGGCAGCACCGTCGGGCAACAGGCGCCGCTGGTGATGGATCGCCAGGGGCGCGTGCTGATGCGCCGCAACGATGGACTGGTGCGCTGGGAAGGCGGTCACTGGCGCAGTTTCGGCATCGCCAACGGCCTGCCGCCCGGCAGCAGCGACGCGATCGTGGTGGATCGCGACGGCGATGTCTGGATGACCGTGGACGGCGAAGGCCTGGTGCGCTGGGCTGGCTACGAATGGATCGAGAACTGGGACACCTCGCAGGGGATGCCGGCCGCCCCGACCTGGGCGATCGTGCGCGATGCGCACGGTGCGCTGGTGGTGGGAAACGAACATGGCAGCGGCCGCCAGGCGCATCCGGATAGCCGATTCGCCCCAGCCCTGCCGGATGCAGGTATCCAGGTCGTCGGCTTGGCGCGCAGCACCGATGGCAGTGTGTGGACGCTCAATTCGGCAGGTCACCTGCGCCGGCACTGGCCGGACGGCCGCAGTGCCGAGATCGGCAAGCTTCCGCGCACCGGGCGACGCCTGCATCTCGATCGCCAGGGCCGGCTGTGGGTGCTGAGCGTCGGCGGCCTGTTCGTGATCGAACACCCCGAGCGTGGCGGCGCGCTGCAGCCGGTGTCCGAGCTGCCCAGCATCGCCTACACCGACATCCAGCACACCGCCGACGGCACGCTGTGGGTCTCCAGCGCCAACGGCCTGTTCCGGCTGCAGGGCGAGCGCTGGTCCAGGGTGCCGGTGCAGGTCAACGGCGGCGCGGCGGACCCATGGATCGGCAAATTCCATATCAGCGACAGCGGCGAGGTGTGGCTGGCGTTCTATCGACCCGGCGTGTGGCACGGCGTGCTGAGCGACGGGCGACTGGATCTGCAGGCGATCAGCGATGAGGCCCTGGGCGATGTCGGCGTCTACCTGCTGCGCGGCGACAGCGTGGGCCGGGTCTGGGTCGGCCACGCGCGCGGCGTGGAGGTCTATAACGGGCAGCGCTGGGCGCATCTGTCGCAATCGCAGGGCCTGCTCTGGGACGACGTTTCCGAAGCCGCGTTCGCCGAAGACCCCGACGGCTCGATCTGGATCGGCACCGCCCGCGGCGTCAGTCATGTGCAGGATCCCGGGCGCCTGTTCGACCAGCGCCCGCCCAGCCTGCGCATCGACAGCGTCAGCCGCGGCGGCGTGCCGGTGCAGCGCGGCCAGTTGCTGGGCTGGAGCGACAAGCCGCTGCATATCGAACTGTCGACGATGGAGGTCTACGACGACCCCAGCCGGTTGTCGGTGCGCTACCGCCTGCTCGGCCTGCACGAGGAATGGATCCAGGGCACCGATCTGTCGATCGACCAGCCGCCACTGCCGTCCGGGCATTTCCGCCTGCAGGTGCAGCTGTTCGACCGTTACCGGCGCACCGTCTCGCCAGTGGTCGACCTGCCGTTCGCGGTGGCGCCGCTGTGGTGGCGCAGCCCACCGGCGGTTGTGCTGTACGTGCTGATCGGTGGCGGCCTGTTGATCGGCCTGTGGCGGTGGCGGCACCGTCATCTGGTGGCGCGCGAGCGCATGCTGGCCGAGTTGGTGGCCGAGCGCACCTACCAGCTGGAACGCGAAAAGCGCGATCTGGAGAATGCCCGCGCCGCGCTGGCGCTGAAGGCCAGCCACGACGCGCTGACCGGCCTGCTCAACCGTTCCGGCATCCTCGAGGCGATGGCCGACGCATTGCAGGCCTGCGCGGAGGCCGGTCAGCCGCTGGCGGTGGTGTTGATCGACCTGGATCACTTCAAGCAGATCAACGACGAGCACGGACACCTGGTCGGCGATGCGGTGCTGGCCAAGGTCGGCGCACGGCTCACCGCGTGCCTGCGCGATTCGGACAAGGTGGGCCGCTACGGTGGCGAAGAACTGCTGCTGCTGTTGCCTGGCATGAACCGCCAGAGCCAGCACCGCCTGCGCGCCATCCACGACGCGATCAGCCTGCCGCCCTACGACGTCGGTGCCGCGCGACCGCTGCAGGTGACCTGCTCGGTCGGCGTAGCGTGGTTTCGCATCGGCGACACCGCTGCCTCGTTGCTGGCGCGTGCGGACGAAGCCTTGTATCGGGCCAAGGGCAACGGCCGCAACCGCATCGAACCGGAAGAACCCGAAAGTTCGGTGGCCTGATTGATCCCCAGCGTTGCGCGCTTGCAGGCTCAAGAACGCGCACGCCGGGTCGCTAGCTCCTTGAGCAAGCGCGTCTGTCGACGTCGGAACTGGATGGGTGGTCGCAACCTATAACCTTGGCATGGTGCTGTTGTCGCTGGTGGTGGCCGTGCTGGCCTCCTACACCGCGCTGCATCTGGCCGCCCGCATGACCGTCAGCCGTGGCGGCATCGCCGCCGCATGGCTGGTGGGCGGCGCCATCTCGATGGGGATCGGCATCTGGTCGATGCACTTTGTCGGCATGCTGGCGTTCCGGCTGCCGATTCCGCTGGGTTACGACGTGGCGCTGACCGCCTACTCGATGCTGGCGGCCATCCTGGCCTCGGCGCTGGCGCTGTGGCTGACCTCGCAACCGCAACTGCCCTGGCCGCGGCTGGGCCTGGGCGCGGTGCTGATGGGGCTGTGCATCGCGCTGATGCACTACATCGGCATGGGCGCGATGCGCATGGTGCCCGCCATCAGCTACGACCCGCTGCTGTTCGGCCTTTCCATCGCGATCGCCATCGGCGCCTGTGCCGCCGCGCTGTGGATCGCGTTCCGGCTGCGCCACGATGGCCGCCGACACAGCCTGCGCCTGATCGCGGCGGTGGTGATGGGGGTCGCGATCGTCGGCATGCATTACACCGGCATGGCTGCGGCGCGCTTCGCGCCCGGCAGCATTTGCGGCGCGGCATCGGAGATGCACCTGCCGCTCTCGTGGCTAACCGCGGTGGTGGTGCTGGTCACGCTGGCCTTGCTGATGCTGGCACTGGTGATTTCGATGCTGTCGCGGCGCTTCCAGCAACGCACCGACGTGCTGGCGCAATCGCTGGCGCGCGCCAATGCCGATCTGGCCCTGGCCGCCCTGCACGATCCGCTCACCCGCCTGCCCAACCGCGTCTTGCTGCACGAGCATGTGCTGCAGAACATCGAACGCGCGCAGCGCGATGGGCAGCGGTTTGCGGTGATGCTGATCAACCTGGACGGCTTCAAGGTGGTCAACGACGGCTACGGCCATCAGTTCGGCGACCGCTTGCTGGTGGCGGTGGCCGGGCGTCTGGCCACGTTCCGCGACGCGCATGCCAGCCTGGCGCGGCTGGGCGCGGATGAATTCGTACTGGTGGCCGACATCGCCGACCCGGAAGACGCTGCTGCCATTGCCGCACAGTTGCTGCAGGCGCTGGCAGCGCCCTTCCTGGTCGGCGAGCGCGAGCTGCGTCTGAGCAGCAGTATCGGGATCGCGCTGTACCCGGAGGATGCGGGCAGCGAACACCAGCTGATGAGCCACGCCGATGCCGCGATGGGTCACGCCAAACAGGCTGGCCGCAACCGCTACAGCTTCTTCGAACGCTCCATGACCGGCACCACCGGCGAGCGCCTGCAATTACTGCAGGAGCTGCCACGCGCGCTGGAGTCGGGCCAGTTCGTCCTGCATTACCAACCCAAGTACTGCGCCGAGGACGGCCGCCCGCTCGGTGCCGAGGCGCTGGTTCGCTGGCAGCACCCCGAACGCGGCCTGGTGCCACCGGACAGCTTCATTCCGCTGGCCGAACGCAGCGGCATGATCGGTGCGCTGGGCAGTTGGGTCCTGCAACAGGCCTGCCGGCAGATGCGGGAGTGGCGCGACGCCGGCCATGGCGACTGGCGCGTGGCGGTGAACCTGTCGGCCACCCAGCTCGCCTCGCCCAGCCTGCTGGACGAAGTGGCGACCACGCTGGGCAGCCATGCCATCGCCCCTGGCCAGCTCACCCTGGAAATCACCGAGACCATGGCCATGCGCGATGCCGAGGCCTGCCTGCACACCCTGGGCCAGCTCAACGCGTTGGGCGTGCGCATCGCCATCGACGACTTCGGCACCGGCTATTCCAACCTGCTGTACCTGCGCCGGCTGCCCGCGCACGAGCTGAAGATCGACCGCAGCTTCGTGCAGGCCATGGACAACGGCGCCGAGGACATCGCCATCGTTGCCGCAGTGGTGGCGCTGGCCCACACCATGCGCCTGCAGGTGGTGGCCGAGGGCGTGGAAACCCCGGCCCAGCGCAACACCCTCGAACGCCTGGGCTGCGACCAGCTGCAGGGCTATCTGCTGGGCCGGCCGATGCCCGCCGAACAGTTCATCGCCCTGGTCCTCGCCCAACGCGACGGC
Source organism: Xanthomonas sp. NCPPB 1067 (assembly GCF_020783795.1). NCBI lineage: Bacteria > Pseudomonadati > Pseudomonadota > Gammaproteobacteria > Lysobacterales > Lysobacteraceae > Xanthomonas > Xanthomonas sp. NCPPB 1067. The sequence goes on from NZ_JAJGQG010000023.1 coordinate 14,417, forward strand.
CCAACACGCCTGGCCAGCTGAGCCAGGCCCCAAGGCGCCACGCCCCGAGCACGACGCGGCATCATCCATTCGGCCCGTCAGCCGCATCCCGATCAGCCCGCAGCCCACCGCTCTTACAAATCCCGACTCCCGAATCCCGCCTCTGGAACACCGCTTGCATCAGCCCAGGCTGATCCCCCACCGGCACTTCCATGTCCGAGTCCGAAGACGGCGGCGAGCGTACAGAGCTTCCCACCGAAAAACGCCTTCGCGAGGCCCGCGAGCAAGGCAACATCCCGCAATCGCGGGAGTTGTCCACTGCGGCGGTGTTCGGCGCCGGCGTGTTCGGCCTGATGGCCCTGGCCGGCGGCATCGGCGATGGCGCGGCGGTGTGGATGAAGACCGCGCTCAGCCCCGACCCGAGGATGCGCGAGAACCCGATGGCGCTGTTCGGCCACTTCGGCGACCTGCTGATGCAGTTGCTGTGGGTGATGGTGCCGCTGATCGGCATCTGCCTGCTGGCCGGGCTGGCCGGCCCGCTGCTGATGAGCGGCCTGCATTTTTCCGGTAAGGCGCTGATGCCCGACCTCAACAAGCTCAACCCGATGAACGGGGTCAAGCGCATGTGGGGCAGCCACAGCCTGGCCGAGCTGGTCAAGTCGGTGCTGCGCCTGCTGTTCGTCGGCCTGGCGGCGTGGCTGTGCATCTCCAGGAGCCTGCACGGCCTGCGCGCACTGGTGAACCAGCCGCTGGAGCAGGCGGTGGGCAACGGCCTGGACTTCACCAAGAGCCTGCTGTTCTACACCGCCGGCGCACTGGTGCTGCTGGCCGCGATCGATGCGCCGTACCAGAAGTGGAACTGGATGCGGAAGCTCAAGATGACGCGCGAGGAGATCAAGCGCGAGATGAAGGAAAGCGAGGGCAGCCCGGAAGTGAAGGGCCGCATTCGCCAGATGCAGATGCAGATGTCGCAGCGCCAGATGATGGAAGCGGTGCCCAAGGCGGACGTGGTGCTGATGAACCCGACCCACTACGCGGTGGCGCTGAAGTACGAGGGCGGCAAGATGCGTGCGCCGATCGTGGTGGCCAAGGGCGTGGACGAAATGGCCTTCCGCATCCGCGAAACCGGCGAACAGCACCGGGTGGCCATCGTCACCGCCCCGCCTTTGGCACGCGCCTTGTATAGGGAAGCCCAAATCGGCAAGGAAATTCCCGTGAGACTCTATTCGGTCGTGGCCCAGGTGCTTTCCTACGTCTACCAGCTGCGCGGGTGGAACGGCGGCCCGATGCCGGAATTGCCGTCGCTGGAGGTGGATGAGTTCGGCAAGGGAGCGACCCCATGAGCGCCCAGCCCGTCCCGATGAACGCCCGCCGCATCATGGAGTTGCTGCGCAACGGCCTGGGTGCGCCGCTGGCCCTGATGGCCATGCTGGCCATGCTGATGGTGCCGCTGGCGGCCCCGGTGCTGGATGCGCTGTTCACCTTCAACATCGCCATCTCGCTGATGGTGCTGCTGGCGGTGGTGTACGTGCAGCGTCCGCTGGAATTCACCATTTTCCCCATCGTGCTGCTGATGACCACGATGCTGCGGCTGGCGCTGAATGTCGCTTCCAGCCGCGTGATCCTGATCAACGGCCAGGACGGCCACGCCGCCGCCGGCAAGGTGATCGAGGCGTTCGGCCAGTTCGTGATCGGCGGCAACTACGCCGTGGGTATCGTGGTGTTCGCGATCCTGACCATCATCAACTTCGTGGTCATCACCAAGGGTGCCGGGCGCGTGTCGGAAGTGACCGCCCGCTTCATCCTGGACGCCATGCCCGGCAAGCAGATGGCCATCGACGCCGACCTCAACGCCGGTTTGCTGACGCGCGAGGAAGCCAAGGCCCGCCGCGAGGAAGTGCGCGAGGAAGCCGACTTCTACGGCGCGATGGACGGTGCCAACAAGTTCATCCGCGGCGACGCCATCGCCGCCATCCTGATCCTGTTCATCAACCTGGTCGGCGGCATGGCCGTGGGCATGTTGCAGCACGGCATGTCGTTCGTGGATGCGGCTTCGACCTACACCCTGCTGTCGATCGGCGACGGCCTGGTGGCGCAGCTGCCTGCGTTGCTGGTTTCGTCCTCGGTCGCCTTGCTGGTGACCCGCGCCTCGCGGGCGCAGGACATGCGCGGGGCGATGATCGGCCAGGTGTTCGGCCAGCATCGCGCCCTGGCCGTGGCTGCGGCCATCCTGGGCCTGGTCGGCCTGGTGCCGGGCATGCCCAACGTCGCGTTTTTGACGCTGGGCCTGATCCTGGGTGTGATCGCCTGGAAACTGTACAAGCGCAGCCTGGTCGCGCCCGCCGCCGGCGATGCGGCCAGCGACCCGCAGGCGGCAGCCACTGCCGCCACCGCCCAGGCCAGCGCCGAGCTGAGCTGGGACGAACTGCGCCCGATCGACCCACTGGGCCTGGAAGTGGGCTACCGGCTGATCCCGCTGGTGGACAAGCACCAGGGCGGCGAATTGATGGCACGCATCAAGGGCGTGCGCCGCAAGCTCACCCAGGACATCGGCTTCCTGGTCCCGCCCGTGCATATCCGCGACAACCTGGAGCTGTCGGCCAATGCCTACCGGCTGCTGGTGCACGGCGTCCCGGTCGCCACCGCCGAAATCCATCCCGACCGCGAGCTGGCGCTGGACCCGGGCGGCGCGCTCGGCCAGCTGGACGGCATTCCCGGCAAGGACCCGGCGTTCGGCCTGGACGCCACCTGGATCCAGCCGCATCAGCGTGCCTATGCCGAATCCATGGGCTATACGGTGGTGGATCCGGCGACCGTGGTCGCCACCCACCTGTCGCACCTGATCCGCGAGCACGCCCCGGAACTGCTCGGCCACGAGGAAGTCCAGCAGCTGCTGGCCACCCTGGGCAAGACCGCGCCGAAGATGGTCGAAGACCTCACCCCCAAGGCATTGCCGCTGTCGGTGGTGGTGCGGGTGCTGCAGAACCTGCTGATCGAGCGCATTCCGGTACGCCAGCTGCGCAAGATCGTCGAAGCGCTGGTCGAGCACGCCCCGCACAGCCAGGACCCGGCCACCCTCACCGCCGCGGTGCGTACCTCGCTGGGCCGCTTCATCGTGCAGGAAATCGCCGGCATGTCGGCCGAGCTGCCGGTGTTCACCCTTGCCCCGCAGCTGGAGCGCGTGCTGCAGGAATCCACCCATGGCAACGGCGTGGCGCTGGAACCCGGCCTGGCCGAGCGCCTGCACCAGAGCCTGGCCGATTGCGTGGGCAAACAGGAAGCCCGCAACGAACCGGCGGTGGTCCTGGTGCCCGGCCAGGTCCGCGCCGCCCTCGCCCGCCTGGTCCGCCACAGCGTCCCGTCCCTGTCGGTGCTGGCGTACAGCGAAGTGCCCGAAGACAAGCGTCTGAAGCTGGTCGGCACGATCAGCTAAGGCCAACGCCCCTCATCCGGCGCTATGCGCCACCTTCTCCCGCCCGCGGGGGAAGGTGCCCGAAGGGCGGATGGGGGCAGCAGTCGGGCGATGTGCCAGCAGGTAGGAGTCACACCGCACCGCCCCCCTCATCCGGCGCTGCGCGCCACCTTCTCCCGACTGCGGGAGAAGGCAACGGATTGCCAGCGCTGCAGCGGCGTTGCGCCAATGCAGCAGCAGCGCCGAGCCAACGCCTCCCTTCCCCCGCCCGCGGGGGAAGGTGCCCGAAGGGCGGATGGGGGGCAGCAGTCTCGCCACACTCCCGCAGGCGAGACTCGCACCGCACCAACGCCCCTCATCCGGCGCTGCGCGCCACCTTCTCCCGCCCGCGGGAGAAGGCAACGGATTGCCAGCGCTGCAGCGGCGTTGCGCCAATGCACTAGCAGCGCCGGGCCAACGCCTCCCTTCCCCCGCCCGCGGGGGAAGGTGCCCAAAGGGCGGATGGGGGGCAGCAGGGGCAGCCGCCGCACGCGCAACCCTCCTGATCGAGCGCCAGAAATCCAGCACTGCGGTTTTGGCACACCGCATGCATTAGCTCTGCCGAGACCGCAGCCAGCACCACCGCTGCGGGGCGGATGGCAGGACTTGGAACTACGAACGGGACAGGCAACTCATGACGCTGGCGACACACCCACATTCATCGCGCACCCGTCCGGCGTCCGGCGGGTCCCGTTCCTGGAGGCAGGTGGCATGAAAATCAAACGCTTTGTCGCCCCGGATATGCGCACCGCATTCCGCATGGTGCGCGAGGAACATGGCCCGGATGCCGTGATCCTGTCCAACCGTCGCACCGCCGAAGGCATCGAGATCGTTGCCGCCAGCAATTACGACGAAGAGCTGGTGCAGCGTGCCCTGGAAACCGCCCGCGAAACGCCGGCGGCCAGCAGCGCCCCCACGCAGCACGCTGCGGCGCCGGTCGCCGCCCGCCCCGCTGCGCCGGTGCACGCCCCGCTCAAGCCGGCTGCCGATACCGCCGGCATGAGCCACCGCCAGCGCGTGGCCAGCGCCGCCGAAGACATGATCGCCGCCATGGCCCTGCGTCAGCCGGCCAGCGTGCCGCGCCAGGCGCCGGTGGCCGCGCCGATCCGCAGCGCTGCCCCGGTGCAGACCGTGCAGGAGGCCGCTGCGCCGATCGTGCAGCGTCAGGAACACGCGCTGTCGGCGGTGCCGGAACAGCTGTTCGCCGACTTTTTGACCACCGCCCCGGTGCCGCGCCCGGCGGTGCAGGCCACCCCGATGCAGGCGCCCGCTCCGGTCGCCGCCCCCGCCGTTGCCGCAGCGGCACAGGACGAGGACGCCTTCGCCGACGAAGCCGACTTCGACCTGGACGACGCCCTGCCGCAGATCCTGCCGCCAGCCGCGCTGCCGCCGATCGAAGTCGCTCCGCCCGCCCCTGTCGCGCTGGCCGCGGTGCCCGCCGCCGCCATGCCGGCGCCGCAGAACGACGAAGAACTCAAGCAGCTGCGCGGCGAGCTGGCACTGATGCGGCAGATGATCGAGCGCGAAATGAACCGCCTCACCGATGAGCGCCTGCGTGGCTCGCCGGTGCGTGCGCAGGCGCTGGAGCTGATGGACGACTACGGCTTCGACGCCGGCCTGACCCGCGACATCGCCCTGCAGATCCCGGCCGATACCGAATTGCACCGCGGCCGCGGCCTGATGCTGGGCCTGCTGTCCAAGCGCCTGCCGGTGGCCCCGGTCGACCCGCTGGAACGCGGCGGCGTGATCGCCCTGGTCGGCCCGACCGGTGCCGGCAAGACCACCACCATCGCCAAGCTGGCGCAGCGCTTCGCCGCCCAGCACGCCCCGCGCGACGTGGCCCTGGTCACCACCGACACCCTGCGCGTCGGCGGCCGCGAGCAGCTGCACAGCTACGGCCGCCAGCTCGGCATCGCAGTGCACGAGGCCGACAGCGCCGAAAGCCTGCTCGAACTGCTGGACCGCCTGCGCGACTACAAGCTGGTGCTGATCGACACCGCCGGCATGGGCCAGCGCGATCGCGCCCTGGCCGCCCAGCTGAACTGGCTGCGCGCCGCCCAGCAGGTCACCTCGCTGCTGGTGCTGCCCGCCAACTCCCATTTCGCCGACCTCGACGAGGTCGTGCGCCGCTTCGCCCACGCCAAACCCCAAGGCGTGGTGCTGACCAAACTCGACGAGACCGGCCGCTTCGGCAGCGCCTTGTCGGTGGTGGTCGATCACCAGATGCCCATCACCTGGGTGACTGACGGACAGCGGGTCCCCGACGACCTGCACCGCGCCAATGCCGCCAGTCTCGTTCTTCGCCTTGAAGATTTGCGGCGCGCTGCCGATAAGCCCTGTACTCCGGAGCACAACCATGCAGTCGCGTGAATACGCCAAGCTGACCAACGCCTTCCCCCTGTCGGCGACCCGTCCCGAGCCTCTGGGCCCGGTGCGCACCATTGCCGTGACCGGCGGCAAGGGCGGCGTGGGCAAGACCAACATCTCCGCCAACCTGGCCGTGGCGCTTGCCGACATGGGCAAACGCACGCTGCTGCTGGACGCCGACCTGGGCCTGGCCAACCTGGACGTGGTCCTGGGCCTGGCGCCCAAGTACACCCTGGCCGACCTGATCGCCGGCCGCTGCACGCTCGATGAAGTGATCATCGAAGGCCCCGGCGGCGTGCTGGTGGTGCCGGCCGCGTCCGGCCGCCGCCACATGGCCGAACTGGCCCCGGCCCAGCACATCGGCCTGGTCAACGTGTTCTCCGAACTGGAACGCGACCTGGACGTGATGGTCATCGACACCGCCGCCGGCATCACCGACAGCGTGCTGACCTTCTGCCAGGCCGCCCAGGACACCGTGGTGGTGGTCTGCGACGAGCCGGCTTCGATCACCGACGCCTACGCACTGATCAAGGTGCTCTCGCGCGAACGCGGCGTGGACCGCCTGCAGATCATCGCCAACATGGTGCGCGACCCCAACGAGGGCCGCCTGCTGTACGACAAGCTCTCCCGCGTCTGCGAGAAGTTCCTCGGCGACGTGTCGTTGAACTACCTCGGCCACGTGCCGCAGGACGACTGGCTGCGCCTGTCGGTGCAGCGTCAGCAACCCGTCATCAAGGCCTACCCCGCCAGTCCGTCGGCACAGGCCATCGCAGAAATCGCGCGCCGTACCTCGCGCTGGCAGGCTCCCACCGTGCCGCGCGGCAACGTCGAGTTCTTTGTCGAACGCATCATTCAACGGGGAGTGGCCGCATGAGCACCGCCACCGCAACGACCGCCACTGCGCAGTACCGTGCCGTCCAACGCAACAACGCCAACGACGTGGTGACCCAGCACGCCGACCTGGTGCGCCGCATCGCCCACCACCTGGCCGCCCGCCTTCCGGCGAGCGTGGAAGTGGACGACCTGATCCAGGCCGGCATGATCGGTCTGATCGAAGCCTCGCGCAGCTACGACTCCGACCAGGGCGCCTCGTTCGAAACCTATGCCTCGATCCGCATCCGCGGCTCGATGATCGACGAGATCCGCCGTGGCGACTGGGTGCCGCGTTCGGTGCACCGCCGCGCCCGCGACGCCGCCGCCGCAGTGCGCAAGATCGAGCAGAGCACCGGCCGCGCCGCCGCCGCCACCGAAGTGGCCGCCGCGATGGAAATGCCGCTGCCCGACTACCTGCGCCTGATGGAAGACGCCGCACGCGGCCAGGTGCTGAGCCTGGAATCACGCATCGAAGATCACGGCGAACTGGACACCACCGCCAAGGGTGGGCCCAATCCGCAGCAGATGATGGAGCGTGGCGAATTCGGCCGCGAGCTGGGCAAGGCCATCGGCCAGTTGCCCGAGCGCGAGCAGTTGGTGCTGTCGCTGTACTACGAACAGGAATTGAACCTGAAGGAAATCGGCGCCGTGCTCGGCGTCAGCGAATCGCGCGTCTGCCAGATCCACGGCCAGGCCGTGGTGCGCCTGCGCGGCCGCCTCAAGGTATTCGAACTGGCCGATGCCGGTGTCGAAAATGACGATTGATTTTTTTCGTGTTAGGAGCTTGATGTGAACAAGAACATGCGGATCCTGATCGTGGACGACTTCTCGACGATGCGCCGTATCGTCAAGAATCTGTTGGCGGATCTTGGCTTCACCAATACCGCAGAGGCCGAAGACGGCAACAGCGCGCTGGCCGCGCTGCGTGCGGGCCCGTTCGATTTCGTGGTGACGGACTGGAACATGCCCGGCATGACCGGCATCGACCTGCTGCGCAACATCCGCGCCGACGCCAAGCTCAAGCACCTGCCGGTGATGATGGTGACCGCCGAAGCCAAGCGCGAGCAGATCATCGAAGCCGCGCAGTGCGGCGTGAACGGCTACATCATCAAGCCGTTCACCGCGCAGACGCTGGAAGAGAAGCTGGGCAAGGTGTTCGAACGTCTGGCGGCGACCGCCTGATGAACGCCACCGTGGAAGCCGATGCCGAACGTGCCGCGTTGATCGAGCGCCTGCAGAGCGCGCTCGATGCATTGGAAAGCGGTGATCAGGTCACCTGGCGTCGCGAGGTCGACCACCTCGCCGCGCTACGCACGCGACCGATGATGCAGAGCCTGAGCCGGCTCGCCCGCGAACTCGGACAGGCCCTGGGCGAGTTGCCCACGGTGCCCGAAGAGGCCGGCGAACTGGACGATGCCTGCTCGCGCCTGGACCATGTGGTGGAGATGACCGAAAAGGCCAGCCACCGCACCCTGGACCTGGTCGAGGAATGCCGCGTGCTGGCCAACCAGCTGCGCGATGGCGGGCTCAATGAGGACCAGGGCGCACTGCTGGAAAAGATGCGCCACAACCTCACCGAGCTGTCGCTGGCGCAGAGCTATCAGGACCTCAGCGGCCAGATCATCCGTCGCGTGGCCGGCATCGTGCGCCGTGTGCACGAAGGCTTCGGCGCCTTGGGCCTGCCGCCCAAGAACAGCGAACCGAAGAAAGACGACGGCGGTCTTGCCGGTCCTGCGATCAAGGGCCTGGACCGTCACGCGGTGTCGCAGGACGACGCCGACGACCTGCTGTCCGGATTGGGGCTGTAATCATGAGTGCTGTTCCAGACGATATTGCTGCCGATTTCATCGTCGAGGCCCAGGAGATCCTGGATCGCCTCGGCGAACAGCTGGTGTCGCTGGAACAGGCACCAGACGAAGCGGACCAGCTCAACGCGGTGTTCCGCGGCTTCCACACGCTCAAGGGCGGCGCCGGCTTCCTGGCCATCAAGCCGATGGTGGAGCTGTGCCACGCCGCCGAAGAAACCCTCGGCATGGCGCGCTCGGGCCAGGCAGTGCTGCAGGCGCATCACTTCGATGCCGCGCAGCAGTCGCTGGACTATCTGCAGGCCATGCTGGACGCGATGGGCTCGGGCGAAGCGGTACCCCACGCGCCGGCCACGCTGATCGCGCAGTTCGATGCCAAGAGCGCGCCACCAGCGGTCAAGGCCGCCCCCAAGGCTGCCGCCGCGCCGGCGCAACACGACGACGCGCATGCTCCCGTCGCAGGCGCCAAAGGCCCCAAGGCCGCCGCCAAGGCCGGTGCTGAAGCCGAACAGACCGTGCGCGTGGACACCAAGCGCCTGGACGCCATCGTCAACCTGATCGGCGAACTGGTGCTCTCGCGCAACCGCCTGAAGACCTTGCGCACCCGCTTGCGCGACGAAGAACTCGACCGCGCGGTCAGCACGCTGGATATCGCCACCGCACGTCTGCAGACCGCGGTCATGCGCACCCGCATGCAGCCGGTCAGCAAGGTGTTCGCACGCTTCCCCAAGGTGGCCCGCGATGTCGCGCGCACCCTGTCGAAGGAAGTGGAGCTGGAACTGATCGGCGCCGAAACCGAGCTCGATCGCAATCTGGTCGAAGCCCTGGCCGACCCGCTGGTGCACCTGGTGCGCAACGCCATCGACCACGGCATCGAATCGCCGGCCCTGCGCGAAGCCACCGGCAAGCCGCGCAGCGGCCATGTGCGCCTGTCCGCGCAGCAGGAAGGCGATTACGTCAGTATCGAAATCCAGGACGACGGCGCCGGCATCGACCCCGAACGCCTGCGCGAGATCGCCCGCGGCAAGGGCCTGATCGACGCCGAAGCCGCCGCGCGCCTGAGCACCGACGAGTGTCTGCATTTGATCTTCATGCCGGGCTTTTCGACCAAGGCCGAGGTCACCGACATCTCCGGCCGCGGCGTTGGCATGGACGTGGTGCAATCGCGCATCCGCGAACTCAGCGGGCAGATCCAGATCCAGTCCGAACTGGGCCGCGGCAGCCGCTTCATGATCCGCGTGCCGCTGACCCTGGCGATTCTGCCGACCCTGCTGGTGCAGGCCGGCGAAGCGGTCTACGCATTGCCGCTGGCACGCGTGGTCGAAGTGCTGCACGCCCCGCAGACCTCGCTGGGCTGGTTCGACGGCCGCGCCGTACTCGACCGCCGCTCGCATACCCTGCCGCTGATCGACCTGCGTCGCTGGCTGGGCGTGCCCGCCGAACAGCCGCCGCTGCTGACGGTGGTGCTGCTGCAGGCCGGCGAAACCCGCTTCGGCCTGGTGGTGGACCAGGTGCGCGGCCGCGAGGAGGTGGTGATCAAACCCCTGCCCCGCGCCCTGCGCGGCCTGCCCGGCTACGCCGGCGCCACCCTGATCGGTGACGGCCGCATGGCGCTGATCCTGGACGTGGATGGATTGCGCTCCAGCGATCAGTGAGTTTCGGGATTCGGGATTCGGGATTCGGGATTCGGGAATCGGGAATCGGGAATCGGGAATCGGGAATCGTCAAGACGATCCTGGCTGCCTGATCTAACGATAGCGGCGGCGTACTGCGGCCGTTGTCGTGTCACTGACAGCATCGCTGCCGATCTATGTCGCTACGCGCGCAGGCATGGGCGCGATGGTTTGGTGACGGTCAAGCTGCCGTGCAAGTGAACCTGGAACCGTTATTTGAACCTCGTTATCTCGTTGCGAAACACTCAGCGCGTCATCGACGGACCAGCCTGGCTGACGGCTTGCTGGGACTGCTCCAGCGCCTGCTGCTGTTCGCGCGCCTGAGCCTGAGTCTGGTTGATTGCCTGCAGGCGATCGAACGACTGGGTCTCTGGTGTCTGCACGGCGTCCATGGTCGACATATGGGCACGCTGGTGAGCCGGGTCGTTGAGGGCGCCCTGAACGACGAAGACCTTCTCGCCGCCCGCAAGCTGAGCCGTTGGGTTGTTGAGCACCACATGATCCACCCGCGACAACCCTTCCTCTTTTGCCAGCGCAAGCAGGCTAGCTGTCATGCGCTCGCTCGATGCATCCCACTGCCTACCATGTGCGCTATCGAGCTTTTGCACCCCGTCTTTGATCTGCTGGTACAGCGGGTGATCAGCATGGCCTGGATCTGACGGAAGAAGGTGAAGTGACGTCCCTTGCGATGGGGATTCACGTGCACGGAGCTCCTGCTCCAGCTCTTGTGCAGAGATCGGCGAGACATGCAGATGAGTGTTTTTGCTGTGCTGGAACAAGCCCGGCGTCGGGGGCTGGGTGCTGCTATCTAGGTAAGGCATCGGGCGCGTATTGCTGCCCAGGTCAATACCATTGCGTTCTAGTGCATCCTCTTTGAGACCAAGCCGCTGCAGGTTAAAGATCATCGGTTGCTCAGGCGTGCCCTGCTGCGCCTTATTGTAGTGACGCTCAAAGATGGCTGCAGTGCCGATGACCCAAGGCCCGTAGTGGTTGTGATAGTCAGACAGGCCGCCATAGCCAATCTGCGTATCCTGTGCTGGTTTATCGAAATAGTTGACACCCATGGCCTCGACATTTGCCGGCGTGGCTGACATGGTCAAGTCTTGGTTCAAGGAAAGATTGGGCTTTAAGGTATAGACGAGACCTTGGCTTCCCGCAGCGGTATCGATGAAGTCACGCATCCTTCCGGGGGCCGCGCGATAAATGTCTTCCAAGGTCGGCTGAGGCGTACCGCCTTTGACCCTACTGAGGGTGGCGTTCCAACCCGCGATCTCTGCACGTGATTCATCCTCACGGTTGCTAGCAATGACCTTTTCAGCGGCTGACGTGTAGTCGTGTGTGGTGCGCGCAATCGTACGAGCTTCAGTCATAAACTGCTGCCTTGCGGCCTCCGCGTCCGGGCTGAAGGTGCTGTGTTGCAACTCGTGCCCAAGGACAAAAGTCAGATCCCCGGCAGATGGGGGAGCAACTCCATTGGGGCCCACCAGCTTTGTCAGTGGCAACTGGATTGAGTGGCCAACAGGATCAAACGAGCCTCCAGCATGCGGATCGGTGAGAGGCTTGAAACTAGTCACCAGCTTTTGATCAATTGCCACATTCAGCTGGCGCGTAAGTTCCGGCGAATCGGTTAGAAGCTGCCTCAGTTGATCGACGTGAGGTTTGGTAACTCCAGGCTCATTGCCGAAATCATTCAAAACTTTCAAAGCATCAGGACTGAGTGACATGTCCGCTCCTTGGACTTAACGGATGTAGACCCATTCGACGCATTTGTGCGCTACAAACTCTTGCGGTTCCGCAGCCTCACCTCGCGGAAAGACCTCTACTCGCATTCCTGGGCGCGTAAAGAAATCACTCATCCAGCGCCCGTCTTCGACGATGTTGCGCTCACGCGCAAATCCCATCTGCTCAAGCTGCTGGGTAAAACGATCAAAGTCCAGGCGACAAATTTCGGTCATCGCAGGCGATGCACCGGCCACATTGCGATCGAAGCGGAATTCGAACCATCTGCCATCAAGCTTGGTTTCATCGACTCCAAATCCATAACTCCAATCCTTAGTGAGCGGGCCGAAGGCCCGATATCGGCGTTCGTCGCCTCTCACGAACTGAACCGCCTGCCCCATCGTGGAATTCAGACGCTCGGGAGTGAAGTCGGAGATATTCTGGCTGCCCTTGATCAACACAAGCAGCTGACCAAGCAAGCCTTCCGCAGTGGGCTTGTTAGGCGGCACAGTGGTAGGACTGGATGAATTCATGGCAGATGTCTCCGTGACGGTTGCCGGGGCTGGGGTGGCCGCCGTGTGGGCGCATGCGCCCAGAGCGAGGGTGGCGAGCAAGGCGTAGAGGGGGCGCGCGATCATGAAGCGTCCGTTGTGCGCTGGTGTGGCTGCGACGCTAGTGGCATCCGGCACCGAGGTCAATCGCAAGGGGTCTGGCAGCCGTAGTATCATCGCCGCACGCCGTGCGCCTTCGCCGGCACCTCCACCGGCGGCAACACCTCCATCAACAACTGCCCCGCGCTGGCGGTGATGCGCAGCTTGGTGCCGATGGCAAAGCCCAGTTGTTCCAGCCATAGGCCGCTGAGGCGGACATGGGGTACGTGCTGATCACCGCCGTGTTCGTGGGCACCGGGGTAATGGGTGTAGCTGACGGTGCATTGGCGCGGGCGGCGGGCGCGGCGGGGTGCGCGTAGCGTGCCGGGGCCTTGCGGGGAGGCGTCCGGGTCGGGCGGCAGCATCAGTGGCAGCTTGGTGCGGTCGGGTTCCACAACGACCCACTGCACCCGCTTGGGCGGCGTTGAGCGCGTATGTGTGCCGGTGGGCCGTGCGCTGGCAGATGCCATGGGTGGGCGGTGGCGTGTCATGGCGCCTCCGGGTGATAGTTGGTGGATGCGGCGACGCGCTGCTGCAGCGCCACGGCCCTGCGTGCGAACCGACGGCGCGAGGTGTGCGGTAACACACCGAGCTGGCGACTCAGCGGATGCGCGGGATGGGTGCTCGCCTGCTCAACAGCTGCGCCTGAGGCGAGCCTGCGCAGCACCTCGCCCACATCCCACCGCAGGCGGTGAGCGGAAGCTGGCAACAGATCAACCGGCACAGATGCCGGTATGGATAGTGCGGTAGACATGGCAACGCCCTCCTGGAACAACCCAAGAACCGCCGCCAACGGCGACGGGATGTCGGGAGGTTCGAAACCGCAGACAGCCGGCGGGCGTATTCCCCTCGCGGGTGTTGTATTAGCCGCCCTCCCGACGCAGGCATTGCGTCGGCTTGTACCTGCAGGATGCAGGCACAAAAAACCCACCGGTTTGACGGAGGTGGGTACCGCTGTCTGAGGAGTTTCGACGCTCCTTGGGCCTAGATTGCAAGTACACGGTCTGGCGTGTCAATACACGCTGGCAAGTCTCGCGCGGCTGTGTGTGCCGCTTGCGCAGTTCCATACGGGCCATGCAAGCCGAGCGCCGTCGCCTGATAAGTGCACCTGACCCCACACGGTGTGGGGAGCCTTGTTGTGCCAACTCACTTACTACAGATGTACGGATGAGCCTCAAAAAATAGCGTACGCACTGAATCCTTGGCGATGGCCTCCTCGTCGCCAAACGCTGAATAAGGCAGGATCCCGTGAACCGATTGACTTGGCACCACACGCACTTCACCACACCCGTCAGGGCAATATGTGCTCCCGGTGGGCAGTAACTCCTTGGTGCCGGCGGACGTCACGAGTGCCGCACCATCAAAACCCAGCGGCAGGCCGGCTTCATCTGGCCAAGCTTCCTTAGATAGGCATAGCGGTTCAGTTGCCTTAGATGTCAGCGTGAGGTCGAAACGTTTCCGTGCGGGATTGTCGACGATGACCATGGAAAAGTCGGTCGGGCGCGCCCAACGAATGGACGACGACACGCATGCAGCGAGCGTCGCCAGTACAAGCAATGCGTAGCCGCGCTTCACCGCGCCTGATCCATCAAGTGATCAGGGTTGATCAAGCGTTGCTGACCAGGCAATGTCCTGAAGATTTCCTGTTGCTGCGGCGTACCAAACTTGTAAGCAGGAATGCCATTCATCCTCTGGTCTTTATAGCCAAGCACAGCATGACCGGTCTCGTGCCCAGCGCCCCAAGCCAGCGTAGAAGGACTGTTGAAGCCGGGGTGAGAAATATTCACGAGGACTTGTTTCGGTCCACTTGTTGGCACACCAGCCAAAGTGTCAGCACCCACGCTCGGATACGCAGCTGCCAGGGCCTGACCAGTCATAGCGTTAGCAGGAATGGCGCCTAAGCCGGTGTCTCGCAACGCTGCGGCCATCGCCCCCATGTCGGCTGCAGCCTTGACCATGTTCTCAGGTGTGGCGGTACCTGCACCGAAGTTGCGTTCAAATGCCTTCTCGGCACGCTGTAGTGAATTACCTCCCTCAGCCATCGCGTTAGTAATCTTGCCCGCAGCTTTCTCTAGACTACCGGCCGCACTCTGCTGTGCGCGATCGAACTGATTCCACTGTTTGTCAGTCCAGCCGGTGCCACGCGATAGGCGACCATCGGGATCGGTAAACCGATATGGATTGTTGTTCCCATACCAGTAACGATTGAAGTTCTGCCCCGCATTCGGATCGGCCTGAACAGGGTCGACCGAAACGAAACGCGCCGATGCATCGAACACGAGCGTTAATAGCGCCGCGGCAACTAGCCCTGGAACGGTCTTGTGCATCACTGTCCCCTTCGCGCCCTTTCGCGCTGGATGGATTGTATGTAACTGGCCTCCTGCTCGGGCGACTTCTGCACCCAGCCCAATTGCTCTGCCTTGGCAAACCAGGCCAAGTTCTCGCGAGTCAGATACCGATACTCGTCGTGCAGCTCAGGCGGCACGTCCGCGGCATTCGGATATTTGGAGGCGATGCGCTGCTGGATCTGGAGATAGTAGGCATTCGCCTTCCAGATCATCGCTACCGGGTCCTTCGGGTTGGCGGACAGCGCCAGGTCCGCCACGATCATAAGTGCGTCGGCATCCTTCTTCACCCCGTAGTGCTCCATCAGCGTGCCAGCGATGGCACCGGCGCCCTCGTGCGGCAACAGCGGGCGCAGGTAGAGTCCATTGTCCAATGCGGCCTCGGTGATCCCCGTTTCGCGCTGGTAGCTGCTGTCGTACTTGAAGCCGCCCGCCGTGGCTTCCACGTTCAACCACATCTGCTGCTCGTCGTCGGCGAACTTCACCAGCAGGTGATTGGGTGCCGTGGCAAGCGTAACAGTCAGCCCCAACCGCTGGCCCAAGATGACAAAAAGGATGGGCATTGAGACGCAGTTGCCCTCGCGCGTGGCCAAGTAGGTGGCTAGCTGCTTGTTCTTCGGATTTCTGCCCAGCGGGTCTGACAAGTCGTAGGTAAATGGCCTACCTTGGTTCCACTCCCCCGGCACATAAAGCGTCTTGAGCAAAGCGTCGAGAACCTGGCGCGCTGTCGGGTTGGCAGGCACGTTGCCGCGTACAGCGCGTTCCCATTGATCGACTTGCCGACGTACCGCCGCAGTGTCAGTGGACGGATCAATGATGCTATCAACTACCAGCTTGGCGGCGACATAGTCGACACTATCGTCAGGCAGTTGGAACTGGGCACGCAACGGCGAAAGATCAGTAGCGGCCAAGGCAAGCGGGGCGAGAGCGAATAAACACGCGCCCCAAGCCCATTCGATCCATCGGCGGCTTGCCTGTCTCCCCATTACAATCCTTTCCCTCACTTTTGATGATCCTAGGCCCTGTCAACTGCTACCGTCCAGTCGCTCCGCTCGACCTATAGGCAGGTGCCCGACCAGGCATCCGCGATGTTGTCCCGCTCTTCAACGATCACGCTCTGGCCGCCCGACACGAAGCGCCGGAAGCCGGTGTACCCGCCGGACTCGTTCTTGGCGTTGACTCGGCAATAACGGTTCCGGCGATAAGGGTTCGGCGATAACGGTTCCTGGTTCACTTCCACTGCAGCCCGGCCATCGCCAAACCATCGCGCCCATCCCGCCACGCGGCAGGCATGGGCGCAACACGCTGGGACCTAGAACTTGTAGGTCAGCCCCAGGTACGCCAACCGGCCTGCATAGCCGCCGGTGTAGAAGCGGGCGCGGGTGTCCTCGCCCAGGTGCGAGCGGGATTCCTGCTTGGTCAGGTTCAGCACCGAGGCGGTGAGGCTGAGCGCCGGGGTGATGTTGTATGCCGCGTTTACATCGATCTGGTAGTACGGCTCTTCAAAGACGTTCAGGCCATTGACCAGGCCTTGTACCAGCTCGCCGCGACGGTTGTACGAGGCGCGCAGCAGCAGGCTGTCGATCTCGTAGAACACGGTGAGGTTGGTCTGGTTCCTGGCGCTGCCCGGCATGGAGGTCTTGCCGGCCTCGGTGCCGTCCTCCAGCCGCACCGCCGCCTTGCTGGCATCGTTGTAGGTGTAGTTGAACTGCACCCCGAGGCCGAACGGCAGCGTGTGCTGCGCGTAGAGCTCCACACCCTGCGAGACCGCGTCCTGGCCGCCGGCCTGGGTGCTGTAGTTCTGCACGGTGACCGCTTGCCCGTCGATCATCATGTTGACGTCGCTGATCACGTCGACCGCAAAGTTCTCCACGTTCTTGCGGAACAGTCCCACACCTGCCACCGAGCCCGGCTGGAAATACCATTCCAGCCCCAGGTCGAACTGGTTGGCCTTGTACGGCTCCAGGTTCTTGTTGCTGCCCGAGCCGTACCAGCCCTGCTCGCTGGCACCGCCGGTCAGGCGCCGGTCGGCCACATACTCGGGGCTGTAGAACTCCAGGCTGCCGGGCGCTGCGATGTCGTTGTAGCTGGGCCGCGCGATCACCTTCGACGCCGCCGCGCGCAGCAGCAGGTTCTCGGTCAGGTCGTAGGCCAGGTTGAAACTCGGCAGCACGTCGGTGTAGTTGCGGTCCAGCCCGCTGACCACGAACGACTCGGTGCGTTGCACGCTGTCGGACAAACGCCAGTAGCCTTCGGTCCCGCAATAGGTGTCGGCCGGGGCGCCGCCGGGCATGGCCGCACCCTGCTGGCAGGCCAGCGGATTGCCGTCGGCGCCGTCGAAGAAATAGTCGTTGTAGGCGGTCACCTTGTCGGTGGACGCGGCACGCTGGCCGGTGCGCGCCACCCGCACGCCGACGTTGCCACGCAGTCGCTCGGTATGGAAGTTGAGCTGCAGGTAGCTGGAATAGATCTCTTCGTCGACGTTGTAGACGAAGTTGTCTTCGTTGCGGGTCTGCATCGCGCCGTAGGTTTGGTTCAAGTAGCCGATGTAGCCCGGGAAGTTGATCGCCGGGAACGCGCTGGCGTTGACGCCACCGGCCAGGTTGTCCTGCGCGAACAGCAGGCCCGGCGAGAACTGGGTGGCGATGGCATTGCAGCGCCCGTTCCAGTAGCGGTTGTCGTAGTCGCCCGGGTCGGTGCCCGGGCACACCCAGTAGTTGTTGCCGGTACTGCGGTGGATGCCGCCGTCGCGACGCTTGAGGCCGAACTGCAGCGAGTCGAAGACCTCGCCATCGAAATGCCAGGTGGTATCGATCTGCGCATACTGCTGCTGATTGGTGTTGCGGGTCCAGGACGAGCCGGTCGAGCCCAGATCGACCTGCAGGATGCCGTCGCGCAGGTTCTGCATCAGCTCCGGCGAGAAGGTCATGGACGGTGTGCCAGTCAGGTCCCAGGCGCTGGCGAAGTTGCCGTTGGTCCAGCTGCCGTCGGCGTTCTGCAGGCGCGGCTTGATCGGCAGGGAGAACTGCAGCTCCGGCCCGCCCTTGGCCCAGGTGCGGCCGGCCTTGAACGCCACGTCCACCTGCTCGCCACGCCATTCGCCGCCCAGGTCCACCGTCTGCGATTGCGATTTCTCGATGTTGTAGCTGCCGGTGATCTGCGGCGTCGGCACCGTGCAGTCATCCGAGCCCCAGCCGCCCGGCGGCAGGCCGGCCGCGGCGGCCTGCGCCTCGCTGCAATAGTAGGTCTTGCCCGGGCGCAGGCTGTAGGCGGCGCCAGTGACGATGGTGCCGCTGGGATCGAACTGCAGCCCGTCGAGCAGACGGCCGCCGCGCCAGTTGCCATCGCCGTTATAGCGGGCAATGTTCCACTCGGGAATCTTGATGGTATTGGTCTGCGAGTCCTGCGACAGGTCGAAGCGGAAGTAGTTCGCGGTCAGGGTCAGGTCGTCGGTCGGCTTGAACTGGAGGGTCAGCTGGCCGCCCTTGCGCTCGCGATCCTCCTGCTTGGCGTTCAGGCTGACCGCGGTCGGCATCATGAAACCGGTGTAATAGTTGCTGTCCTGGTCCCAGAAGCCGGTGCCGCCCCACCAGTTGGCGTTGAAGTCCGACCGATTTCCGTTCACGTCGACCGCCGGGCCGCCTTCGTCGCGGCCGTACCACTGCCAGCTCTCGGTACTGGCATCGAGCGTGCGAGCGGTGCGCTTTTGCTGCGTGTAGCCCACGAAGACACCGAAGCGGTTGTCCTTGTCGTGCCAGGAGTACGAGCCCGAGAACTGGCCGTCGGTCTTCCTGCTGGTATCGGACCAGGTGCCCTCGGCGGAGACGAAGCCGGAATGGGGTTCCAGTTCCAGCGGGCGCCGCGTCTGCAGGATCACCGTGCCGCCGATGCCGCCTTCGTCGATGCGCGCCTCAGGGGTCTTGTACAGCTCCGCGCTGCCCAGCAGGTTCGACGGCAGCAGCGTGTAGTTGAACGAGCGCGTCGGGTCGCCGTTGGACTCGGCGGTGGCGATGTAGTTGCCGTTCAATTGGGTCAGTACCAGCTCCGAGGACAGGCCGCGCACACTGACGTTCTTGCCCTCGCCGCCGTCGCGGCTGATGACCACGCCGGGCACGCGTTGCAGCGCATCGGCCACGTTCTTGTCGGGGAACTTGCCCACGTCCTCGGCGGTGATCACGTCGACCACGGCGTTGGCGTTGCGCTTCTGCTCCAGGCTTTTTTCGATCGCGTAGCGGTAGCCGGTCACCGTCACCGCGTCCAGGTCCGTGGCCTGCACCTCGGCCTGGCCGGTGGGCGCCGGCGTGCCGTCGGCCTGCTGGGCGGCGGCGGTGGAGGCGGCGCTCGCGAACAAGGCGATGGCGATACCGGCGGACAGCGTGCTGCGGTGGCGTGCGAATGGCATGCAGTTCATTTCGATCATGCTCTCCCAATGGTGATCGGCTTCGGCGGACGTCTGTCGATCCAGCGATCGGACAACAACGCCGCGCGAAGTGACGCAAAAATATCCGGCGCCGCTGCGGCAACCCGGTTCCTCCGCTTCCCTCCCCCCCTTCTGCGCAGATGCAATTAGATCGTTCTAATGCAGTTGAAAACTAAGTATCACAGCCCCTGCGGCAGCGCATTCTGCTGCGCAACAGGCCCGCGGCGTGGTGAGACATCACGATGACCGGCCGGGCTCGCTACGCCTGCACGCGGCACGGCACAGCCTGCCGCGACGCCGGCTAACGCGGCTCGCTCGCGGCCAGCACAACACCCTCGCTCGCATCCGCGCGCAAGCGGTCTGCCGAAGCGCCCGCACCCTCCCGATCATTTGCAACCGGGCTCAGCCAGAGGCCGGGTCGCCATGCGTGTTGGCACTCTCCAGGACATGGCCAACCGCCCACCGCTAAGCGGCCATCGCCATGGCAGGGATGTGCCGCGACGGCGACTCGGGCAGGATGTCCGCCGCGCCGAAGAGCCGATGCCCGGCCGCGTTGGCGCCCTCACCGACGCCAACAACCGGCAGTCCGCGTCTGGACGTACCCTCACCCCAACCCCTCTCCCGGCGGGAGAGGGGCTTTAGTACCGCGCTGGACTCAGGACTCCTCGAAATCACATCAGTCACGTGCCGGGGCAGCAGCGTGGCCAGATCGGCGGAGGCCGGCACGGGAATGTGCTGCAACGGCGAGTCAGACAGGATGTCTTTCGAGCCGGGGGACCGGTCCCCGCCCGCGCCATTGCCTGCAACGATGCCGGCAGTTCGCAGACCCATTCCCCAAAACGACAACTTTCTGGCGCTCTCAACCATCTGCTCCTATCAAGTCCGCCGCACTTGGGCCGATACCGCCTGCATGGACAGATTGAGCATCATCGGACTGGTGCTGGCGCTCGTGGCGATCGTCGGCGGCAGCGTATTGAAGGGCGCCGGCATTTCGTCGCTGTGGTCGCCGGCTGCCTTCGTGATCGTCATCGTCGGTACGGTGGCAGCGATCCTGCTGCATACCTCGCCGGCGGTTTTCCGGCGCGCCTTCAAGATCCTGCGCTGGGTGATCCGGCCGCCGGCCAGCGACCGGCCGCAGCTGGTCGCCCGCATCGTGGAATGGAGCAATACCGCGCGTCGCCAGGGCCTGCTGGGCCTGGAGGACCAGTTGCCGCGCCTGGACGATGCGTTCCTGCGCAAGGGCCTGCAGATGCTGGTCGACGGCGTGGAGCCGGAGGCCATGCGCCATATGCTGGAAATCGAGGTGGACAACCAGGAGCGCCAGGATCTGGCCGCGGCCAAGGTCTTCGAGGGGATGGGAATCTACGCGCCCACCCTGGGCATCATCGGCGCGGTGCTGGGCCTGATGGCGGTGATGAAGAACCTGGCCGACCCGGCCATGCTGGGCCACGGGATCGCGGCGGCGTTCACCGCCACGATCTACGGCATCGCCTCGGCCAACCTGCTGTTCCTGCCGGTGGCCGCCAAGCTCAAGAGCGTGATCCATTGCAGCACCAACGAGCGCGAAATGGCGATCGAAGGGCTGATCGCGATCGCCCAGGGCGAGAACCCGCGCAATATCGAATCGAAATTGGCAGGCTACTTGCATTAGAGCGTGCCATGGCCCGTCGTCGCAAACATCACGAAGAACATGGCAACCACGAAGCGTGGGCGATTCCGTACGCCGACCTGATGACGCTGCTGCTGGCGTTCTTCGTGGTGATGTATGCCATCTCGTCGCTCAACGAGGGCAAGTACAAGGTGATGGCGCAGGCGCTGACCAGCGCCTTCGGCGGCTCGTCGAACACCGCCAGCCCAGTGCAGATCGGCAAGACCCAGACCCTGGGCGCGGACTACGACCGCCCGTCGGTGATCAAGGCCGGCGCACCGATGGCCGCCACCACCGGGCCGACCGACGCCACCCTGCTGCCGTCGATGGCCGCGCAGATGCGCATGCCGGTGTCGTTGCGCAACCAGGCGCAGCTGGCCCGCGCGCAGCGCCAGATGGATGCGGTGGCCGCGCAGCTGAGCAAGACGCTGTCGCCGCTGATCGAGAAACAACTGATCACCATCCGCCGCAACGATCTGTGGATCGAGGTGGAAATCAACAGCGACATCCTGTTCGGCACCGGCTCGGCCACCCTGGCCGGCGCTGCGCGCGACACCCTGTCCACGCTGGCGTCGGTGCTGCGCGATGCGCCCAACGGGGTGCGCGTGGAGGGCTACACCGACAACCAGCCAATCGCCACCGCGCAGTTCCCCTCCAATTGGGAGCTGTCGGCGGCGCGTGCGGCCAGCGTGGTGCACCTGTTCGCCGACGACGGCATCGCGCCGCAACGATTGGCGATGGTGGGCTATGGAGAATTCCGCGCACGTGCCGATAACAGCACTGAGGCGGGACGGAATGCGAACCGGCGTGTGGTGTTGATCATCCTCGCTGACTCGGCTGGCTCACTCGCACCCGATCCGCCATCGCAGTTGCATGCGACCGCCGCCGGGGCGCCGAAGCTTCCCAAGTCTGACGGCGGCCAAACGGCCGTCACCACCGAAAGCGGCACAAGTTCCGTTCCCGCCGTAATTGAAGGAGTGCACTGAGATGCGTATCTGGGCAATCGCCAACCAAAAGGGCGGCGTCGGCAAGACCACCACGACGCTGGCGCTGGGTCGCGGTCTGGCCGCGCTCGGCCACCGGGTGTTGTTGATCGACCTCGATCCGCACTCCTCGCTCACCCGCGCGTTCGGCGTGGCGGTCGACCCGCCGCCGCGCGGGGTGCTGGACCTGTTCGGCACCCCGCCGAGCGACCTGGCCAGCCTGGCCCATGAAAGCGCCATCCCCGGCCTGTCCTATGTGTGCGCACAAGCCGCACTGGCCACGCTGGAACGCCGCAGCGCCAACCAGCCCGGCCTGGGCCTGGCGCTGCAGAACGCGATGACCCGCCATGCCGGACAGCACGACTACATCCTGCTCGACTGCCCGCCCACCCTGGGCTTGCTGATGATCAACGCGCTGGCCGCCTGCGACCGCGTGGTGGTGCCGACCCAGGCCGAACCGCTCGCCCTGCATGGCCTGGCCAGCATGGTGCGCACCGCCGACATGGTGCAGCGTTCGCGCCGTCGCGAGCTGCCGGTGTCGATCCTGCCGACCCTGTTCGACCGCCGCACCCGCGCCGGCAACGAAACGCTCAAAGAGATGCAGACCACCTACGGCCCGTTGGTGTGGGAAGACGCCGTTCCGATGGATACCCGAATCTGCAATGCCGCCGCCCTGACCGTGCCCGCCGTTGGCGGCGACTATCCGGGCCGCGGCCTGTCCGCCTATCGCCGTGCGCTGGAATGGGTGCTGGCCGACGACGCGATGCGCATGGAGCAAGCCGCATGAGTCACCACACCGCCAACGGTGAGCTGGACGATTACCTGGAAGGCCTGCTGCACGATGCCGGCGCGCAAACACCGGTCGCAACGCCCGTGGTTGCGGAACCGCCTGCTGCGCTCGCCACGATCGACCAGGCCGAGCTTGCAGTGGCCGAACCGCACGTCGCCATCGCCTCGCCCGACGTCATCGCCGCCGACCTGCTGGCAGAGATGCATGCGGATCCGGCCTTCGGCGCTCCGGTTGCCGCAGCGCCCACGCCCGAACAGATCGCTGCCAGCCTGCTGGCCGAGATGGACGCCGATCCGGCCTTCGGCGCTCCCGTCGCCGTGGCCGCGATGCCCACGCCCGAACAGATCGCTGCCGACCTGTTGGCCGAAATGGATGCCGATCCGGCCTTCGGCGCTCCCGTCGCCGTGGCCGCGACGCCCACGCCCGAACAGATCGCTGCCGACCTGCTGGCCGAAATGGATGCCGATCCCGCCTTCGGCGCTCCCGTCGCGGTAGCCGCGACGCCCACGCCCGAACAGATCGCTGCCAGCCTGTTGGCCGAAATGGATGCCGATCCGGCCTTCGGCGCCGGAGAAGCGGGCGCCGAGATGATCGCCGCGGACCTGCTGGCCGAGATGGATGCCGACCCGGCCTTCGCGCAACCTGCCGCTGCCCCCACACCGCCCGCGCCCACACCCGTGCCGGCGGCGGCACCGCGTGCAGCGCCGACACCGGCACGTGCCGCACCCGGCCCGGTGTATCCGCCTGCGCTGCAGGCCTTGCTGCATCCCGCGCAGGCCGACACCGTGCAGACCGAACGTCGTGCCAGCGAGCGCAGCAGCCGCTGGCTGCGGCTGCGCTGCGGCGAACAGACCTATGCGCTGGAACTGCTCAAGGTGCAGGAGGTGGTACTTCCGGTGCCGCTGCTGCCGTTGCGCGGCACACCCAGCGCGATGCTCGGCATCATGAACCTGCGTGGCCAGGTGGTACCGGTGATCGACCTGGGTATCCATCTGGGATCCTCGCCGGTGGACATGGACCTGCAGACGCGGGTGGTGGTGCTGGAAGAAAACGGCGAAACCATGGGCCTGCGCGTCTCGGCGGTGGAAGACGTCACCAGCCTGACCGACCAGCAGATCGAGCCGCCGGACAACGCGCGGCTGTGCCGCATCTCCAACAACCTGTTCCGCGGCGTCGCACGCCTGAGCCACCAGCCGATGATCCTGCTCGACGCCACGCAGCTGCTGCACTGAGCGCGACCCAACGCATCACGCACACGGTCGCCGCGTGACCGCAGGGCGCGAGGCGTGCGCACTGTCATGCCGTTGCCAAGCCGACCGCGCTGCCGCAGGGCGCGCCGCAGGCTTGCGTGCTCCCTGGCACGCACCGCCGCTGACGCAGGGCTTGCACACTTTGGCGTATCACCGATTCACCGTTAAAGCTTTTCCACCTGCCGCCGTTAGTACGCATAGAACCATCCGTTCGGAGCAACAATGAGCACAGTGACATTGGGTGAGGATCTCGGCATCGAGACCAGCGCCGACCTCAAGCAGAAGCTTGCCGGATTCCTCACCCAGGACGGCGACCTGGTGCTTGATGCAGGCGAAGTCCGGCGTATCCACACCGCCAGCGTGCAGTTGCTCTGCGCCTTCGTGCAGAGCCGCCGCCAGGCGGGCCTGCACACCGAATTCGATGGCTGTAACGACACTTTTAGAGATGCGGCTCGTCTGCTGGGCGTCACCGACGCACTCGGACTTCCCGTATCCAATGACAACCTGAAATCTGTGGAGAACGCCGCATGAGCGCACGTATCTTGGTGGTGGACGATTCGGCGTCGATGCGCCAGATGGTCTCTTTCGCCCTCACCTCTGCCGGCTTTGCCGTCGAAGAAGCCGAAGATGGCGCCGTCGCGCTGGGCCGCGCGAAGGGCCAGCGCTTCAATGCGGTGGTCACCGACGTGAACATGCCCAACATGGACGGCATCTCGCTGATCCGCGAGCTGCGCCAGCTGCCGGACTACAAGTTCACCCCGATGCTGATGCTCACCACCGAGTCGGCGGCCGACAAGAAATCCGAAGGCAAGGCGGCCGGCGCCACCGGCTGGCTGGTCAAGCCGTTCAATCCCGAACAACTGATCGCCACCGTCCAGAAAGTTCTGGGTTAACCCTTACTCGCTCCAGCATCGGATGTCACGCCCATGAGCATGGACCTGCAACGTTTCCACGCCACCTTTTTCGAGGAAAGCCGCGAAGGGCTCGACGCGATGGAGGCCGGGCTGTTGTCCCTCGAAGAAGGCAACCGCGACCCGGAAATCATCAACTCGGTCTTCCGTGCCGCGCACTCCATCAAGGGCGGTGCCGCGACGTTCGGATTCGAGGCCGTCGCCGGCCTGACCCATGTGCTGGAGACGCTGCTGGACGAACTGCGTTCCAACAAGCGCCAGCTCGAGCCCAATGCGGTCGACGCCATGCTCGGCTCGGTCGACGTGCTGCGCGCCCTGCTGCGCGAAGCCGAACACGGCACCCCGGCCGACCCGGCCGCGGTTAAGGCCGTACACACCCGTTTGAATGCCGTGCTGGCCGGCGAAGCGCCCACCGCCGCGGCGGCAGCCAAACCGAAGGAAGAAGAACCCGAAGCCTGGCACATCGGCTTCACTCCGGCGCCTTCGCTGTTCATGAGCGGCAACGACCCGCTGCGCATCATCCGCGAGCTCGAACACCTGGGCCCGCTGCAGATCGCCGCACGCCTGGAGCGCATGCCGGGCTTCGAGAACATCGACCCGCTGGAAGCCTACCTGGCATGGGATCTGGGCCTGATCGGCAAGATCCCGCGCAGCAAGATCGAAGACACCTTCGCCTGGGTGGTGGACGACTGCGAACTGGACATCCGTCCGATGCCGGTGCCCGCGCCGCCGCCGAGCCTGGCCGTGGAAGCGGCCGCTCCGGCACCGGTGGCCGCAACGGCGCCGTCCGCGCCTGCAGCCGCCGCCGAACCCGCCGCTGCCACCGCCTCCCCGGCCAAGGCCGCCGCGGCCGAAGCCGAAAGCTCCATCCGCGTCAGCGTCGACAAGGTCGATGCGCTGATCAACCTGGTCGGCGAGCTGGTGATCACCCAGGCCATGCTCAAGCAGGTCTCCACCGGCCTGGATCCGGCGCATGCCGAACGTCTGTTCGCCGGCCTGGATCTGCTCGAACGCAATACCCGCGATCTGCAGGAAGCGGTCATCGGCGTGCGCATGCTGCCGGTGGATGCGGTGTTCCGGCGCTTCCCGCGACTGGTGCGCGACCTGTCCAGCCGGCTCGGCAAGCAAGTGCGCCTGCGCACGATCGGCGAAGGCACCGAGCTGGACAAGGGCCTGATCGAAAAGATCGCCGATCCGCTGGTCCACCTGGTGCGCAACTCGATCGACCACGGCCTGGAAATGCCCGATGCGCGTCGCGCCGCGGGCAAGGACGAGACCGGCACCATCACCCTGGCGGCCTCGCACCAGGGCGGCCATATCGTGATCGAAGTCAGCGACGACGGCCGCGGCCTGAATCGCGCCAAGATCCTGGAAAAGGCAGCCGAACGCGGCATCGCCGTGCCGGACAACCCGACCGATGCGCAGGTGTGGGATCTGATCTTCGCGCCGGGCTTCTCCACCGCCGATGCCGTCACCGACCTGTCCGGTCGTGGCGTGGGCATGGACGTGGTCCGCCGCAACATCCAGGGCCTGGGCGGCGAAGTGCAGCTGGAAAGCAATGCCGGCAGCGGTACCCGCGTGCTGATCCGCCTGCCGCTGACCCTGGCCATTCTCGACGGCATGACCGTCTCGGTGGCCGGCGAAACCCTGATCCTGCCGCTGGCCTACGTGCTCGAGGCACTGCAGCCGGCCGCCGAGGACATCCGCTCGATGGCCGGCGACGGCCGGGTGCTGCGGGTCCGCGGCGAGTATCTGCCGATCCTCTCGCTCACCAATTACTACGGCTTCGGCGGGCAGCAGTCCTCGCAGGAACAGCTGGTCGTGGTGGTCGAGGGCGACGGACAGAAGATCGCGCTGGAAGTGGACGAACTGCTTGGCCAGCAACAGGTCGTGGTCAAGAACATCGAGAACAACTACCGCCGCATTCCCGGCGTTTCCGGCGCCACCATCCTCGGCGACGGGCGGGTGTCGCTGATCGTGGACATCGGCGGGCTGGTCCGCTCGTTGAAGGTGCCGCAGGCAGCGTAAGACAGCAGACCGCGGCAGCGATGCCGCGGTGCAGGGCTCCACGCCATCGGCAAGCGATCGGCGTCGGAGCGATCGCCGGCAGTAAGGGGGACTGCCGGCAGCAGCAATACCCGCCCGGCCCGACACGCCCGGCGGAAGATTCTGGCCCTTTGTCCGGATCTTGCGACTCAGCCGTCGTCCATCGCCCGCCTCCGGCGGGTGCCCGCGAGGTCAGTCGTTTCTGCATCACGAGAAGACCACTATGAACTGGTTCCGTAACCTTGCCGTCGCACGCAAGTTGGCCGTGGCGTTTTCCTTTACCGCGCTGATCACCCTGAGCCTGGGCGTGTTCGCACTCACGCGCATGCAGTCCAGCGCGCACCTGTTGCGCGAAATCGGCAATGTGTGGGCACCCGCCGTGCAGCAGTTGAGCGAAATGCGCGCCCTGCTGGGCGAATTCCGCACCTACGAACTCGCCCAGCTGGCGCACGCCGACGATCCGAAGGCGGTACAGAACTACTTCGAACGCATGGACAAGGCGCGCGCCGAAGTGGATGCCGCGCAGAGCGCCTACGCCAAGACCACCACGGCAGGCAAAGAGACCGAGTTGTACAACGCGGTCAAGCTGAAACTGGCCGACTACTACAAGGCCAACGCCGCGCTCAGCGCAGCCGTGCGTGCCGGCGACCTGGTCACCGCCAACGCCGTGTCCGACGAGCAATCGCGGCCGGCGCGGCGCGACCTGTTCGCCAAGCTGGTGGAACTGACCAAGTTCAACACCGCGCACATGAACAGCGAGATCGCCCAGGCCGAAGCGACCTATCGACGCTCGGTCCAGGTGATGCTCGCGGCAATGGCGCTGGCAGTGCTGCTGGCCGCCTTCGCTGGCTGGTTCATCGCACGCAGCATCGCCGGCCCGCTCGGCCGCGCCACCCGCGTGGCCGGCGCGATTGCGCAGGGCAAGCTGGACAATGCCATCCAGGTCGACAGCCGCGACGAAGCCGGTCAGTTGCTGCACAGCATGCAGGGCATGCAGGATCAGTTGCAGGCAGTGCTGGCCGCGCAGTCGCAGATGGCGCAGCGCCATGATGCCGGACAGATCAGCTACCGCATGGACGCGCAGGCATTCCCGGGCGATTTCGGCACGATGGTCCACGACACCAATACCCTGGTGGGTGCGCATGTCACCCTGCAGAGCAAGCTGGCCCAGATCATGTCGCGCTATGCGATCGGCGACCTGAGCCAGGACATGGAACGCCTGCCCGGCGAGAAAGCCGTGCTCAGCGACACCATGGACACCGTCAAGCGCAACCTGTCGGCGATGAACAGCGAGATCAGGACGCTGGCGCAGGCCGCGGCCAACGGCGACTTCAGCGTGCGCGGCGATGCGCAGCGCTTCCAGTACGATTTCCACGCCATGGTGGACAGCCTCAACCAGCTGATGGCCACCGCCGATGCCAATCTGGCCGCGCTGTCCAAGGTGCTGCAGGCCATCGCCGCCGGCGACCTCACCGAGCGCATGCACGGCCAGTTCCACGGCGTGTTCGCGCGGATGCGCGATGACGCCAATGCCACCACCGAACAGCTGTCGGGCATCGTCGGGCGCATCCAGCACGCGACCGCCTCGATCAATACCGCCGCCAGCGAGATCGCCGCCGGCAACCAGGACCTGTCGCAGCGCACCGAGCAGCAGGCGGCCAACCTGGAAGAAACCGCCGCATCGATGGAAGAACTCACCTCCACCGTCAAGCAGAATGCCGAGAGCGCACGCCAGGCCAATCAGCTGGCGATCGGTGCCGCGTCGGTCGCCTCCCAGGGCGGCAGTGTGGTGGCGCAGGTGGTCACCACCATGTCCGGCATCGAGACCTCCTCCAAGAAGATCGCCGAGATCATCTCCGTCATCGACGGCATCGCGTTCCAGACCAACATCCTGGCCTTGAACGCCGCGGTGGAAGCGGCACGCGCCGGCGAACAGGGCCGCGGCTTCGCGGTGGTGGCCTCGGAAGTGCGTACGCTCGCCCAACGCTCGGCCGGCGCCGCCAAGGAGATCAAGCACCTGATCGACGATTCGGTGGGCAAGGTGGCCGAGGGCTCCTTGCTGGTGGACCAGGCCGGCAAGACCATGGCCGATATCGTCGCAAGCGTGCAGCGGGTCACCGACATCATGGGCGAGATCTCCGCCGCCTCGCAGGAACAATCGGCCGGTATCGAACAGGTCAACCTCACCGTCACGCAGATGGACGAGGCCACCCAGCAGAACGCCGCGCTGGTGGAGGAAGCCACCGCTGCGGCCCGTGCGATGGAGGATCAGGCCGGCCAGCTGTCCGATGCGGTGGCGATCTTCAAGCTGCACGGCGCTGCTGCAGCATCGAGCCCGGCGCCGGCGCGCCCTGCCCCGGCTCCGGCTCCGCGCGCATCGGCCAAGACGTCGGCCAAGACACCGCCCAAGCGGGCAGCGCCCGCCGCCAAGGCGCCGGCGGCAGCGCGTCCGGCGCTGGCGGCAGTGTCCGGTGGCGAGACGAGCTGGCACGAGTTCTGACGCCACCGCTTCCGCAGCGAACGCACAGGCCCCGGCAGCAATGCCGGGGCCTGTGCGTTCGTGCTGTCCTCACGCGATTGCTGCAACGCCGACTTCGAATGCGCTGGCAGCCGATAGCGGCGCCGCAACGGCTGTCCATCCGCGTGCCGATGCACGCGACCGATCCTGCCGCGTGGTGCCGCAGTGTCGCTGCCGCAGGCGCAGGCGCCCGGCGCCAGCGCGTGGCAGCCGTGACCACAGCCCCCTGCCGGCCATCGGTTCACCGACGTGACGACCGTTGGTCGAATGGTGATCAAGCACACGCTTGCCCAGCCGATAGACAAGGCACTGAGGGCTGCACGCCCGCGTCAAGTCGAAGGAAGTCCGCATGCATATCGCCAATTCCGTCCGCTCTGCCCGCCCGTTGCTGGCTGCCGTGTTTGCCGTCGCCTTGCTGGCCGCCGGCACCTCCCTGCCACCGTCGTTCGCCGCACCGGCCGCGCCGGTGTCCGTGCTGCTGGACAGCGTTCCGGTGACGGCGCTGCAGTCGCTGGCTGTGGATCTGGTGCAGCTGCGCGAGCAACAGCGTGCGCAGCTCGCCGTCTCGCACGACGCCGAGCGCGTGCAAGCCTACGACGAGCGTCTGGGTAGCCTGCACCATCGCATCGCCAGGCACGCCGGCTATTTTCAGGCCACCGCCCCACACGGGGAGCAGGCGCAGCAATTCGCACGGGTGCAGCAGCAGTTGGGCCGCTATCTGGCGCAGCACCGCCAGGCCAACCGCGATCTGCACGCGGGCGACCTGCATGCGGCGCAGGCCCTGTCGCTGGGGCACGCGGGCGATACCCGCCAGCTGCTGTGGACCGAACTGCACAACCTGCAGGCATCGGTGTCCGGCGACGGTCGGCCGCAACGCCGCTGAATCTACCGCGTCGGCCTGCGCATCGCGGCCGGCACGCTTGGCACCGCATCGCGTGCGCGGCGCGCAGGTGCAGCAGATGCAGCAGATGCTGTTCCGTTACACGACCGCCAGCCACTCAACCTTTCGCTGTCGCAGTCGCTATTTGCCATATCCCGGTCATATTCCTTTCGCTGGATACCCGCCATGACATTCAAGAGTTCGCTCGCGAAGACGCTCGCCAATGTTCCGCTGAAACGCAAATTCCTGATCCAGACCGCCCTGGTGGCGCTGGGCATCATCGCGTTGGCGGTAGTGGCCGCGCGCATGCAGTACGTGGATCTCACCGACACCCGCCGCGATGGCCTCAAGAGCCAGATCGAGATGGCGATCGCAGTGGTCAACGGCTACGCCGAGCGCGCCGAGAAAGGCGAGATGGATGTAGACGCCGCCAAGAAGGCAGCGCTGACGACGCTGTCCAGCATGCGTGCACGCGGTGGCGTGGACTACATCTACGTGACCGACCAGGCGCCGGTGATGCTGATGCATCCCACCCGTCCGGATCTGAACGGCAAGCCGCTCAACGACGTGCTCAGCCCCGACGGCAAGCGCATCTTCCCGGCCTTCGTGACCGCCGCGCAGGCCGGTGGCGGCTATGTCGACTACACCTGGGCCAAGCCGGGCAAGAAGGACCCGGTGCAGAAGACCTCCTACGCGGCGTTGTACAAGCCGTGGGGCTGGGTGATCGGCACCGGCGTGTACCTGGACGATACCCAGTCGCAGGCCATGGCCTTCACCGCCATCGTGGCGGTGGCCGGCGGTCTGCTGGTGCTGCTCAATCTGCTGGTGGGCTGGATGATCGGCAACTCGGTCCTGGAACCGGTGGCGCGCGCCCTGGCCGCGATCAAGGGCGTGTCACGCGGCGACCTGAGCGTGCGCACGGCCGACCATGGCACCGATGAGATCGGCCAGATGCTCAAGGCCACCGACGAGATGGTGCAGACCCTGGAGCGCTTCTCCGCGCAGACCAAGGTGATGGTGCACATGCACGCCGGCGAGGACGTCACCCACCGCATGCCGACCGATTTCCCCGGTGTCTACGGCGAGCTGGCCGGCGGCATCAACACGATGATCTTCGAGCACCTGGACGCCATCGTCGATGCCATCGGCATTCTCAACGAATACGCCCAGGGCGACCTGTCGCGCGATGCGGCGCGCCTGCCCGGCACCCGTGCCGTGCTGCACGAGGCCATGGACGCGGCCAAGGCCAGCCTGCTGGCGATCAACAACGAGATCAAGCGCCTGGCGCAGGCCGCCGCCAACGGCGACTTCAGCCAGCGCGGCGACGCGGCGCGCTTCAAGCACGATTCGGCGCGCATGATCAACGACCTCAACGCGATGATGGACGTCAGCGACCGCAATCTGGGCAAGCTTTCCGAGCTGTTGGCGGCGCTGGCAGAAGGCGACCTCACCGCGCGCATGGATGGCCAGTTCCACGGCGTGTTCGCCCGCATGCGCGACGATGCCAATACCACGGCCACCCAGTTGGCCGGCATCGTCGGGCGCATCCAGCAGGCGGCCGCGTCCATCACTGGCTCGGCCAGTGAAATCGCCGCGGGCAACAACGATCTGTCGCAGCGCACCGAGCAACAGGCGGCCAATCTGGAAGAAACCGCCGCCTCAATGGAAGAACTCACCTCCACCGTCAAGCAGAACGCAGAAAGCGCCCGTCAGGCCAACCAGCTGGCGATCGGTGCGGCCAGCGTCGCGTCGCAGGGCGGCCAGGTGGTCAGCCAGGTGGTCGATACGATGAGTGGCATCGAGGCCTCTTCCAAGAAGATCGCCGAGATCATCTCCGTCATCGACGGTATCGCGTTCCAGACCAATATTCTGGCCTTGAATGCAGCGGTGGAAGCCGCGCGTGCCGGCGAACAGGGGCGCGGTTTCGCGGTGGTGGCTTCCGAGGTCCGCACCCTCGCACAGCGCTCTGCCGGCGCGGCCAAGGAGATCAAGCACCTGATCGACGACTCGGTCGGCAAGGTGACGCAGGGTTCGGCGCTGGTGGATCAGGCCGGCAAGACCATGGCCGAGATCGTCTCTTCGGTGCAGCGGGTGACCGACATCATGAGCGAGATCTCCGCCGCCTCGCAGGAACAGTCGGCCGGCATCGAGCAGGTCAATCTCACCGTCACCCAGATGGACGAGAGCACCCAGCAGAACGCCGCGCTGGTGGAAGAAGCCACCGCTGCGGCCAACGCCATGCAGCAACAGGCGCAGCAGCTCGACGATGCGGTGGCGATCTTCCGCCTGTCCGCCGGCGGATCCGCTCAGCATGGGCACGCGGCAGCACATCCGCCAGCACGCCCACGCGTGGCGCTGGTCGCTCACTGATCGCATCGACCCCCGCTCCGGCGGGGGTTTTGCGTTCTGCGCCATGACGCGCCGCGTTGCATAGGAGCATCGGTCGTCGCGCCACGCGGGATCGTGTCATCCATCGACGCATGCATCGCCATCGCGGCCCGCCAGGGCGGGCTCGGCGAACCGGCATCAACGGTGCCCCACTGCCCGATGAACGGAGCAGCTCGGAAAACGCAGGGATCCGGTTCGTCGAACGCCATGCCAGCCAATGCTCTTGCGAAACACCGCCAACTCAGGGGCGCCTGCGGCAACGGCGTTCAGACGCTTGAAAAGTAAAGAAACACCGCTGCTGGCCGTTAGCGTGCAGGACGTTGCCATGCGACACCCCGGAGTAAAAAAGATGAACAAATTCAACGACTGGCCCATCCGCCGCAAACTGATGTTTGCGTTCTGCCTGAGTGCGGTCCTCACTGCCCTGCTCGGCGGGTTGGGCTTCTCGCGCATGAAGCAGATGCAGCAGCAGACGGTGCTGATCAACGAAGACATCGTGCCGGTGTTGAGCCGTCTGTCGGAACTGCGCGCGTTCGGTGGCGAATTCCGCATCTATGAGTCCGGACAATTCGTCAATCTCGAAAATCCCGAGCGCTACGATTACTTCCTGACCCGCATGGACGAGATCCAGGGCAAGTACGCGCAGACGCAGAAGGCCCTGGAAGCCAAGATCGGCGCCGGCTCTCCCCTGAAGGCCGGCTACGACAAGCTCGCGCAGCAAAGCGCCAGCTACTTCGAGGCCAACAAGACCCTGCGCGCGCTCTACAAGGACCCCGACTACGCGGCCGCCGTGCGTGCGAACAAGCAGTCCGGCGACATCCGCAAGGTGTTGTTCGAAACCATCGACAAGATGTACGCCGAACAGTCCGCCGCGTTGGCCAGCATGGTGGCCGCCAGCAGCGCCTCGTTCAAGGCCACCAGCGCCGTGCTGCTGATCGGCACCTTGCTGATGGCCGCCCTGGCGGTGACCTTCGGCTGGCTGATCGCACGCAGCATCACCACGCCGTTGTCCAGGGCGCTGGCCGCCATCCAGGCCGTGTCGCGCGGCGACCTCGGCGTGCAGATCGGCACCACCAGCAAGGACGAGATCGGCCAGATGCTCGACGCCACCGGCGGCATGACCCGCATGCTGCGGCGCTTCTCCGACGAGACCGCGCGCATGTCGCATCTGCATGCGGCCGAGGACATCACGCACCGCATGCCCGAGGACTTCCCTGGCGTGTACGGCACGCTGGCCAGCGGCATCAATACGATGATCTTCGAACATCTGGATGCCATCGTCGATTCGGTCAACGTCCTCAACCAGTACGCCCAGGGCGACCTGAGCCATGATGCGCGCCGCCTGCCCGGTAGCCGCGCCGTGCTCCACGAAGCCATGGACGCGGCCAAGGCCAGCCTGCTGGCGATCAATACCGAGATCAAGCAACTGGCGCAGGCCGCAGCGGCAGGCGACTTCAGCGCCCGCGGCGATGCGGCGCGCTTCAAGTACGACTTCGCGGTGATGGTGGCCGATCTGAATTCGATGATGGACGTCAGCGACCGCAACCTGGGCAAGCTGTCGCAGTTGCTCGCGGCGGTGGCCGATGGCGACCTCACCGCGCGCATGGACGGGCAGTTCCACGGCGTGTTCGCGCGCCTGCGCGACGATGCCAATGCCACCGTGCAACGCCTGACCGACATCGTCGGTCGCATCAAGCACTCCACGCTGGCCATCAACACCGCCGCTGGCGAAATCGCCGCCGGCAATCAGGATCTGTCGCAGCGTACCGAACAGCAGGCGGCCAACCTGGAAGAAACCGCTGCCTCGATGGAAGAACTCACCTCCACCGTCAAGCAGAACGCCGAGCATGCGCGGCAGGCCAACCAGTTGGCGATCGGCGCCGCCGGCGTGGCCTCGCACGGCGGCGAAGTGGTCGGCCAGGTGGTCACCACCATGTCCGGTATCGAGACCTCGTCGAAGAAGATCGCCGAGATCATCTCCGTCATCGACGGCATCGCCTTCCAGACCAATATCCTGGCCTTGAATGCGGCCGTGGAAGCGGCGCGTGCCGGCGAACAGGGCCGCGGCTTCGCGGTGGTGGCCTCGGAAGTGCGCACGCTCGCACAGCGCTCGGCGGGTGCTGCCAAGGAGATCAAGGGCCTGATCGACGACTCGGTGAGCAAGGTGGCCGAAGGCTCGGCGCTGGTGAACCAGGCCGGCAGCACCATGAGCGAGATCGTCTCCTCGGTGCAGCGCGTGACCGACATCATGAGCGAGATCTCCGCCGCATCGCAGGAACAGTCTGCAGGTATCGAGCAGGTCAACCAGACCGTCACCCACATGGACGAAGCCACCCAGCAGAATGCGGCATTGGTGGAAGAAGCCACGGCCGCGGCGCGCTCGATGGAAGAACAGGCCCAGCAACTCACTGAAGCGGTGGCGCTGTTCCGGCTGTCGGCCGAGCTGGAAGCGGTCACCCGCGCCACCCCGGTGGTACGTCGGACAGCCACCGCAACCGCGACGCCCGCCAGCGCAGCCGCACGGCCTGCCGCGCGGCCGGCGCCGCGCGCGGCTGTGGCCACGGCAACCTCCAATGAGTCGGACTGGGCGGAATTCTGATCCGGCGCAGTTGATTGCCTTCCAGGCCGCGTCTCTCCGGAGCGCGGCCTTTTCATTTCAGCAATCGGATGGAACGGACTCTGCAATAAACCCTCATGCCAAATCGATCATGGCGCCGCCTTCAAAATACATAAACGGCAGAGTTCGTCAATAAACCATTAACGCTCGCGAATCGAGTTTCATCCGCAGTATTTCCTTGTATTTTCCTATTGCATCGCATCCAGCTATGCAATTTTCATATAGAGGTATCAAGTAATTCCATCGGGCCGCCGCTATCCGCATCAGCAACGCGTTGCGGCAGCCATACATCGGCATGACCGCGACATCACCTTCACTGTCTCATCGAGGCCTGTCATGACCGCATTCCTGCAACGCTACAACGTCGGCCCGCGCCTGGCGGCAGCATTCGCCTTGCTGATCCTGCTGTCCGGCCTGATCGCCTTCATCGGTTATCGCGGCCTGACCTCGGCACGGGCCTTGGTCGACGACATCGTGCACCAGAATATGGTCAAGATCCGCCTGTCCAACGACATGATCAATGCCAACTTCATCATTGGCACCCAGCTGCGCAATGTGGTGTTGCCCACCACTGACGAACAGAATCGCGAGTTCATTGCGCATATCCAGGCCGCGCGCGCCGATTACAACAAGGCACGCGAAGCGCTGTATGCAATGCCTGCATCTGAGAAAGGCAAGGTGCTGCGCGCGGAGATCGATGCGCGCCGAGCCGAAGTGAAGGTGTTGAACGACAAGGTCATCGATCTGGTGATGACCGGCCACAGCGATGAAGCATTGCCGCTCATGTTGAACAAGGCCGCACCGGCCACCCAGGTCTGGCAGGACAAGATCGCCGAGAACATCGATCTGCAGGACGAGATGGCCGCGGCCGCCTCGGCCGTGGCGTTGAAGTCGATGGCCGACTCGCGCCAGTTGCTGATCGGTGGAACGCTGCTGGTGGTGCTGTTGAGCAGCGTCCTGGGCCTGCTGATCACCCGCAGCCTCACCCTGCCCTTGAACCGCGCCACCCGCGCAGCCGAATCGATTGCGGGCGGCAGGCTGGACAACGACGTCGAAACCCAGTTCAACGACGAAACCGGCCGCCTGCTCAAGGCCATGCACAAGATGCAGTCGCAGCTGCGCAATCTGCTGGCCGCGCAGACCGACATGGCCCGCCGCCACGACGAAGGCCAGATCAGCTTCCGTATCGACGCCGGGGCGTTCCCTGGCGAGTATGGCCGCATGGCCAGCGACACCAACAACCTGGTGGCCTCGCATATCGCAGTGAAGATGAAGCTGGCGCAGATCATGGGACGCTATGCGATCGGCGATCTCAGCGAAGACATGGACAAGCTGCCGGGCGAAAAGGCCGTGCTGACCGAGACCATGGCACAGGTCAAATCCAACCTGTCGGCGATGAACACCGAAATCAAGCACCTGGCGCAGTCCGCCGCCAACGGCGACTTCAGCGCCCGCGGCGATGCCGACCGTTTCCAGTACGACTTCAAGGTGATGGTCGATAGCCTGAACACCTTGATGGCCACCGCCGATGGCAACCTGCAGTCGTTGTCGGGCCTGTTGCAGGCGATCGCCGCAGGCGACCTCACCGCCCGCATGAGCGGCGAGTTCCGCGGTGTGTTCGCACAGATGCGCGACGACGCCAACGCCACCGCCGCCCAGCTGGCGCAGATCGTCGATGGCATCAAACAGTCGGCCGTGTCGATCAAGGGCGCCGCCAGCGAGATCGCCGCCGGCAACCAGGACCTGTCGCAGCGCACCGAACAACAGGCAGCGAATCTGGAAGAAACCGCCGCCTCGATGGAAGAACTCACCTCCACCGTCAAGCAGAACGCCGAGAGCGCGCGTCAGGCCAACCAGCTGGCGATCGGCGCGGCCAGTGTCGCCTCGCAGGGCGGCGAGATCGTCAGCAAGGTCGTGCAGACCATGAGTGGCATCGAAGCATCGTCCAGGAAGATCGCCGACATCATCTCGGTCATCGACGGCATCGCCTTCCAGACCAACATCCTGGCC
Organism: Xanthomonas sp. NCPPB 1067; assembly: GCF_020783795.1. NCBI lineage: Bacteria > Pseudomonadati > Pseudomonadota > Gammaproteobacteria > Lysobacterales > Lysobacteraceae > Xanthomonas > Xanthomonas sp. NCPPB 1067. Next base: position 51,740 of record NZ_JAJGQG010000023.1, read on the forward strand.
TTGAATGCCGCCGTGGAAGCGGCGCGCGCCGGTGAACAGGGCCGTGGCTTCGCGGTCGTCGCCAGCGAGGTGCGGACCCTGGCGCAGCGGTCTTCCGGTGCCGCCAAGGAGATCAAGGGCCTGATCGACGACTCAGTGCAACGCGTGGCCGACGGCTCGGTGCTGGTGCACGACGCCGGCAAGACCATGGGCGAGATCGTGGCCAGCGTGCAACGCGTCACCGACATCATGGGCGAGATCTCCGCTGCCTCGCAGGAGCAGTCGGCCGGCATCGAACAGGTCAACCAGACCGTGACCCAGATGGACGAGACCACCCAGCAGAACGCCGCCTTGGTGGAAGAAGCCACCGCCGCCGCACGGGCGCTGGAAGAACAGGCCACCGGGCTGACCGACGCGGTGGCGGTGTTCAAGACCGACGCAGGTCACGCACAGCCGGTCGTGCGTGCCGCCTCGGTGCAACCGGCAGTGACCCCGGCACTCAGGGCGCAGCTGGCGGCGGCAGGTCGCACCACCGCCTCCAGGCCGCGTCCGGCGGTCGCCGCATCCGGCAGCGACGCCAGCTGGCAGGAGTTCTAGGCAAGCGGACGCGACTTGCTGAACGGTACCGGTCGGCAGCGATGCCGGCCGGCTCAAGGCATAACAGCTATCGGCCGATAGCCTGCGTACGCCCAAGAGACGCCTTCATGACCAACGTACCCACGTCATCGCCGCAGCCGGTTCCCACACACCGCTGGATCCGCCGTTGGGACGATCTGGCCATTGCCGCAAAACTTGGCGCGATCGGGGTGCTGGCCCTGCTCGGCCTGGTCGTTCCGGTCGTGCTCTACAGCGGCAAGCTCAACGAAAGCGTCGCCATCAGCAGCAACGAGCTGCGCAGCTACGCGCCGCTCGAGCAGATGCTGGGCCTGATCACCGATCTGCACGTGGCCCATGTGGACACGGGCAGCGCTGCCAGCGCAGCGGCGCAGCGGGCCGAACGCGATCTGCAGCGCCTGCTCGCCGCCACCGCCGCCCTGCCCGGCTTCGAACGCAGCCGGGAACAATTGCTCGCCTTGCAGCAGCGCCACGTCGCGGATGCGGCCGCCAGGGACTATGCCGGAGTGAGCGAACAAGCGTTCGCCGCGCTGGATGCGTTACGCGACGACAGCCAGCTGGTCTATACGCCGTACATCGAAAGCTATCACCTGGTGGTGGCCACGCTGATCTACAGCCCCGATGCCACCGAGTCGCTGACCCGCCTGGATGCCGCCAGCGATCCCTCGCAGGCCGGCGACAGCCGCGCCATGCTGCGCGAGCAGCTCAATCAACTGCGGCGTGGTCACGCACGCTTCCGGCACGAACTCGACAAGGCGATGAGCCTGCTGGAACAACCGGATCCCGCACTGGCCGCAGCTGCCGGCGCCGAAACCACGCGCGCGACCACTGCCCTGGCCGCACTCGGCGCTGCGCTGGAAGGCAGCGACGCGCAAGCCGACGCACAGTGGAACGATGCACTCGACACGCTCGGCCAGGCCATGCAGGACCTAAGCCGCATCTCGCTGCAGGCCTTGCAGCGGCAATCCGAGCGGCATCTGGAGCAGGCACGCGATGCGATGTGGCAGGCGATCGCCGGGCTGTCGCTGCTGGCCGCGTTGATCGTGGCCTTGGGCTGGTACACCTTGGCGCGGCTGACCCGCAATGTGCGTCGCGCTGCGGCGGTGGCGGCGAACATCGCCCACGGCGAGCTCGCCGACCAGGTGGTCGCACCTTGCCGCGATGAAACCGGGCAACTGCTGGACAACATGCGCCAGATGCAGCTGCAGCTGCAGCGCGTGCTGGCAGCGCAGAGCGAGATGGCGCAGCGGCACGACGCCGGCCAGATCAGCTATCGCATGCAGGCCGACAGCTTCCCCGGCGCCTACGCCACCATGGTGAACGACACCAACGCCCTGGTCGCTTCGCATATCGCGGTGAAGATGCAGCTGGCGCAGATCATGTCGCGCTACGCGGTCGGCGACCTGAGCCAGGACATGCCGCGCCTGCCCGGCGAAAAGGCCGTCCTCACCGACACCATGGACACGGTCAAGGCCAACCTGTCGGCGATGAACAGCCAGATCAAGCTGCTCGTGCAGGCCGCAGCCAACGGCGACTTCGGTGTACGCGGCGATACGCAGCGGTTCGAATACGATTTCCGTGCGATGGTCGAAGGCCTCAACCAGCTGATGGCCACCGCCGATGCCAACCTGGGCGCGCTGTCCACGGTGTTGCAGGCGATCGCCGCCGGCGATCTGAACGTGCGCATGCACGGAGACTTCCATGGCGTGTTCGCGCGGATGCGCGACGATGCCAATGCCACGGTCACGCAGCTGGCCGACATCGTCGGACGTATCCAGCGCTCCACCGACGCCATCAACGATGCCGCCAGCGAAATCGCCGCCGGCAACCAGGATCTGTCGCAGCGCACCGAACAGCAGGCCGCCAACCTGGAGGAAACCGCCGCCTCGATGGAGGAACTCACTTCCACCGTGCGCAACAATGCCGAGCATGCGCGGCGCGCCAACCAGCTGGTGGTCGATGCGGCTACGGTGGCCGCGCAGGGCGGCGAAATGGTGGGCCAGGTGGTCGGCACGATGGCCGGCATCCAGGCCGCCTCGCGCAAGATCGCCGACATCATCGGCGTCATCGATGGCATCGCTTTCCAGACCAATATCCTGGCCTTGAATGCGGCGGTGGAAGCGGCGCGCGCCGGCGAACAGGGCCGCGGCTTCGCGGTGGTGGCATCGGAAGTGCGTACGCTGGCGCAGCGCTCTGCCGGCGCGGCAAAGGAGATCAAGCAACTGATCGACGATTCGGTGAACCGGGTCGAACACGGCAACCAGTTGGTAGGCCAGACCGGGCGCACCATGCAGCAGATCGTCGACTCGGTGCAGAGCGTCACCACGATCATGCACGAGATCAGCGACGCATCGCAGCAGCAGTCGCAAGGCATCGAGCAGGTCGGCCAGACCATCACCCAGATGGACCAGACCACCCAGCAGAATGCAGCGCTGGTGGAAGAAGCCACCGCCGCTGCCCGCGCGATGGAAGAACAGGCGCAGCAACTGCGCGATGCGGTTGCGGTCTTCCAACTGCACGGCGCCGGGACCGCGTCCCGCGCTCGCCTGGCTGCCTGAGCCGGACTCGACGCGGGGCCGCCTGTCGCGCCCCGCCTGCGCCGCCGCATCATCGATGTAGGCAATGGGCTCCGCCGCCTGCGGCGTAGCCGCGTGACCGGCACTGCACACATCGTCCCGCCTTGCCGGCACGCCGGTCCAGGCAACGCGCCACGTAGCGCTTGCCATCCGACCACAGCGTGGCGCGGTGATCCCAGTCCTTCGGCCAGACACCGCACATCGCGCTGTGCCCAGGCGCCTGCACGATCGCCAGCGCTTCTCGCCGGCGCTCTGTCTTGTCATCGTCTCGACCAGGCATCCGCCCGATCGCTCGCACGCCGCCGCCCGTGAATGGCGCATGAAATCGCCGGCACCTGCCACCAGGGCGATCGCCGCTGCGAGGGTGTTTGCGTGGCGCTTATGCACACCAACGTCACCTCGGTGACGGCCGCCCGTACGCAGCCGGCCAAGCGGGTTCAGCCGCGTGCCGACAACGCCGCTACCCAATCACGCAGGCAGCCCCCGTCCTGCAGTCCGGCCCAGCGGCCAATGCTGCTGCGTCGATGGAGCGACGGGGATCTGCCTGCCATGGCTGCGCACCTGCACACGCCAACGCAATCCCTTCCCGTCCTTCGCTTTCGAGATCTCCACATGATCGCTTTTCTACAACGGTACAACGTCGGCAAGCGCCTGACCTTCGCCTTCGGCACGCTGATCCTGCTGTCCTGCGGGCTGGTGGTCGCCGGCCTGTACACCGTGGCCCAGGCGCGCGAACGCATCGACACCGTGGTCAATCGCAATATCGCGATCATGCAGCACCTGGAGGACATGACCAACGCCAGCGCCGCCATTGCCGTGCAGTTGCGCAACATCGTGCTGCCCACCTCGCAGCAAGACAACCTGCGCTTTGCCGGCATCATCAAGGACAAGCTCGCCGCCTACGAGGACACTCGGCGCACGCTGTACGTGTTTTCCGCATCGCCGGAAGCGGCCGCGCTGCGGCAGAAGATCGACCAGGCCAGCCAAGCCGCCGCCAGGCTCAACGCGCAGGTCGCCGATCTCGAGCTGAACTCCAGGCCCGACGAAGCGCTGACGCTGCTGTTGCAGCAGGCCGCACCGGCGACCGAACGCTGGCAGGCCGCCCTGGCCGAGTATTCGGCGCTGCAGCGCCGACGCGCCACCGAAGCCTATGAGGGCGCGACCGCGGCCATGGCGCGCGGCCGCGCGATGTTGATCGGCGGAGGTCTGGCGGTGGTGCTGATCAGCAGCCTGCTGGCATGGCTGATCACCCGCAGCCTGGTGCTGCCGTTGACGCGCGCCACCCGCGCTGCCGAAGCGATTGCCCAGGGCAAGCTGGACAACGACGTCAGCACCCACTGCAACGACGAAACCGGCCGCCTGTTGCAGGCCATGGACCGCATGCAGGAACAGGTGCGCAACCTGATCGCTGCGCAGCTGGACATGGCCAGGCGCCATGACGAGGGCCAGATCAGCTTCCGCATGGACGCCAGCGCATTTCCCGGCGATTTCGGCCGCATGGCGCGCGACACCAACGAACTGGTGGCCGCTCACATCAAGCTCGAGATGCAGACCATCCACCTGGTGGAGCGTTATGCCATCGGCGACCTGAGCGAGGACATGCAGCAGCTGCCCGGCGAAAAAGCCGCCATCACTGCGGCGATGGATCAGGTCAAGCGCAACCTGTCGAGCATGAACGCCGAGATCAAGCACCTGGCGCAGGCCGCGGCCAGCGGCGATTTCAGCGCTCGCGGCAATGCCGAACAGTTCCAGTTCGATTTCCGCATCATGGTCGAAAGCCTCAACCACCTGATGGCGACGGCAGACGGCAATCTCGCTTCGCTCTCCAGCCTGCTGCAGTCGATCGCCGCAGGTGATCTCACCGCGCGCATGAGCGGTCAGTATCAGGGTGTGTTCGCGCAGATGCGCGACGATGCCAATGCCACTGCCGAACAACTGGCCGGTATCGTCGGCCGCATCCAGCAGGCCGCGGAGGCGATCGGCATGGCGTCGAGCGAAATCGCCACCGGCAACCAGGATCTGTCGCAGCGCACCGAGCAACAGGCCGCCAGCCTGGAAGAGACCGCCGCCTCGATGGAAGAACTCACCTCCACGGTCAGGCAGAACGCCGAACACGCCAGCCAGGCCAACCAGCTCGCCGTCGGCGCCGCCGCGGTGGCAGCGCAGGGCGGCACGGTCGTGGCCGATGTGGTCGCCACCATGTCCGACATCCAGACCTCTTCGAAGAAGATCGCCGAAATCATCGGCGTCATCGACGGCATCGCCTTCCAGACCAATATCCTGGCCTTGAATGCGGCCGTGGAAGCGGCGCGTGCCGGCGAACAGGGCCGTGGGTTTGCCGTGGTGGCCTCGGAAGTCCGTACGCTGGCGCAGCGGTCGGCCGGCGCCGCCAAGGAGATCAAGCATCTCATCGACGATTCGGTGGAAAAAGTGGCGCAAGGCGCAACGCTGGTCGATCAGGCCGGCACCACCATGGCCGAGATCGTCGCCAGCGTGCAGCGCGTGACCAACATCATGGGCGAGATCTCTTCCGCATCGCAGGAACAGTACGCCGGCATCGAGCAGGTCAACCAGACGGTCACCCAGATGGATGAAACCACCCAGCAGAACGCCGCCCTGGTGGAAGAAGCCACGGCCGCCGCCCGCGCGATGGAAGAGCAGGCACAACAACTCACCCAGGCGGTGGCCGTGTTCAAGGTGGCTGCGCGGGGTGGGCCGCGCCTGGCCACTGCCGCCCGCCCGGTCACGCGCACCCTCGCCGCGCCACGCCACGGCGGCGCCGCGATCCCGCTGCCGGCATCGACCGCCGTCGCAGCCGGGGACTGGCAGGAGTTCTGAGCGGCAGTTGCAGGCTGCGACGCTGCGCCGGCGACATGCCGGCGCAGTCGCTACATCTGCCCCACCTGGCAGCAATACCTGATTGCAGGGCGACGACGTGGATCGTCGATCGCCCGGAACGGACGCAGCGCAGGAGGTTGCCGCGGCCTGGCACCGGCGACATCCCCCTATCCTCCATGCGCTGAGCGCCAACCCTCGCTGGCCGCGCAGGCGCGAGCCGGTCTCGCAAGCCATGTCGAGTCCGCTTCTCCGTCGGATGCGTGCCACGGCGCGGAATGTCCGATCGCCGGCAGTGCGCAGTGCATGCGATGACACGACGAATGCCAGCGCTTTGGCTGCCGCATGCACGGCGATCAATCCCTCAGCGGACTGCAGCAATGGTCCATGCACGCTGGATGCGCTCTCAACAGTAGAGCGATAGCCGGAACTGGAAGCGCTTCCAATGAACGAAGCTCTCAGATTTGTGCAGGTTTCGATAGAAAAGATCAATTTCGCGCATAACCGGCCGTTATCGCTCTCACGCATTCGTAACGCCCACCCCAGGGCAAGGTCGACCCCATGCATTTCTTCAACCGACTTTCCGTTGGTACCCGGCTCTCCGTCCTGCTCACCCTGGTCATCGCGGTGTCGCTAGGCCTGCTGGCCATGACCATCTACCGGCAATCGGCGCGCGACATCGAATCGCAGGTCAAGGCCGAATTGCGCTCCAGCACCCGGCTGATGCAGCAATCGGTGGCGATGTACGACGTGACCCTGACCGAAGGCACCCAGCGCCTTGGCAGCGTCTTCGACGACATGCTGCCGCGCGGCGCGCGCGAACTGGATCCTGCCAGCACCGTCACCATCGGCGCGCAGGACACCCCCTCGTTGCGTGCCGGCACCCAGGCGCTGAATCTCAACTTCGACGCGGTGGATCGCTTCGCGCAGGCCACCGGCGGCGTTGCGACCATTTTCGCGCGCACCGGCGGCGACTTCGTCCGCATCACCACTTCGCTGCGCAACCCGCAGAACGAGCGTGTGATCGGCACCCTGCTCGATCGCAAGGGCAAGGCGTACGCTGCGCTCTCGCGCGGCGAAGCCTTCACCGGCCAGGCGCAGTTGTTCGGCGAGCAGTACATGACCCACTATGCGCCGCTGCGCAATGCGGGCGGCGAGGTGATCGGCGCGTTGTTCGTCGGTCGCAACTACACCCAGGGCCTGGCCGCGCTCAAGGCGCAGGTCAGCGAGACCAAGCTGGGCCAGGACGGTTACTTCATCATCGTCGACATGGCGCCGGGCGACCACCATGGCCAGGTCATCGCCGCACCGCCCGGCACCCCGGCCACCCTGTCGGCGCTGGTCGCCGCCGATCAGCAGCCCGCGCTGCAATCGGTGCTGGACGGCAAGCAACCCAGCGCCAACCTGCAGTTGCGCGATGCCAAGGGCAATGGCCAGGCCTTCGAGGTCACCGCCCAGCGCTATGCGCCGTGGCAGTGGGCGGTGATCGGCACGCAGCCGCGCAGCGCCATCGACGACCCGCTGGACGCGTTGATGGGCAGCATGCTGGTGTTCTCGCTGGTGGTGCTGGCGCTGTGCGTCGCGGTGGTGTTCATCGCCGCACGCAAGATGGTCACCCGTCCGCTGCTGGCAGTGGAGCGCGTGTTGGGCGATGTCGCTGCCGGGCGCCTGGACAACCCCATCGAGATCGACCGCCACGACGAACTCGGCCGCCTGCTGCTCAATGCCCGCACCATGCGCGACGACCTGCGCGCGCGCCTGGAGCGCGATCACCTGATCGCCAGCGAAGCCCTGCGCGTGCGAACCGCACTGGACGATGTCAGCACCAACGTGATGATCGCCGATGCCGAGCGCCGCATCATCTACGTCAACCGCCCGCTGCAGCGCATGCTCAAGAGCGTGCAGGACGAGCTGCGCCGCGACCTGCCGCACTTCGATGCCGACGCCCTGATCAATGCCAGCATCGACCAGTTCCATCGCAACCCCGAGCATCAGGCGCGCATGCTGGACCAGCTCACCGGCACCCATATCGCGCAGATCCATGTCGGTGGCCGCACCATGCGGCTGGTGGTCAGCCCGGTGCTGGGCGCCGATGGCGAGCGCCTGGGCTTCGTGGTCGAATGGGCCGACCGTACCCAGGAAGTCCAGGTGGAGCAGGAAGTGGCACGCATCGTACAGGCGGCCGCTGCCGGCGACCTGAGCGGACGCGTCGGTACCGACGGCAAGCAGGGCTTCCTGCTGCAACTGTCCCAGCAGCTCAACGTGTTGCTGGACAACAACGCCGATGGTCTGTCGCGCGTGTCGGCACTGCTGTCGTCGCTGGCGCAAGGCGATCTGACCGCGCGCATGGACGGCGACCTGCAGGGCGTGTTCGCCACCATCCGTGACGACGCCAATGCCACCGCCGACCAGCTGGCCGGCATCGTGCGCCGGATCAAGGACTCTTCGCTGGCGATCAATTCGGCCGCCACCGAGATCGCCACCGGCAATGGCGATCTGTCGCGTCGCACCGAACAGCAGGCCGCAGCGCTGGAAGAAACCGCCGCCTCGATGGAAGAGCTGACCGCCACCGTCAAGCAGAACGCCGACAACGCCGACCAGGCCAACCGCCTGGTGCTGGATGCGGCCGACGTCGCGGCCAAGGGCGGCGATGTGGTCGGCCGCGTGGTCACCACCATGGCCGACATCGATCACGCATCCAAGAAGATTGCCGAGATCATCTCCGTCATCGACGGCATCGCCTTCCAGACCAACATCCTGGCCTTGAATGCGGCGGTGGAAGCGGCACGTGCGGGCGAACAGGGCCGCGGCTTCGCCGTGGTCGCCTCCGAGGTGCGCACGCTGGCCCAGCGCTCGGCCGGCGCAGCCAAGGAGATCAAGCACCTGATCGAGGACTCGGTGGCCCGCATCGGCAACGGCGCGGCGCTGGCGGCCGAAGCCGGCACCACCATGCAGCAGGTGGTCGGCTCTGTGCAGCGCGTCACCGACATCATGGGCGAGATCACCAGCGCCTCGCGCGAGCAGGCTGCCGGCATCACCCAGGTCAACCAGACCGTCACCCAGATGGACGAGACCACCCAGCAGAACGCCGCCCTGGTGGAAGAAGCCACCGCCGCCGCCCGCGCGATGGAAGACCAGGCCACCCAGCTGGTGGATGCGGTGGCGGTGTTCCGCCTCGAACAGGAGGACCGCCTGAGCGCGCTGCTGGCCGACGCGCGCCACGCCTATCGGTAAAGCGCTCGGCTGCCGGCGCGCCCGCTGCGCGTCGGCAGCGAAACGGTGCCAACCTGTTGCGGCGTCGCCCGGCCCGGATCGGGCGACACCCGCAGGGCCGTCTGGTGCCATGGCGCACGCCTGCATTGGCGACCAACATCCGGCAGCGCAGCCTATCGCGTACGTGCAACGCCCGCCGCGACCACCCCAGGGCAGTCGCAGACCTTAAAGATTCGCTGCGGCAGCCGATATCAAGGCGACGCCAGCGCATGCCCGGCGGCGTCATCCCGTTTTCCATCAGTGCTCGTGCTCATGTCCCAAGGCGATACCTCAGAGTCACAGCTGGACCACGATGCCGATCACCTGCCCGAAGGTGACGAGCGTTATCTGCTGCGCAACAAGCGGCAGATCCGCGGCCTGCTGCGCCAACTGCGGGACCAGCGCGCCGTGGTGACCATGCATGTCGCCGGCCGCGACATGGCCGTGCCCACCGCCGTCCTGGACGTGGACGAAGACGACGACTGCCTGATCCTGGACGGCAGCCACAACGAGACCTCCAATCGCGCCATCGAGGACGCCAAGTACCTGCTGTGCTATGCCCAGCTGGAACGGGTCAATGTCCGCTTTCGCCTGGAGAAGGCCGTGCGTATCGAACGCGACGTCCATGTCGCCTTCCACGCCGAGCTGCCCGAGGCGATGTACCACATGCAACGGCGCGAGTCGTATCGGCTGGAAACGCCGATCACCGATTCGCCGGTCTGCACCATCCGCCAGGACGAAGCGCAGGGCGGCAACCTCAATCTGCAGCTGCGCGTGATCGACATCAGCAGCGGTGGCCTGGCGGTCTCGTTGACCGCCGGCATGCCATTGCTGGAACCGCAACGCACCTACCGCGATTGCACGCTGCAACTGCCAGACGCCGCCCCCATCGCGCTGCCGCTCACCGTCTGCAGCCAGCACAAGCAGACCCTGCCCAACGGCAGCGAGGGATTCCGGGTGGGCATGCAGTTCAGCGATCTGCCGCGCGGGGCCGACGAAAGCATCCAGCGCTACATCTTCCGCGTCGACCGCCAGCGCAATGCGCGTAAGAGCGGCGTGTTCTGAATCCGCCCGCACCACGGGCGGCGCCTGCCTAAAGTTGCCGGGCGGCGCGCCGATGTTGCTAGGGCAACCTCATTCACTCTTCTGCCGCTACCTGTCACTCAGCCGCAACGCCCGGAGTTTCCATGAACGACAAAAGCACGACCACCGGCACCGGTGGTGAATTCCTCAGCTTCGCCCTGGGCGAAGAGCATTACGGCGTGGACATCCTGAAAGTGCAGGAAATCCGTGGCTACGATTCGGTGACCCGCCTGCCCGACGCACCCGATTACATCAAGGGTGTGATCAACCTGCGTGGCACCATCGTGCCGGTGATCGACCTGCGCCTGAAGCTGCGCCTGAAGGAAGCGCGCTACGACGCCTTCACCGTGATGATCGTGCTCAACGTGGAAGACCGCGTCGTCGGCATCGTGGTGGACAGCGTGTCCGACGTGATTCCGCTCAACGACGACCAGATCCGCCCGACGCCCGAGTTCGGCGCGTCGGTGGACACCCGCTTCATCTCCGGCATCGGCACCCAGGACGATCGCATGCTGATTCTGCTGGATATCGAGACCCTGCTCGACAGCACCGAACTGGGCCAGCAGCTGACCGAGGAAGCTGCCTGATCCAGCTCGGCGGCGGAGTCACGGCCGCCGCCGGTTAGTGGCAGGACGTAAGGCGAGATGCATCGGCATTTCGCCGCGCCCAATGCAGGCCGCCATCTGGCGGCCGCTGCGTTTATGGCGATCGTCACCCGCGACCATCCGCTGTCGGGAAGCTCCCGACACTTGATGAACCACTGATTCGAAGTGAGATGAGAATCACTTTTTCTGGATTCAAGTTGAACGCCAGGTAGCCGATAGCTGAATGGAAGCCCGTGTGCATAAACGGGTCACCGTTCGACTTTCGATTCTGGAGAATCCCAATGAAGTTCCTGCTCTCGTTCCTCCCCGTCGCTGCCCTGGTCGTCGTTGCCCCCACCCTGTCGGCTCAGTCGCAGGAAATGATTCCGCCGGAGATGGCAACCCGTTTCGTCGGCAAGGACGGCATGGTCTGCGGCAAGGTCGAAAAGGCCAAGTACGCGCAGAGCTCGGAGGGCGAACCAACCTTCCTGTACATGGGCGGCATGTTCCCGCGTCACACCTTCTCGGCCCGCATCGACGGCGCCAACCGCGGCAAGTTCAGCTTTGCCCCGGAAACCCTGGAAGGCAAGGACGTCTGCGTTCTCGGCAAGATCCAGCGCGACAGCTCGCGTGCCGAAATCGAAGTCAGCTCCCCGGCCAGCCTGAAGCTCGCCACCATCAAGTAATCCCATCACACATCGCCACGCCCCTGCGTGGCGATGTGCTGTCTGGATTATGCGGACTGACTTCTACGGGGGAATCGTGTCAATGCAATGGATCAACAATCTGAAACTGATGCCGCGGCTGATGCTGGCGTTCGGCATCGTGCTGCTGATGATGCTCGTGCAGGGAATCATCGCGTATTCGGGCCTGGCATCGCTCAACAACGTCACCAGCGACCTGGCCGGCAACACCATGTCCAGCGTGCGCGAAGCAGGCGACCTGCGCGGCATGCTCGGCGAGTACCGCAATGCGGCCTACCAGAACCTGGTACGCGCCAGCGATGCGGTCAAGCAGGAAGCCAAGGCACGCGCCACCAAACTCAATGGCGAAATCGACGCCACGATCAAGGGCTACCCCCGCCTGATCGAGACCCCGCAGCAGAAGAAACTGTTCGACGTGTTCGTGGCGGACTGGAAGAAGGCCTCGGCCTCCTATGCCAGCGTCGACGAGATGATCGAGCTCAATCTCCCCGACGACGCCGTCGACACCTTCGTCGGCGAAACCCGCACGCTGCACAACAAGGCCAAGGATTCGCTGGCCGCGCTGATCGCCGAGGACAATCTGCTCGCGCAGGCCGCCAAGACCAAGGCCGAGAAGGTCCATGCCACCTCCGTTTCGCTGACGGTGATGGTGCTGCTGATCGGCATCGCCGGCGGCCTGGGCCTGGCCTTCCTGTTCGCACGCTCCATCGTGCGCAACATGCGCGGCGCGGTGAGCACCGCCACCGAGATCGCTGGCGGCAAGCTGGACGGCCAGATCAATGTGCAGGGCCAGGACGAAGTGGGCGAACTGATGCGTTCCATGCAACGCATGCAGCGCGACCTGAAGGAACGCATCGAACGCGATCGCACCATCGCCGATGAAAACCTGCGCATCCGCACCGCGCTGGACAAGTCCTCCACCGGCACCTTCATCACCGATCCCGAGCGCGTGATCATCTACGCCAACGACGCGTTCATGAAGATCGTCGCGCAGTACGAAAGCAGCATCCGCCTGGCATCGCCCGAGTTCGATGCGAGCAAGGTCATCGGCCAGCACATCGGCTACCTGGGCCTGTCCGAGACCACGGTGCGCAAGGCCATTGCCGCACTCGAACGCGACGGCGTGACCAGCTTCGAAGAACGCTTCGGCGAGGTCGTGCTGGCACAGACGGTCACCGGCATCAAGAACGAGCATGGCGAGACCACCGGCGAAGTCTGCGAATGGCGCGACCGCACCATCGAAGTGCAGGTCGAAGAAGAAGTGGCCCGCATCGTGCGCGCCGCCGCCAGCGGCGACATGAGCGGCCGCGTGGAAACCGACGGCAAGCAGGGCTTCTTCCTGCAGCTGGCGCAGCAGCTCAACGGTTTGCTGGATGCCAATGCCGCCAGCATCGAGCAGATCTCCAGCCTGTTGTCGGCGCTGTCGCGTGGCGATCTGACCGTGCGCATGCACGGCCAGTTCAGCGGCGTGTTCGCGCAGATGCGCGACGACGCCAACGCCACCGCCGCGCAGCTGGCCGACATCGTCGGGCGCATCAAGTCCTCGTCCACCGCGATCAATGCGGCGGCAGGCGAGATCGCCTCCGGCAACACCGATCTGTCGCATCGCACCGAACAGCAGGCCGCCAACCTGGAAGAAACCGCTGCCTCGATGGAGGAACTCACCTCCACCGTCAAGCAGAACGCCGAGAGCGCCCGTCAGGCCAATCAGCTGGCCATCGGCGCGACCGGTGTGGCCTCGCAAGGCGGCGAAGTGGTGTCGCAGGTGGTCACCACCATGTCCGGCATCGAAGCCTCGTCCAAGAAGATCGCCGACATCATTTCGGTGATCGACGGCATCGCCTTCCAGACCAACATCCTGGCCTTGAACGCGGCGGTGGAAGCAGCGCGTGCCGGCGAACAGGGCCGCGGTTTCGCGGTGGTGGCCTCGGAAGTCCGTACGCTGGCGCAACGCTCGGCAGGCGCGGCCAAGGAGATCAAGGGCCTGATCGACGATTCCGTGCACAAGGTGGCCGAAGGCTCGGCGCTGGTACGCAAGGCCGGCGCCACCATGGCCGACATCGTCGCCAGCGTGCAGCGCGTGACCGACATCATGGGTGAGATCTCCGCCGCCTCGCAGGAGCAGTCGGCCGGTATCGAGCAGGTCAACCAGACCATTGCCCAGATGGACGAAACCACCCAGCAGAACGCCGCGCTGGTGGAGGAAGCAACCGCCGCTGCCCGCTCGATGGAAGAACAGGCCGGCCATCTGGCCGAGGCGGTCTCGGTGTTCAAACTGGAAGAAGCCGCTGCGGCCCCCGCGTCCGCACAGTTGCGACCGGTGGGGTCGCGTCCGGTGGCGGTCAAGACCGCTGCCAAGCCGGCGGCACGCACGGCGGCGGCGCCCTCGCGGCCGGCCAAGCCGCAGGCCGCCCTGGCCGACGGAAACTGGCAGGAGTTCTGAGTCACCGCTGTCGTCCACGACGCCCCGGCACTGCCGGGGCGTTGTGCATTTGGGCATCGCCTGCCCCGCAGTCTCCATGGCAGCCGCCGAGGCCTTCTTGCGCCACAGCGACGCCCGTCCGGCCGCGTGACGCGAGCCGCACCGTCGCCACGCATTGGCGCTTCAGTTGCATGGCCACATGGCCGATATCCAGTGATAGCTAACGACGCGTATGGATATGACGACTACCACTCCCGCTTCAGACACACGCGAATTCGAGTTCGGCGACCGCGATTTCAAGCGCGTTTGCGATCTCATCTACCAGCGCGTCGGTATCGCCCTGGCGCCGGCCAAGCGCGACATGGTGTATGGCCGCTTGTCGCGCCGCCTGCGCGTCCTCGGCCTGCGCTCGTTCCGCGATTACCTGGACCAGTTGGAAGCCGGTAACGATGCCGAGGAATGGCAGGCGTTCACCAACGCACTGACCACCAACCTGACCTCGTTCTTCCGCGAACCGCACCACTTCGACAAGCTGCGCGAAGAACTGCAAAAGCGCGCGGCGCAGGCGCCATTGAAGATCTGGTCATGCGCCGCCTCCACCGGCGAGGAGCCCTACTCCATCGCCATCACCGCCTGCGAGGCCTTCGGCACGCTGACCCCGCCGGTGAGCATCGTCGCCACCGATGTCGATACCCAGGTGCTGGAAACCGCCTCGCGCGGGGTCTACGCCATCGACCGCGTCGCCTCGCTGGATGCGGCGATCAAGCGCAAGTATTTCCAGCGCGGCTCCGGCCCCAACGAAGGCAAATGCCGGGTGATCCCGGCACTGCGCCAGCTCATCGAATACCGCCCGCTGAACCTGCTGGCGCCGCGCTACGATGTCGGCGGACCCTATGCGGCGCTGTTCTGCCGCAATGTGATGATCTATTTCGACAAGCCCACCCAACGCGGCATCCTGTCGCGTCTGGTCACCCACATGGGCGACGACGGCCTGCTCTACACCGGGCACTCGGAGAACTACCTGCACGCGGCCGATCTGATCCAGCCGTGCGGCCGCACGCTGTATCGGCGCGCCCCGCGCGCAGGAGCGTCCGCATGAGCACCGCCGTGCAAGTCGACGACGTGATGCGCTACCGCGATTCGCGCTTCCAGACCATCACCGCCAAGCTGTTGCCCACCCAGTATCTGGTGGTGGACGACGACACCGCGTTGACGACCACCTTGGGATCGTGCGTTGCAGCCTGCTTGCGCGATCCGGTGCTCAAGATCGGCGGCATGAATCATTTCCTGTTGCCAGAAGGCCAGGTCGGCGATGGTGCGCCCGCGCGCTACGGCAGCTATGCGATGGAGGTGCTGATCAACGACATGCTCAAGCGCGGCGCGCATCGCAAGCGCATCGAAGCCAAGGTGTTCGGCGGCGCCAACGTCCTCAAGGGCTTTACCAGCAATCCGGTGGGCACCCGCAACGCCGAGTTCGTGCGGCAGTACCTGCAGGCCGAGCACATTCCCATCATTGCCGAAGATCTGTGCGGCATCCATCCGCGCAAGGTGTGGTTCTTCCCGACGACCGGCCGCGTGGTCGTGCAGCGTTTGCCGCACGCACACGAAGCCGAAGTCGCCGCTGCCGAATCGGCCGTGCGCGCCCGTCTATCCAAAGCACCGGTCACCGGTGGAGTGGAGTTGTTCGAATGACGCTGGAAACTCCCGTACGTGTGTTGATCGTCGACGATTCGGCGGTCGTGCGTCAGATGCTCACCGAGATCCTCTCGCGCGATGCCGGCATCGAAGTGGTCGGCTCTGCCGCCGACCCGCTGCTGGCGCGCGAGAAGATCAAGCGCCTCAATCCGGACGTGATCACGCTGGATGTGGAAATGCCGCGCATGGATGGCCTGGTGTTCCTGGAAAACCTGATGCGCCTGCGCCCCACCCCGGTAGTGATGATCTCCTCGCTCACCGAGCGCGGCGCCGATACCACCTTGCAGGCCCTGTCGCTGGGCGCGGTGGACTTCGTCTCCAAGCCCAAGATCGACGTCGCACGCGGCCTGGAAGGCTATGCCGAAGAGATCGTGAGCAAGGTCAAGATGGCCGCCAAGGCCAAGGTCAGCGCGCTCAATCGACCCGCCGCGCCCAAGGTCACCCTGGACGCGCACTCGGCACCGGTACCCGGCAGCGCGCTGCGCTTTCGCACCACCGACCGCCTGATCGCCATCGGCGCCTCCGCCGGCGGCACCGAGGCGCTGCGCGTGGTGCTCGAACACATGCCTGCCGATGCGCCGGCGGTGGTGATGACCCAACATCTTCCCGCCAGCTTCAGCACCGCATTCGCCGAGCGCCTCAACCGGCATTCGGCGATGTCCGTGCGCGAAGCCAGCGATGGCGAAGCCATCCTGCCCGG
The DNA here is from genome assembly GCF_020783795.1 of Xanthomonas sp. NCPPB 1067. Taxonomy (NCBI): domain Bacteria; kingdom Pseudomonadati; phylum Pseudomonadota; class Gammaproteobacteria; order Lysobacterales; family Lysobacteraceae; genus Xanthomonas; species Xanthomonas sp. NCPPB 1067. The sequence goes on from NZ_JAJGQG010000023.1 coordinate 68,185, forward strand.
CCATGCCTACCTGCCACCGGGCGGCCAGCACCTGCGCATCATCCGCGATGGCGCACGCTGGCGCTGCCGCATCGACGACGGTCCGCCGGTCAACCGTCACAAGCCGGCAGTGGACGTGCTGTTCCGCTCGGTCGCCGCGAACGCGGGGCCGAACGCAGTGGGCGCCATCCTCACCGGCATGGGCGACGACGGCGCCCGCGGCCTGCTGGAAATGCTGCAGGCCGGCGCTCCCACGCTGGTGCAGGACGAGGCCAGCAGCGTGGTCTGGGGCATGCCCGGCGCAGCCTACAAACTCGGCGCCGCACAGGAAGTGGTGCCGCTGGATCGCGTGGCCGAGCGTCTGATCGCGTTGTCGGCACAGGCGCGCTGATCGTCCATGCCCGCACTCCCCCCGCATCCGGACAACATGGCGGAGGCGTCCGGCGCCGCCGATGCCGCGTCGGGCGGCGTCGTGGAGGGCATGCACGCCGGCGCTGTCGACGCTGCCCCCACCCCCGGCCCTGTCACCGCCGGCATGATCATGCGTGGCGAGAGCCCGCAGGACAGGCGCGCGCGCCTGTTGGCCGAAGCGCTGGATGGCAGCAGCAGCGCCATCCTGATCTGCGACCTGCAGTCGCGCCTGCTGTATGCCAACGACGGCTTCCAGCGCATGTTCGGCTACACCGAGGCCGAACTGGTGGGCCAGCGGCCCTCGGACGTGCTGACCCGCGCGCACAGCGACCAGAACGAGGTCGCGCGGATCCGCGATCGCGCCGACGCCTTGCAACAGACCCGTGCCGATCTGCTGGTCTATCGCAAGGACGGCTCGCCGCTGTGGATCTCGCTCAACTTCAATCCGATCTACGACGCCAGGCACAACCCCTCGCATTACGTGGCGGTGCTGACCGACATCACCGACACCAAGATGCACGAGGTGCTGCAGCACCGGGTGCTCGAGGCGCTGGTGCAGGAGCGCCCGCTGATCGAGGTGATGACCCTGATCTGCACCGAGGTCGAACGCATCGCCCCGGACGTGATGGCCACGGTGATGAGCGCGGACAACCAGGGCTGCCTGCATTCGCTGGCCGCTCCCAGCCTGCCGCCCGAGTATGCCGACGCGGTCAACGGCCTGAAGATCGCGCCCGGCGCAGGTGCCTGCGGCACTGCCGCCTGGCGCGGACGTGCGGTGATGGTGGAAGACATCGCCACCGATCCACTGTTCGCACAGTACCGCGAGCGCGTGCTGCCGATGGGCCTGCGCGCCTGCTGGAGCGTACCGATCCGATCCAACAGCGCGCGGGTGCTGGGCACCTTCGCGCTCTACTACCGCAAGCCACAGCGCGCCGACGCCTGGCACGTCCGGCTGACCGAACTGTGCCAGCAGCTGTGCACGCTGGCGCTGGAACGCGAGCAGATCCGCCAGCGCGTGCATCAACTGGCGTTCTACGATGCACTCACCGGCCTGCCCAACCGCATCATGTTCAGCGCCCGCGCCGAGCAGGCGCTGGCCCAGGCCGACTATGCCGGCGAACCGGCCGCGTTGATGTTCATCAACATCGACCGTTTCAAGCTGATCAACGATAGCCAGGGGCATGCCGCCGGCGACGGCCTGTTGCGCGACGTCGCGCTGCGGATCGCCGAACAGCTTGCCGCCACCGCCATGCTCGCGCGCGTGGCCGGCGACGAATTCGCATTGGCGCTGCCCCAATGCAGCGCCGAACAGGCCAGCGCGGCGGCCGAGCGCGTCCTGGGCACCATTGCAGGGCCGCTGACGGTGGGCCATATGACGGTGCATCCGTCGGCCAGCATCGGCGTAGCCATGTTTCCCGAAGACGGGCGCGACATCACCATTCTGTTGCGCCACGCGGATCTGGCGATGAACCGCGCCAAGAAGGAGGGTGGCGGACGCTTCCGTTTCTTCAGCTCGGATATGAACCGCATGGCGCAGGAACGCGTGGCGCTGGAGGCGGAACTGCGCCAGGCGATCGACCGCGATCAACTGCAACTGCACTACCAACCGCAGGTGCACAGCGCCGCGCCGCAGACGCTGTACGGCGTGGAAGCGCTGCTACGCTGGAATCACCCGCAGCTGGGCGCGCTGTCGCCAGCGCGTTTTCTGCCGGTGGCCGAAGAACAAGGCATGATGCCGCAGCTCAACGCATGGGTGCTGCGTCGCGCCTGCGAACAGGTCGCCGACTGGCGCCGGCGCGGCGTGCCGGTGGCGCGCGTGTCGGTGAACCTGTCGGCCAGCGGTTTCGAAAGCCCGCGCATGCTGCCCGACCTGCTCCAGCTGATCGCCGAGCTGGGCGTGCAGCCGGCCGACCTGACCCTGGAGTTGACTGAAAGCGTGATGCTCTCCGGTCAGCCGGGCGTCCTGGAAAACCTGCACGCCATCCGCGAGGCCGGCATTTCGTTGTCGCTGGACGACTTCGGCACCGGCTATTCCAGCCTCAGCCATCTGCATCGCCTGCCGATCAACGAGCTCAAACTGGACATGAGCTTCGTGCGCGACATCGAACACAGCGAGGATGCGCGCGCGCTCACCACCTCGGTGCTGCGCATCGGCGAGCACCTGCGCAAGCATGTGATCGCCGAAGGCGTGGAGAACGAAGCCCAGCGCCTGTTTCTGGCCGACCTGGGCTGCGAAGTGCTGCAGGGCTATCTGTTCTCGCGTCCGTTGCCGGCCCCGGCACTGGAAGCCTGGCTGGGCGCGCAGCGGTAACGACGTAGAACGTCCGCATCGCGCCGGTGCCGTGCCCTCATCCGCCCTGCGGGCACCTTCTCCCCACGGGAGAAGGAAGCGGGGAGCACCTTATCCCGACGGGAGAAGAATGCCGGGGCAACTGCGCTCGACGGAAGCAGGAAGCATCGTCCTCAACTGCAGCGCTTCGAGCCCCTCTCCCTGCGGGAGAGGGGTTGGGGTGAGGTACGGCCAAGCATGCATTGTGCATACCCACCTACCCTCAGCCCGCACGCATCAACTTGACCGCGCTTTCGCCCAGCGTCCGCTTCAACCAGCCCAGCAGTTGCGCGTTGACGAACGCCGGGTTCTCCAGCGACGCGCTATGTCCGGCGTTGGGAATCAGCTCGTAATCGCAACAGATCGCTTCGGCCATCATCCACAGCTCCTCCGGTGGGCGCTGAACGTCTTCGGCGCCACCGAGCAGGAAGGTGTGGGCAGGATCCAATGCGGACAGAGCGTCCAGCCGATCGGCCCGCCCGAACATCATCCGGCCCAGCGGCACGATGGACGCGCGCAACTGCTCGGCCGACATCGCCGCCAGACGCTGCGCGAACGCCCTCGGCAGTGCCGAGGCCGGATCGGTGCCTGGACGGAAGAAGATCGGCACGATCGCCTCGATCAACGCGGGCGTCACCTGCCCCGCCGCCTCGATCGCATCGAGCAGGCCGAAATAGCGCGTCCGCGTCGCCTCCGGCTCGGCGCCCAGGAAGGTGTCCATCAGTACCAGGCTGCGCACGCGTTCCGGCGCCAGCAGCGCCAGCTCCGCACCCCACATGCCACCGACCGACAGGCCGATCACCGCGCACTGCGGCAACTCCAGCGCGTCCAGCAGCGCCAGCATCTGCCTGGCGAGATCGCCGATCTGCAGCGTACCCTGCGGCAACGGACCCGACTGCCCATGCCCCCACAGTTCGGGAACGATGACCTGGTAATGCGGTGCCAGCGCCTGGATCTGCGGTTCCCACATGGCCGCGTCCCAGAGATAACTGTGGCCAAGCAACACCGGAAAACCTTGACCGTATTGTGCGTAATGCAGCGTTTGACCAGCGATCGTGCAAGTAGGCATTGGAGATCATGAGAGCGATGGGAGCGGCGCCACTCTAGAGCTGTCGACTTCAGATTTTTGTTGCAATGCGACAGACGAGTTAACTGCGATTGCCCTAATGTCCGGCATTGCGCGGCTAAAACGAAGTCATCGCCCGAATAACGAAAACGCCCGGCATCGCCGGGCGTTTTCGAACAGGTGAGCAACCAGCTGGATCAGGCAGCGACGGTCTCTGCCACGTCCTGGTACTCCTGGATCTGGTCGAAGTTCATGTAGCGATAGATCTGCTCGCCGCTGGTCTTGATCACGCCCACGTCGGCCATGTACTCCTCCTTGGTCGGGATGCGGCCCAGACGCGAGCAGATCGCCGCCAGTTCGGCCGATCCCAGGTAAACGTTGGTGTTGCGGCCCAGGCGGTTGGGGAAGTTACGCGTGGAGGTGGAGAACACCGTGGCGCCCTCGCGTGCCTGCGCCTGATTGCCCATGCACAGCGAGCAGCCCGGCATTTCCATGCGTGCGCCGGCCGCGCCGAAGGTGCCGTAATGGCCTTCCTTGGTCAGCTCGGAGGCGTCCATCTTGGTCGGCGGTGCCACCCACAGGCGGGTCGGAATGTCGCGCTTGCCTTCCAGCAGCTTGGCCGCGGCACGGAAGTGACCGATGTTGGTCATGCACGAACCGATGAACACTTCGTCGATCGCCGCGCCGGCCACATCGGACAGCGTCTTGACGTCGTCCGGGTCGTTCGGGCACGCCACGATCGGCTCGTGGATGTCGGCCAGGTCGATCTCGATGACTGCCGCGTATTCGGCATCGGCATCGGGCTCCAGCAACTGCGGGTCGGCCAGCCACTCTTCCATCTTCTTGATGCGGCGGCCCAGGGTGCGCGCGTCGGCATAGCCTTCGGCGATCATCCAGCGCAGCAGGGTGATGTTGCTGGTCAGGTATTCGATGATCGGCGCCTTGTCCAGGCGCACCGTGCAGCCGGCCGCCGACCGCTCGGCCGAGGCATCGGACAGTTCGAACGCCTGCTCCACCTTCAGATGCGGCAGGCCCTCGATTTCCAGGATGCGGCCGGAGAAGATGTTCTTCTTGCCCTGCTTGGCCACGGTCAGCAGACCGTCCTTGATCGCGTACAGCGGGATTGCATTGACCAGGTCGCGCAGGGTCACGCCCGGCTGCATCTCACCCTTGAAGCGCACCAGCACGCTCTCGGGCATGTCCAGCGGCATCACCCCGGTGGCGGCGGCGAAGGCCACCAGGCCGGAACCGGCCGGGAACGAAATGCCGATCGGGAAACGGGTGTGCGAGTCGCCGCCGGTGCCCACGGTGTCGGGCAGCAGCATGCGGTTGAGCCAGCTGTGGATCACGCCGTCGCCCGGACGCAGCGAGACGCCACCGCGGGTGGAGATGAACTCCGGCAAGGTGTGGTGGGTCTTGACGTCCACCGGCTTCGGGTAGGCGGCGGTGTGGCAGAACGACTGCATCACCAGGTCGGACGAGAAGCCCAGGCAGGCCAGGTCCTTCAGCTCGTCGCGGGTCATCGGGCCGGTGGTGTCCTGCGAGCCCACCGAGGTCATCTTCGGTTCGCAGTAGGTGCCCGGGCGCATGCCTGGCTGCACGCCATCAACGACGGGCAGACCGCAGGCGCGGCCGACCATCTTCTGCGCCAGCGAGAACCCCTTGCCGGTGTCCGGCGGATCCATCGGCAAACGGAACAGGTCCGAGGCCGGCAGGCCGAGGAATTCGCGTGCCTTGGCGGTCAGGCCACGGCCGACGATCAACGGAATGCGGCCACCGGCGCGCACTTCGTCGAACAGTACATCCGACTTCATCGCGAACTCGGCGATCACCTGCCCGTTCTTCAGCGCCTTGCCGTCATACGGACGCAGCTCGACCACATCGCCGTGCTCCATCTGCGACACGTCCAGCTCGATCGGCAACGCGCCGGCGTCTTCCATCGTGTTGTAGAAGATCGGGGCGATCTTCGAACCCAGGCACACGCCGCCGAAGCGCTTGTTGGGAATGTACGGGATGTCTTCGCCGGTCCACCACAGCACCGAGTTGGTGGCCGACTTGCGCGAGGAACCGGTGCCGACCACGTCGCCGACATAGGCCACCAGATGGCCCTTGTCCTTGAGGTCGGCAATGGCCTGGATCGGGCCGCGCTTGCCGTCTTCTTCCGGCTCGAACGCCGCGCCGTCGCGCTTGTTCTTCAGCATCGCCAGCGCGTGCAGCGGGATGTCCGGGCGGGTGGTCGCATCCGGCGCCGGCGACAGGTCGTCGGTATTGGTCTCGCCCGGCACCTTGAACACGGTGACGGTCAGGCTCTGCGGCACTTCCGGCTTGCTGGTGAACCACTCGGCATCGGCCCAGCTCTGCAGCACGGCCTTGGCGTGCGCGTTGCCGGCCTCGGCCTTTTCCTGCACGTCATGGAATGCATCGAACACCAGCAAGGTGTGCTTGAGCGCATCGGCGGCCGTGGCGCCCAGCTCGGCATTGTCCAGCAGGTCGATCAGCGGCTGGATGTTGTAGCCGCCCAGCATGGTGCCCAGCAGCTCGGTGGCGCGCGTGGGGCTGATCAGCGCGGTGGTCTCGGTGCCGAACGCCACCGCGGCCAGGTACGAGGCCTTGACCTTGGCGGCATCGTCCACGCCGGCCGGCACGCGCTGGCTCAGCAGCTCGACCAGGAACTCCTCTTCGCCGGCCGGCGGAGCCTTCAACAGCTCGATGACCTCGGCGGTCTGCTGCGCGGTCAGCGGCAGCGGCGGGATACCGAGCGCGGCGCGCTCTGCAACGTGGTGGCGGTAGGCTTCCAACATGCGGGTTCTCCAAAAAGACAGCGGTGAATGTGTAAGAACGTCAGACGTGATGCAGAAGACGTGGATCAGGCAACGGGCTTGGGCACGGTGATCTTCAAACCCTTGAAGTAGTCGCGGAAAAAGCCCTCGTCGCGGGTGATCAGGCCATCGCACTGGAGCATCGCGTGGGCACCGATCAGGAAATCGGCGACCACCCGTTCGCGCTTGCCGCCGCGCGCGCGGAAGCGCTTGTTCATATGGCCGGCGCGCACCGCAGCCGCTTCCTCGGTGGCTTCGTAACGCACCCCGATCGAGGCCAGCGTTTCCATCAGGTCGACCTGGGTATCCAGCATGGCCAGGACTTCGGCCACCACCGCATCGCAGACCACCACCTCGTCGCGTGCCAGCGCATCGCCGATGCAGATCTCCGACACCTCGCCGTAGACCGGGTCGCCGATGAGGATGTCGAGCAGTACCGAAGAGTCCAGGGCGATCATGGGTCGAACGGATCCCCGGGCGCGCGACCACGGATGACACGCATGGCCTGGTCGGTGCTGGTCAGGCCATCGACCAGCTTGAACTTGCCGCGCACCTTGCGCAGCGCCTCGCTGACATCCTTGCGCAGGATGATGCGGCCACCATCGAGCTCGATCTTGAGGGTGGTGCCCTTGGTCAGGCCCAGGGCATCGCGCACGGCCTTGGGCAGGGTGATCTGTCCGCGTTCGGCAACGGTGGCTTCCATGAGCATGCTCCAGAAAGTATGCACACATGATACGTACTCACGTCGCCGTACTCAAGCTGACTGAGCGCTTCCGACACACCCTATGTACACACTGAATCGCTCAGACTGGGCGCCTACCTAAAGCCTACGACGCCATAGGAGTGACGCATGAGCGATTCCTTTTCCACCCGCACCTCGCTTGAGGTCCACGGCAAACGCTACGACTACTACAGCCTGCCGAAGCTGGGCGAACGTTTCGATATCGGCCACCTGCCCTACTCGATGAAGATCCTGCTGGAGAACCTGCTCCGGCACGAAGACGGCGGTGTCACCGTCGGCAGGGACCACATCGAAGCGGTCGCCAAGTGGGACCCGGCGGCCGAACCCGAGACCGAAATCGCCTTCATGCCCGCGCGCGTGGTGCTGCAGGACTTCACCGGCGTGCCCTGCGTGGTCGACCTGGCCGCGATGCGCGATGCAGTGGTCAAGCTGGGCGGCCAGGCCGACCAGATCAATCCGCAGATTCCGTCCGAACTGGTCATCGACCACTCGGTGCAGGTGGACGTGTTCGGCAAACCCGACGCGCTCGACCTCAACGGCAAGATCGAATTTCAGCGCAACCAGGAACGCTACGGGTTCCTTCGCTGGGGCCAGAAGGCGTTCGAGAACTTCAAGGTGGTGCCACCCAATACCGGCATCGTCCACCAGGTGAACCTGGAGAACCTGGCGCGCGTGGTGATGAGCGCCGACAAGGACGGCGCCCTGCTCGCCTATCCCGACACCGTGTTCGGCACCGACAGCCATACCACCATGATCAACGGCATCGGTGTGCTGGGCTGGGGCGTGGGCGGCATCGAGGCCGAGGCCGCGATGCTGGGCCAGCCCTCGTCGATGCTGATTCCGCAGGTGGTCGGCTTCAAGCTCACCGGCAAGCTGCCCGAAGGCGCCACCGCCACCGATCTGGTGCTCACCGTCACCCAGATGCTGCGCAAGCTGGGCGTGGTGGGCAAGTTCGTCGAATTCTATGGCGAAGGCCTGCAGCACCTGCCACTGGCCGACCGCGCCACCATCGGCAACATGGCCCCGGAATACGGCGCCACCTGCGGCATCTTCCCGGTCGATGAGGAATCGCTGACCTATCTGCGCCTGTCCGGCCGCAGCGAGGAACAGATCGCGCTGGTGGAAGCCTATGCAAAGGCGCAGGGGCTGTGGCACGACGCCAATACCCCGCACGCGCAGTACAGCGCCACGCTGGAGCTGGACATGGGCCAGGTCAAGCCGTCGCTGGCCGGCCCCAAGCGTCCGCAGGACCGCGTGCTGCTGGAAGACATGCAGGCCAACTACCGCGAAAGCCTCAAGCCGTTCGCCGAGGCGCGCAGCAAGAAGCTGGCCGATCTCAAGCAGGAAGACCGCCTGAAGAACGAGGGAGGTGGCGGCACCGCCGTGGGCGCCAAGGCCGCGCAGGCCGAAGGCGCTGCCGACAGCGGTGCCGGCTGGCAGCTGCGCGACGGCTCGGTGGTGATCGCTGCGATCACCTCGTGCACCAACACCTCCAACCCTGCGGTGATGCTGGGCGCCGGCCTGCTCGCACGCAACGCGGCGGCCAGGGGCCTGAAGGCGCAGCCGTGGGTGAAGACCTCGCTCGGGCCGGGCTCGCGCGTGGTCACCGACTATCTCGACAAGGCCGGCGTGCTCGCCGACCTCGAGAAGCTCGGGTTCTACGTGGTCGGCTACGGCTGCACCACCTGCATCGGCAACTCCGGGCCACTGCCCGAAGACGTTTCCGCAGCGATCGCCAAGGACGATCTGGTGGTCACCTCGGTATTGTCGGGCAACCGCAACTTCGAAGGCCGCGTGCATCCCGAGGTCAAGATGAACTACCTCGCCTCGCCGCCGCTGGTGGTGGCCTACGCCATCGCCGGCACCACCGACATCGACCTCACCACCGAGCCGCTGGGCACCGGCAGCGACGGGCAGCCGGTGTACCTGCGCGACATCTGGCCGAGCAACAAGGAAATCGGCGACACCATCGCCGCCACCGTCGGCCCGGAGATGTTCAAGCAGAACTACGCCGACGTGTTCAAGGGCGATACGCGCTGGAACACCATCGCCTCGCCCGATGGCGCGCTGTATGCGTGGGATGCGGATTCGACCTACATCAAGAACCCGCCCTACTTCGACGGCATGACCATGCAGGTGGGCAGCGTTGACGACGTGCACGGCGCGCGTGTGATGGGGCTGTTCGGCGACTCGATCACCACCGACCACATCTCCCCGGCCGGCAACATCAAGAAGGACTCGCCGGCAGGCCGTTTCCTGCAGGAACGCGGCGTGCAGCCGGCCGACTTCAACAGCTACGGCAGCCGTCGCGGCAACGACGATGTGATGGTGCGCGGGACCTTCGCCAACATCCGCATCAAGAACCTGATGTTCGGCGGCGAAGAAGGTGGCAATACGCTGTACTACCCGGCCGACGGCGGCCAGCCGCAAAAGCTGGCGATCTACGACGCTGCGATGAAGTACAAGGCCGATGGCGTACCGCTGGTGGTGCTGGCCGGCAAGGAATACGGCACCGGCTCCTCGCGCGACTGGGCAGCCAAGGGCACCAACCTGCTCGGGGTCAAGGCGGTGATCGCCGAAAGCTTCGAGCGCATCCATCGCTCCAACCTGGTCGGCATGGGCGTGCTGCCGCTGCAATTCCTGGACAACGAAAACGCGCAGACGCTCGGCCTGGACGGCTCGGAAGTGCTGGACATCACCGGCCTGCAGGACGGCGCCAGCCGGCGCGCCACCGTGGATGCGAAAAAACCCGACGGCAGCGTCAAGCAGTTCCAGGTCAAGGTGCTGCTGCTGACGCCCAAGGAAGTGGAGTACTTCAAGCACGGGGGCCTGCTGCAGTACGTGCTGCGCCAACTGGCTGGCCGCAAGGCCGCGTAACCGCAGCAGCGGGTGTTGCTGCCGACATTCCCGCCAACTGGCGGGAATGTCGTTTCCGGAACAGGCAAGCTCAGCGGCTCCCCGGCCGGCAGGCAGTGCCGCGCGCGGCACCGACGTGCCAGCGCCATCCCCGGTGCGGCACTCGCGTCATGCGCAATCCGACGCTACGCAAGCGCCCCCTGCCCGCCGCCATGTTTCGGCCGGCTCTCCTCACTGGCCCATGGGCGCCCACTGCGCGTGATACAGCTGCCAGTCGCCGTCGTGCAGCCGCCATGCGGTGATCAGTTGGTAGGTCTGTGCCTGTTCCGGCAGCCAGCGACCGTCGCCGCCGGTGGCCAGCGCGGTGAACCTGGCCGTGGCGGTCGCGCCGTGCAGTTGCACCTCCATCGGCCCCAGGGTGATCCCAAGCCGGCGATTGCCCAATCGCTGCAACTGCAGCAAACGGCGCAGGCCGTTGGCGTCCAGGCCTTGTTCGCCCACGAAATCGGCAGCCACCGGCTGCATCGCCGCGCCCACATCGCGCGCCTCGATCGCCGCCTGCATCTGCGCAACCGTCTGCCGCAGGCGCTGCTCCGGCGCCGGACGCCCGCAGGCGACAAGCAGCGCCATCCACAGCCACACGAATCCCTGCCACCGCCAACGAATATTGCGCTGCATCACGCTTCGCCTTTTCCATTCAGGACGGTATGCTGCCAGCTGTTTGAGTGCCGTGGAACACTCCGCGTCACGTACCGATTACCCTGGAGGGGGGCAGATGAATCAGGCACGTCCTTGGTTGCAAAGCTATCCGGCCCGCGTGGCCGCCGAGATCGATCTGGAGCAGTTTCGTACCGTTGCCGAGGTCTTCGCCACCTCGGTCAAACGCTTCGCCGATCGTCCCGCATATCACAGCTTCGGCAAGACCATCACCTATCGCGAGGTGGACCGGCTGGTCGATCAGTTCGCCGGCTATCTGCTGGGCGAGCTGCAGTTGAAAAAAGGCGATCGCGTCGCCCTGATGATGCCCAACTGCCTGCAGTATCCGATCGCCACGTTCGGCATCCTGCGCGCCGGCCTGACCGTGGTCAACGTCAACCCGCTGTACACCCCGCGCGAACTCAAGCACCAGCTGATCGATTCCGGTGCCAGCGTGCTGGTGGTCATCGACAATTTCGGCACCACCGTGCAACAGGTCATCGCCGACACCCCGGTCAGGCAGGTCGTCACCACCGGGCTGGGCGACATGCTCGGTTTCCCCAAGGGGCCGCTGATCAACTTCGTGGTCAAGTACATCAAGAAGTTGGTACCCGACTATCGCATCAATGGCGCGATCCGTTTCCGCGAAGCGCTGGCGCTCGGCAGCAAGCACACCCTGCCCCCGGTACAGGTGGAATCGGACGACATCGCCTTCCTGCAATACACCGGCGGCACCACCGGCGTGGCCAAGGGCGCGATGCTGACCCACCGCAACCTGGTCGCCAACATGCAGCAGGCGCACCAGTGGCTGGCCGGCACCGGCGAGCTGGAGGAAGGCGCCGAGGTGGTGATCACCGCGCTGCCGCTGTATCACATCTTCGCACTCACGGCCAACGGCTTGGTCTTCATGAAGATCGGCGGCTGCAATCACCTGATCAGCAATCCGCGCGACATGCCCGGCTTCGTCAAGGAGCTGAAGAAGACCCGCTTCACCGCGTTCACCGGCGTCAACACGCTCTTCAACGGCCTGCTCAACACGCCCGGCTTCGACCAGATCGATTTCTCCTCGCTCAAGATGACCCTGGGCGGCGGCATGGCCGTGCAGCGTTCGGTGGCCGAGCGCTGGAAGAAGGTCACCGGGCGGACCCTGGTCGAGGCCTACGGCCTGACCGAAACCTCGCCGGCCGCCTGCATCAACCCGATGGACCTGAAGGACTACAACGGGTCGATCGGTCTGCCGATTCCGTCCACCGATGCCTGCATCAAGGACGACGCCGGCACCGCCCTGCCGATCGGCGAGATCGGCGAGCTGTGCATCAAGGGGCCGCAGGTCATGAAGGGCTACTGGAAGAAGCCCGACGAAACCGAGAAGGTGATGGATGCCGATGGCTGGCTGCACACCGGCGACATCGCGCGGATGGACGAGCAGGGTTTCGTCTACATCGTCGATCGCAAGAAGGACATGATCCTGGTCTCGGGCTTCAACGTGTATCCGAACGAGATCGAAGACGTGGTCGCCACCATGCCTGGCGTACTGGAAGTGGCGGCGGTCGGCGTGCCGGACGAAAAGTCCGGCGAGATCGTCAAGGTGGTGATCGTCAAGAAGGACCCGGCCCTGACCGCCGACGACGTCAAGGCGCACTGCCGTGCCAACCTGACCGGCTACAAGCAGCCGCGCCTGGTCGAATTCCGCAAGGAGCTTCCCAAGACCAACGTCGGCAAGATCCTGCGCCGCGAACTGCGCGACGCGCCCAAGGGGTAATCCACCAGCGCCACCAGATCGCCAGCCTCCCGGCTGTCATCCGACGCCCGCACTGCCGCCAGGCCTTGCGGGCGTTCTTATTTCGCGACGCGAACTCAGAGGGTGTTTACATAATCAAGTTACTAACCGGCGAAGCAGCAACCTCGCTTCGGTCAACCAGACCCACGCTTCGGC
>NZ_JAJGQG010000024.1:0-74169 GCF_020783795.1 Xanthomonas sp. NCPPB 1067
TAACGGCACGCAGCGACCACAAGTCGGCTCACCGCCGCACTCACACCTCGACGCGCGCCACCCACACACAGCCGCGCGGCCGAGCTCTCGTCACGGCAGGAGTGTCCGCATGGCATGCCGCCGGACGACCTGAGCCTGCGACAGTGCGGTAACACCGTGCGGATTGCTTTTGTCCGTCAGGTCTCCATCTTGATGGTTTGCCGGTGCACGACCGGCGCTATTGGATACCCCCAGTGCCGGAGTTGCCTGAAGTCGAAACCACCCTGCGTGGCCTGGCCCCGCATCTGATCGGACAGCGTATCCATGGCGTGATCCTGCGCCGTCCCGATCTGCGTTGGCCCATTGCCGAGCAGATCGAAGGCCTGTTGCCCGGGGCGACCATCACGCAGGTGCGCCGCCGTGCCAAGTATCTGCTGATCGACACCGACGTCGGTGGCAGCGCCCTGCTCCACCTTGGAATGTCCGGCAGCCTGCGCGTGTTGCCCGGCGACACACCGCCACGTGCACACGACCATGTGGACATCAGCCTGCAGAATGGCCGCGTTCTGCGTTTCAACGATCCGCGTCGGTTCGGGTGCCTGCTGTGGCAATCGGATACGCAGATGCACGAATTACTTGCAGCGCTCGGCCCGGAACCCCTGTCGGATGCATTTACCGGCAACTATCTGCATGCGCTGTCGCGTGGTCGCCGCGCAGCGGTCAAGACGTTCTTGATGGATCAGGCAGTGGTTGTTGGTGTCGGCAACATCTACGCGGCCGAGAGTCTGCATCGTGCGGGACTCAGCCCGTTGCGCGAAGCCGGCAAGGTTTCGCTGGACCGGTATCGGCGGCTGGCCGAGGCGGTGAAGGAGATACTCGGCTATGCGATACAGCGTGGCGGCACCACATTGCGCGACTTCATCAGCCCGGACGGCGCACCCGGTTATTTCGAGCAGGAGCTGATGGTGTACGGCCGCGAAGGCGAGGCGTGCAAGCAGTGCGGACGCGTGCTCAAACACGCCACGATCGGCCAGCGTGCCACCGTCTGGTGTGCCGCCTGTCAGCGTTGATCGATGCTGTCGGATGCGCGCGCAGTGTCGCGTGGGTCATGGGCAGGGCGGTACGACATGCGACAGGGCAACGACAGAGCCCGTACCGGCGCCTGGGTTGGATGACGTTCGCTGCCGCCAATAGCGGCCCTGCGGATGGCGTCAGGCATCCACGAGCGTTCTCGCCAAGCCAGGGCGCCGCGCGTGCATGGAATCTGCATTCCGGTCGCGCCCGATTCGCCATACGGTTGGCGCTGCGTCCGGGCCTGCCTGCGCAGAGGACGGCGGTGGTGTCTTCTGCGCTATACCTGGTGACTTGCGTGCTGGCGAGCCACAATCGCCCGACCCCGTAGAGCGGAGCCGTGCATGATGGATGTTTCACGTTGGTTGCTGCCTATGGCCATGATCGGCGTGCTGGGCCTGCCGATGCCGGCAATGTGCGCACAAACGCAGACGGCACCCCGCCCCGTGCCCGACGCCGTCGAGCGGGTCAGGCTTTCCAACGACGTGATCGCGTTGACCGCCACGCCCGCGTTTGGCGGTCGGATCCTGGCGTTCCAGCTGGCGGGTCAGCCCAGCGTGCTCAAGGTTGGCACAGCGGTCGATCGGCAACCGGATCCGCAGGTATCGGCCAGTGCCGGCGATATCCCTTATCTCGGTCACGATGTGTGGGTTGGACCACAAAGCCAGTGGTGGCTGCATCAGACCGTCAATCCGCAACGCAAGGCGGATGGCGCAGTGTGGCCGCCCGATCCCTATCTGTCGCTGGCAGCCACGCGTATCGAAGCGCGCACTGCACGGGAGTTGAGCCTGGATGGCGTGCCCAGCCCGGTGAGCGGCGTGCAACTCCGCAAGCGCATCGCGCTGTCCTCCGTGCGAGCGGATAGCGTCGATGTGCACGCCAGTGCGCGCAATATCCGTGATCGACCGGTGGCCTGGGACCTGTGGTTCAACACGCGGGTCGCGGCGGATACGCGCGTCTTCGTGCCGGTGGCGCAGGCAACGGATATTCGCGTGCAGCCGCCCAGCGACGCTGGCACCGAAGCGCCGCGCTATCTGCTGCACGATGGCCTGTTCGCCTTGCGCGCCGAGCCGCGCGCCGACGGCGCGACTCAGCGCGGCAAGCTGCTGTTGCAGCCGTCGGCCGGCTGGATGGCGGGTTTTGCAGGGGCGCAGGTGCTGGTGATCCGCTTCGAGCATCAGCCACAGGCGCGCATCCATCCCGAGCAAGGGCAGGTGGAATTGTATCTGGATGCTCCCTTCCCCTCTCCGGAGCGTGGCTTGCTGGAGATGGAAGTCCATGCGCCCTATCGAACGCTTGCGCCCGGTGCGCAGATGCAGGCGCAGGAGCGGTGGACCTTGTTGCGCTACGACGGTGCGGATACGCTCCAGGCGCAACGGGACTTTCTGTGCAGCAAGGCGAGCGAGCTGGAGTTGGAACACGCCTGCATGGCTTCGCCCGCGTCGCGCTGAGTTCCGCATTCACGCGCATACCGGGGTGTGGCTATGATGTCGCCCACTCCACCAATCAGATCGATGCGCATGCAACGACGCCACTTCCTGAAGAATGCCGCCGCCGCCCTGGCCGCGATCGGTCTGCCGGCGCTGCCGCAATGGGCATTGGCAGCCAAGGCGGTGGGGCTGCGGCGGCTCGGTCAGCCGCAGCCCTTCGACTACGGATGGCTCAAAGGCCAGGCACGGGCGTTGGCGGCTGCGCCGTACAAGAGCCACAAGCAGACGCTGCCGGGCCCGCTGGAATCGTTGAACTGGGATCAGTACCAGTCGATCCGCTATCGCCAGGACCACGCGCTGTGGGCCGATGGTAACGGCAAGTTCCAGGCCAAGTTCTTCCATCTGGGGCTGTATTTCCATACGCCGGTACACATCTACGACATCGTCGACGGCAAGGCGCAGCAGCTGGCCTACGACCCGGCCGCGTTCGACTACGGCAGCAGCGGACTGGGCGGCAAGCAGCTGCCCAAGGACCTGGGGTTTGCGGGCTTCCGGCTCAATACGCGCAAGGACACCGAGCGCGATTTCTCGGCGTTCCTGGGAGCGAGCTACTTTCGCGCGGTGGGCAAGGAAGGCCAGTACGGGCAGTCTGCGCGCGGCCTGGCCATCGATACCGGTACCGGTGGGCCGGAAGAGTTTCCGGATTTCATTGCCTACTACCTGGAACAGCCGGCTGACGATTCGGACACGGTGGTGGTCTATGGCCTGCTGGATTCACCCAGCGTCGCCGGCGCCTATCGCTTCGCCATCACCAATGGCGAGGTGCTGGTGATGGAGATCGACAGTGCGCTGTATCCGCGCAAGACGATCGAACGGCTGGGGATCGGCCCGTGCACCAGCATGTACCAGGTCGGCGAAAACGACCGCCGCATGGACTGGGACTGGCGACCGGAAATCCACGACACCGACGGCCTGGCGATGTGGACCGGCGGCGGCGAATGGATCTGGCGGCCGTTGTGCAACCCGCCGCAACTGCGCTTCAACATGTTCGTGGACGAGAACCCACGCGGGTTCGGACTGCTGCAGCGGGATCGCAACTTCGACCATTACCAGGACGACGGCGTGTTCTACGAGAAGCGGCCCTGCCTGTGGGTGGAACCGAAAGGCAGTTGGGGCAAAGGCTCGGTGCAGCTGGTCGAGATTCCGACCGTCGACGAAACCTTCGACAACATCGTGGCGTTCTGGAATCCGCAGGCCAAGCCGCAGCCGGGCCAGGAGCTGCTGATGGGATATCGCCTGTACTGGGGCGCGCGCCCGCCGGCAAGTTCGCCGCTGGCGCACTGCGTGGCGACCCGTACCGGGTTGGGCGGTATCGTGGGGCAGAAGCGCAAGCATTTCTCGTGGCGTTTCGCAGTGGATTTCGCCGGGGGGCCGCTGGCGGCATTGAGCAAGGACCCCAAGACGAAGGTGGAAGCGGTGCTGCAGGTCTCGCGCGGCACCACCGAGATCGTGTCGGCGCGGCCCTTGCACGAACTCCAGGGCTACCGGGCGATGTTCGACCTGGTGCCGCCGGACGAGGGCACCCAACAGATCGACATTCGCCTGTATCTGCGCGCCAACGGCAAGCCACTGACCGAGACCTGGCTGTATCAGTGGACGCCGCCGCCGGGCAGCGAACGCAAGCTGTATTGAGGCCGGTCGTGCTGGCGGCCGCTACGGCCGGCCAGCACCACACCCGCGTAACGGCCGGCGTCAGTGCGAGGCGGCTTCCTTGACCAGCTGCATCCGCGCGCGCGGACGCTGGCAGGCCAGCTCGACGCGAAAGCAGGTACCGCTGGTGCCGCTGGTGATGCGCAGCTCGCCCTGATGGGCGTGCGCGATCTGCGCGGCCATGTGCAGCCCGAGGTCGACTTCCGGCAGGGCCTGCCCGGGCGTGTGGACGTGGGTGGAGGCCTGCAGCACGTCCAGCCGACGCGGATCGATGCCATCCAGGTTGCAGACTTCCAGCCGCAGGCGGCCTTGTTCGGTGACGGCGACCGCCTTGATCAGCGAACTCTGCTGGCCCTGCACCACCGCGTTGATCAGCATGCTGCCGAACATCTGCGCCAGCCGTACCGCATCGCCATGCACCGGCTCGTCGATGTCCACGTGGGTAGACAGCACCTGGTTCGGATAGGCGGCGCGCGTCTCGTCGACGACCTGGGAAAGCGCATCGGATAGATCGCTGCCGTTGCCGTAGTCCAGCTGCAGCCAGTCGCGTTCGATACCGCGGGCGAAATCGCAGGCGAAATCGATCAGTTCTTCCATGCGCTGCAGGCTGCGCTGCAAGGAGCGGATGGCCCCGCCATGGCGTTGGCTGAGCTGGTCGATGGACAGCATGTCCACCACCGCATGCATGGACTGCAGCGGGTTGCGCAGATCGTGGCCGAGAATGCCGATGAATTCCTCGCGCAAGCGCGCCGATGCGCCCGCCCGCCCGAGTTCGCTGCGTGCACGGCGCGACTCCTGCGCGCTTTCTTCGGCGCGCTGTTCGGCCTGGATCTGTGCAGCCAGCAACTGGGCGAGCAATTCCACCTTCTCCACCAATTGGTGGTCCATCACCCGCGGCAGCGGATCCAGCGCGCACAGGGTGCCGAACACGCTGCCGTCCTCGAAGCGGATCGGCACCGAGACATAGCTCTCGAAGCCATACAGCTGCGGCACGGGATGGTCGCGGTAGACCGGGTCTTCCGAAGCGTGGCCGAACCACACCGCAGTGCCGCGAAGCCGGACGCTGTCGCAAAAAGTGGTGGCCAGCGGCAGCTCGTCGCCGGGTTGCAGGCCGAAGGACAGGTCGTCGCGGACCTGGCAGGTGACCCAGCGGCTATCGGTCACGCGCGCGACGGCGGCAAAGCCCATGCCGGTCAGACGGGTCAGGATGCGCAGTACATCGGGAACCGACGAGAGTCGGCCAACCCGCGCCACGTCGGCGCGGAGTTCAACAGGCAGCGGACCCATGAGTTGCCCCGTCCATTGGATGATCGCCAGTTTACAGGAGCATGGTCGGGTCTGGTTGCAGGCCTTGCAGGTGCACCCGCGCTTGCGCGCCGCCGCAGGCATGGCAGCGTCTGCATCAGGCATAGGTGACCATCGGGGAGCTGGATGCCCGAGATCGATGAAGCTGAGGCGAAACCCGAACTTACCGGGTCGACCCGTACACACAGCACCGCTGCCGGCGTACCGTCAGGCAGACGCGCGCGCGGTGGATTGCAGTTGCGTTACAACCGCGCATTCGCACAGCCATCTCACAGCTCGCCTGCCTGCCGCGGCGCGATGGCGATGCTTGCGGCGACCGCGATGGCCGCCTCAGCTCTGCGCCGATGGCAACGGCAAGGCAATCTGCAGCGGGTCGATCCGACCCTCGCCACGCATGATCTTCTTGAACTCGGCGCGGCTGACCGACACGTAGCGCTCGTTGCCGCCGATCTCCACCTGCGGGCCGTCCTGCACCGCGTGGCCGTGCGCATCCACGCGCACGGTCATGGTGGCCTTGCTGCCGCTGTGGCAGATGGTCTTGATCTCTTCCAGTTCGTCGGCCCAGGCCAGCAGGAACTGGCTGCCCTCGAACAGTTCGCCGCGAAAATCGGTGCGCAGGCCATAGCACAGCACCGGGATACGCAACCGGTCGACCACCTCGCTCAACTGCCAGACCTGCGCGCGACCGAGAAACTGCGCCTCATCGACCAGCACGCAATGCAGCGGCCCGTTGGTGGCGATGTCGCGTTCGACCAGCTGCTGCAGTTCGGTGCTGCGATCGAAGGTGCACCCGTCTGCCCGCAGGCCGATCCGCGAGGCGACCACGCCGCTGCCGGCGCGATGGTCGAGCTTGGGGGTCAGGATCAGCGTGCGCATGCCGCGCTCGCGGTAGTTGTGCGCCGACTGCAGCAAGGTGGTGGTCTTGCCGGCATTCATCGCCGAATAATAGAAATAGAGCTTGGCCATGGCCCGATTTTACCGGGCCGGGCGGCGGGATGCGGCGTACGCGCGGCTGGGCCGGCCGACAAAGCGGCGCGGCGGATGCAGGTGCGGGCGCTGTGCCACATGAACCTGCTGCGCCGGCCAGCGGCCGGCCGCCCCGGTACAATGGCGCGCTCTGTCGGAAGCCTCTATGCACGGTCTCAATCCCCCGCAAAGCGCGGCAGTGCTGCACTGCGAAGGTCCCTTGTTGGTGCTGGCCGGCGCCGGCAGCGGCAAGACGCGCGTGATCGTGGAGAAGATCGCGCATCTGATCGCCACCGGGCGCTACCCGGCCAAGCGCATCGCCGCGATCACCTTCACCAACAAGTCGGCCAAGGAAATGCGCGAGCGTGTGGCCAAACGCATCCGTGGCGATGGCGCCGACGGCCTGACCATCTGCACCTTCCATGCGCTGGGATTGAAGTTCCTGCAGATCGAGCATGCCGCGGCCGGCCTGAAGCGCGGATTTTCGATCTTCGATTCCGACGATGCCGCCGCGCAGATCAAGGACCTGATGCATGGCGCCAAGCCCGATGCGATCGAGGACGCCAAGAACCTGATCTCGCGCGCCAAGAATGCCGGGCTGTCGCCGGAGCAGGCCATGGCCGCAGCACGCAGCAATCGCGAGAAAGAGGCCGCCAGCCTGTACGAGCGCTATCAGGCGCGGCTGACCACCTTCAACGCGGTGGACTTCGATGACCTGATCCGCCTGCCGGTGCAGATCCTGGAAGCCAACGAAGAGATCGTGCTGGGCTGGCGCGAGCGCATCGGCTATTTGCTGGTGGACGAGTGCCAGGACACCAACGATGCGCAGTACCGGCTGCTGAAGATGCTGGCCGGGCCGCGCGGCAACTTCACCTGCGTGGGCGACGACGACCAGAGCATCTACGCCTGGCGCGGTGCCAACCCGGAAAACCTGCAGCAGATGGGGCGCGACTACCCGGCGCTGGAAATCATCAAGCTGGAGCAGAACTACCGCTGTTCCAACCGAGTGCTGCGTGCGGCCAATGCGTTGATCGCGCACAACCCGCACGAACACCTGAAGACCTTGTGGAGCGACCAGGCCGACGGCGAGCGGATTCGTGTGTGGGAATGCCGCGATAGCGAACACGAAGCGGAGAAAGTGGCCGCCGAGATCTCGTTTCTGGGTACCGCCAAGCAGGTGCCGTGGAGCGATTTCTGCATCCTGTTCCGCGGCAATTTCCAATCGCGGCCGCTGGAAAAGGCGCTGCAACTGCTGCGCGTGCCATACCACCTGACCGGCGGTACCGCGTTTCTGGAGCGGCAGGAGGTCAAGGATGTGTTGTCGTGGCTGCGGCTGATCGTCAACCCGGACGACGATGCGGCATTTCTGCGTGCGGTGCAGTCGCCCAAGCGCGAAGTGGGCGCGACCTCGCTGGCGCGGCTGGCCGAACTGGCCAGCGGCAAGTCGGTGCCGATGTCGCGTGCGGCCGAGTCGATGGGTGCATTGCAGCAGCTACCGCCGCGTGCAGCCAATGGACTGAGCGCGTTCACCGACATCCTGCGCGAAATGCGTCAGCACGCGATGAGCATGCCGGCGGGCGAGCTGGTGCGCATGCTGGCCGACAAGTCCGGCATGCTCGACGATCTGCGCAACCAGTCCAAGGACGAAGCCGGCTTTCAGCGGCGCAAGCGCAACCTGGACGAGCTGGCCGAATGGTTCGAAGGCGGCCCGCGCGGCGCCAGCGCCAGCGATCTGGCCGCGCAGCTGGCGCTGCTGTCGCGCAACGACAAGGACGATGGTGGCAACCAGGTGCGCATGATGACCATGCACGCCTCCAAGGGGCTGGAATTCCGCTACGTGTTCATCGTCGGCTGCGAGGATGGCGTGCTGCCGCACGAAGTGAGCCTGGAAGAGGGCAATCTGCAGGAAGAACGCCGCCTGCTGTATGTCGGCATCACCCGCGCCAAGCAGCAGCTGTGGATGAGCTACAGCAAGCTGACGCGCAAGTTCGGCGAGCACGTGCGGCTCAAGCCCAGCCGGTTCTTCGACGAGATCCCGGCGGCGGAACTGCAGCGCGATGGCGCCGACCCGGTGGCCGATGCCGAGCGCAAGAAGGAACGTGCAAGCGCGGGGTTGGCGGCGATCCAGGCCTTGTTCGACTGAGTTCCCCTGAGCCGCGCGGGCAGCGTGTGCCACGTGCATCAAGAGGCGAGCTTGGCCTGCAGGCCCGGTATCATCGCTTGCGCCGTCGTTGGCACGGCCCAAGTCCGGAGCGCCGCTGGCCAGCCAAGCCAGCCGGCGACACGCCGATGGCCGGAAAGACGCACCGGTGGTGCGCGCCAGTTGCACTATCCCAACCGAAGTGACATCGCCAACCGTGCGCGTCATGCAGCGTGGCCATGCCTGCTGTCGTCAGGCTTGTCAGTGCCACTGCCGCACGGCAGTCTGAGGTTCCCGCCAACGGAGTGCGCCGTGACCGTCATCCTCGAAACCGCACGCGTGCGCTTGCGTCTGCTCGATCCCGAGCGCGATGCCGAGGCGATGCTGGCGCTGGTCAACGATCCTGCGTTCATCGCCGGTATCAACGACCGCGGTATCCGCACCCGCGAGCAGGCACGCGAGCATGTGCGCGAATGGGCGCAGGCGCATCAGCAACAACACGGTTTCGCGCACTGGGCGCTGGAAACGCGCGACGGGAGCAGCTTCATGGGCACCTTGGGCCTGTTGTGCCGCGAGACCTTGCCGGTGCCGCATATCGGCTTTGCGCTGTTGCCCGCGTATCGCGGCAAGGGCTATGTGACCGAAGCCGGGCGTGCGGTGCTGGAGCATGCACGCCAGGTACTGGGGTTGACGCAGGTGTGCGCGATCGTTTCGCCAGGCAATGCGGAGTCGATCCGCGCGCTGGAAGCGCTGGGGCTGCGCTATGAGGGCCTGCGGGTGCTGAGTCCCGGCACCGAGGCCGTGGCGTACTACACGATCGACCTCGGCCCTGGCGGCGTGGACCGCTGAGCGCAGCCCTGCGGTCCTGCGCAGGCGGTCATGCCGCTTCGACGTGCGTCAGCCCAGGAACGAAATGGCATGCGCCAGCGAACGGTCGGTCTGCAGATCCAGCAAGCGGCCCTGGTCGTCATGCAACAGCAGATGCCCGGCCTGTTCGCGCAGCTTGACCTCGGCCCCAGCGGGCCAGTCCAGCGCGGCGACGACGCTGCCGTCGCGGTGCCGCACCACCCAGTACCGCGAGCCGTGCGGCCAGTGCAGGCCGACCAGGAATCCCCATTCCAGCGCCATGATGCTGGAGCCCGCCAGCTCATCCGCACCGGTAGCGTGTCGATGCAGACGGCAGCGCCTGGGGCTGTGCGCGTCCCCGTAATGCAGGCAGATATCGCCATCGGGATCGGTACGCACCTGCGGTTGCTGCACGCTGCCGATGCGATGGGCGAACACCGGCCTGTCCGGATCCAGCGTCAGCGAAGCACGTGCCCTGAGGCGCCGCGCGGGCAGGGCGTACGTCCAGTCCTGCAACTGCTCGCCGGCCTGCACCAGATAGACCTCGAAATCGCTGAAGAAGCCTGCTGCGACCACGGGCCCTGGCAGGTCGCCGACATGCCACAGCACGCTATGCAGATCGCTGTGGGTGTCGACCACCAGCAAGCGATCGTCGACCACGATGCTCCAGCCGATGCCGTTGTAGCCCGGTGCGGCGTATTGCAGCGCGATCCGGCCCAGGTCGTGCACGCTGTGGCCGACCAGGTCCAGGCGATGGACGCTGGAGGTGCGCTCGCGCGGTGCGACCGCGAGCGCGACCTGCCCGCTGTCGCCGAGCACCAGCCGGAATGCGGGGACCGGATAGCGCCGCAGCAGGCGTCCGCGCGCATCCACTACGGCCGCGCCGACCTCGCCCAAGGCCAGCAGGTAACGACGGTCCGGCAGCGCGACCGCATCGTGGATGGGCGCAAGGCCAGCTTCCGGCGCCTGCAGCCGCAGGACGGTGACAGCTTCCCATAGCGCTGTCCGACGCTCCGGTACCTGGCCTGCCCAGGCGGGGACATCGGCATCGAGCAGGGGATCGTTGGCCAGTTTCAGCAGCTTGGTCAGATCGCCGGCGGACAAGCTGTTTCGTGCATGGGCCTGATCGGCCGCGATCGCCGGCAACAGGTGGCGGGCCAGCTGGCGCATGCCGGCGCTGCGTGGCGCGGCCGCCAGCATCGCCAACGCCATCTCGCTGCGCGGGGCGGGATCGGAAGTGGGGTCCGCAAGGGTGGCCAGGCGCTCGGCGTATTGCTCCAGCGTGTCCGGCAACAGCAGCGCGCGTTTGACCAGGGCGCGTGCGCCGAGCGTGCTGCCGGCCTGTTCGGCGGCCAGCAGCCAGCGGGTGGCCTGGGCGCGAGCCTCGCGCAAGGGCCACACCACATCCACTGCCGCGAGCCAGTCGCCGGCCTGCACCAACGCCTGGCCCCATTCCAGCCGCAGCGCAGCGGCCAGCGCAGGCTCGCGCTCGCGCAGCAGCTGGATCGCGGCGGCGAAGGCGTCATCGCGACGGGCCACCTGGACCGCGCGGGCGTGATCGCCGGCCAGCATCAGCAGCCGGATGATCATCGCCGGCGGCATGTCCCAGCCCAGCGCCAGCTCGGCGGCCTGGTGGCAGCGTGCGTGCTTGACCAGATAGTCGAGTGCCTCCTGGCGTGCATTGAGCAGTTCGGCCAGCACGAATACCGCGCGATCGATCTGGCCCTCGCGGTCCAGCCGCGCGAAGGCGTTGCGATAGGTCGCGCGCAGATGCGCCTGCAGTTCCTCGCCCAGGCCGATGCTGGCACCGGCACCGCGCTGCTGCGACAGGCGCAGCGCGTCGCGCCGCCCAGGCACGCCGAAGGCCTGCCCCAGCGAGCCGTCTTCGCCATCCACCGGTAGCGCGGAGCGCAGTGCCTCCTCCAGATCGCCACGCTCGAACTGACGCATCATCCGGCGCAGATAGGCGGCCTGGCGTTGTCCGACCAGGCCCGCCATGCGTGTGGCCATCAGCGCGCGTGCCAGGCGGCTGCGCCAGGCAGAAACGGTGACCGGGGGCTGGCGTGGCGGCAGGGTCTGCGGTCCGGCAGCAGCGTCCGCAGACCCGGACTCCGACCCACGCATCGCCGGCGTGCGCTCCGCGCGCAGCGCCGCGGCAAGGCGCGCCAGCGTGCGTTGCCAGAGGTTGTGCTCGCCAGCGTCCGGGCGCTGGGTCCGCAACGTCCGCAGGACGGCATCGCGCTCGGCATTGGCCGGCGGAACGGCCTCGCCCAGCAGCTCGCGCAGCGGTGTGCCGCGCAGCCGCTGCAGGTCCAGCGGCACGTCGCGCACGCAGAGGTCGTAGGTGGTCTGCAGCCGATAGCCAGCGAGGTCGATCGCTGCGGCCGGATCCAGTGCCTGCGCCTGCTGCCACTGCAATGCGATGACCCGGGCGCCCTGCACCAGATGGAGATCTGCGGCGGGCAGGGCGGCGGCCTCGCTGGCGGTCAGTGCGCCCGAGCACAGGCGGCCGTGGCGCTGGCAGAGCACCAGGCCCGGGGCCTGTTCGCAGAGCAGCGGCACCGGCTGGTCGAAGCACAGCACATCGCCTTCGGCGAAGCGAAATGCCCGGCTGCCGGGTTGCCAGGCCGCCACCAGCTTGTCCAGGCGTTGTGCGGGGCTCAGCCAGTCCGCCGAAAACCATAGCGCGGCAGCCAGCTGGCTGCCGCGCCACAACGGGTGGCGAACGGTGGCATCGCTGGCAAGGGACGCGAGGTCAGCCATCGCGAAGGTGCTCGGTCTGGCCCTGGACCATCATCACCGGCGTCTGCCCGCCATCGGCCAGTACCCGCAGCTGGCCCTGCAGGTTGATCAGTGCGATGCGCTCGCCATCGATGGAGATGGCTGCGGCGCTGATATCGCTGGAAGCGCGGTGCAGCGTTTGCCGGCCGCGCTCGCCGATCGTCACCAGTGCACGTCGGTCGGCACTCAGCAGCAGCAACAGACTGCCGCGCGGGTCCTGCGGGTCGGCGACCAAGCCGACCGGGCGCTCGCCCGACGCCAGGATCACTTCGGATTCGCGGAAGCCGTCGGCAGGCCCGCCGACATGCAGCCGGTACACCAGCGAGCGATCCCCGCCGGCCCGGTGCTGCACCCGTTCGAATGCGATCGCGCCGTGCC
The DNA here is from genome assembly GCF_020783795.1 of Xanthomonas sp. NCPPB 1067. Taxonomy (NCBI): domain Bacteria; kingdom Pseudomonadati; phylum Pseudomonadota; class Gammaproteobacteria; order Lysobacterales; family Lysobacteraceae; genus Xanthomonas; species Xanthomonas sp. NCPPB 1067. Next base: position 12,607 of record NZ_JAJGQG010000024.1, read on the forward strand.
ACTGGCCATCCTGCAGCAGGCTGCGGAACAGCAGGCCGGGCGGACGCGACGGCGACGGCGTTTGCAGGATCGTTTCCTGCCGGCCATCGCGATCCAGACGTATGACCTGCAGCAGGCCGTCTGCGTGGGTGGCATACAGCGCGTGTCGGGCATCGCAGTGCGCCAGCGCCAGCACCTGCCGGGCGATCTCGCTGCCTGGCCCGGTGTCGTGCCGCCGGCCGGCGCCGCTGTTCCAGGACAGCAGTCGTCCATGGCGGTCGCACAGCAGGAAACGATGTGGCTGGCCGCCGTCCTTGAGCCAGACGCAGGGCCACAGCCGCGTCTGGCCGGGGGCGGGACAGATGTCCAGCTCGCCGGATGCGGCCCGACCGGTCATGCCCTTGAGGTTCCAGAACAGGGCCTGGCCCTGCTGCGCGACAATGCCGCCCACGCGCTTGTTGTGCGCCGCCAGGCACAACAGCTGACTGCCCTGCGCCCAGTCGTGGTAGCGCGGCGGCGCCTGGTTGGTGGCGTCGCCGGACTGCACCTTCACCATCGCACTGCGGCAGCCGTCCGCCAGCAGCACCGCGACGTGGCTGCCGTCCGGGCTGAACAGCGGCGGATGGCGCAGCGAGAATTTCCCCCTGACCAGCTGATGGGCCAGATCGGTGGGGCGGTGCGCCTGGGTGAAGTGTCCACGCAGCAACCGCGCCGCCGCCGCACTCGCAGGGACCGGCAGCTGCACCGCGCGCGTGGCCCGCCGCGTCTGCAGCGCGATCTGCAATTGACCATCGGCCGCCTGCACGATGCAGGCCTGATGCCGGAACGGCGCTGCCTGCACCGGCTGCGCGCCGATCCACCAGCACTCGCTGGCGATGGGCGTTTCCGCCGCCAGTTGCGTGGCCCACGCCTGCGCGTGCGTGGCGCAGGTCGCCTCGAAGGTGCGCCCTTGCAGCAGCCGTTGCAGCTGCGCAACGTCGTCGGCGTCGTGCAGCGTGCCGGGAACATGCGCCAGCCCCCACGCCAGGCGCGCGTTCGCCCCTTGCGCACGGCGTGCCAGCAGGATCCAGAGCGCCACATGGGCCAGGCGCGGCGCGCCCCATTGCGCCGGGCCGGCGTCGAAGATCGCCACCAGGCGCGCATCGCCGCTGCGGGTCTGCAGCCTGGGGACCAGGAACAGGTGCTCGTCGTGCGCGGCACGGCGCAGGAACTCGTCCGGCGCGGCGTCGGCCAGTGCCCACTCGCTCAGCAGCAGGTGCGTGTAGCTGCCGCGCCGGCGCAGGTCGTCGACGCCGTCCGGCTCGGCGTCCGCCTCGATGCGGCGCAGCTCAGCGTGGCCCAGCAGCGGGTCCAGGCGCAGCAGCCAGGCGCCGAGTTGGGCGGCGATCTCCGGGTCGAACCACTCCAGCCATAGCTGCCATGTCTGCAGCGGTGGTGGCAGGGTCGGCACGGCGCTCATGCCGTCTCCCAGTGCTGGTGAATCTGCGCGATGACCTCGGCGCGTGCCGGTAGCAGACCTTGCAACGGCAGCAACAGCGCCGGCCGACGCAGCATCAGCAGCGGCTGCTGACCATGCTCGCGGCGCAACGCGCGTTCCAGCAGATCCAGCGGCAGGTCGGGGCGCTCGGCGGTGGGCAGCCACAGCCCGCCGGCCTCCGGCCGTGGAGCCACGTACTGCACGCCGTCGGCCCAGGGCAGCAGCGCCGCGGGGCCGGTCAGCAGCAGCGCCTGCGCGCTGGCGGTGACCATCAGCTGCTCGCCGGCGGCCAGCAGCGCCCACGCGTCCAGCAAGGCGCGCGCCGTGGCGCCCACGCCGATGACGCCGCCTGGTGGCGGTGGCGCCGGTTCGGGCTGCCACGACCAGCTCATGCGCGGCTGCCGAGCTGCTCGATCAGGCGCGCGCGCTGCTGCGCCAGCTCCGGTGGCAGCGATGCGGCGGTGAAGTTGGCATCGATCTCGCGCAGCAGTGCTTCGGCCATGGTGCGCAGGGCCGGGTTGTCGGTGTCCTGCAGGCAGCATTGGGCGGCTTCGCCCAGGCGTGCGGCCCGCGAGACCGGCTGCAATACCGCATGTTCGACCGCCGCACGCAAGGTCGGGTTGGCGGCGGCGGACAGCGAATCGCGCAGGATGTCCTGCGCGCTGGCCTGCTGTTGCCGGGTCGGTAGCACGTAGAACAGCGGCCACAGGTCGGCGTCGGTGGCCTGGTGGCGCCCGGCCAGCACCGTGGCGGCGGCGATCAGCCGCTGGGTCTTGACCAGGCGACGGTCCGACAGCTGCAGGCCGGCGGCGCGCAGCTTGCGGATCGCCGCCGCCAGCGTGCCGCGCACCGCCTGCATGTCCACCGTGCGTGCCTGCGCGCACAACAGGTCCAGTTCGGCCAGCCCGGCGGTGTGTTGCAGCGGTGCGTGTTCTGCCTGCCAGCCGCCGGCGAGCAAGGCCTCCAGTTGGTGGTCGGCGACCGGATCGACGAACAGGTGCAGCAGGAAGCGATCGCTGAAGGCCGCCAGCGCATCGTCTTCCGGCAATGCGTTGGCCGCGCCCACGCAGAGCCGCAACGGGCAGTGCAGGTCGGTCTGGCCACGCCGGAAGCGGCGCTCGTTGAGCAGGCCCAGCAAGGTGTTGAGGATCGCGGTGGAGCCCAGAAACACCTCGTCCAGGAAGGCGATCTCCGCCTCCGGCAGCATGCCGGTCACATCGACCTGCACGCTGCCTTCGCGCAGCTTGCGCAGGTCCACCGGGCCGAACAATTCGGTGGGTTCGGTAAACCGGCCGAGCAGGTATTCGAAGTAGCGGCCACCCAGTGCGGCGGCCACGCGGCGCACCACCGCGCTCTTGGCGGTGCCGGGCGGGCCGATGATCAGCAGATGCTCCTGGGCCACCGCGGCCAGCAGGATCAGTTCGGCCAGCTGATCGCGTTCGATCAGCCCGCTGGTGGCGGAGTGGACGGTGGCACGAAGACGCGCAGCGGCGTCGTGCGGAGCTTGCATGTGGTCGATCCTTCGAAAAACGCGCGACTTGCCGGTGGGTGCGGTCGATCGGTGGCAATGGAACGGCAGCCGCGATTAACGAGGCTGCCATGGACTTGCGGGTATCCTGCCCGCTCACAGGGCCAGGGAGGCAATGCAATGACGATCAGTCAGTATTCGGAATTCTATCGTGGCAAGCGGGTGGTGGACTTCAGCGTCGACCAGCCGGCCAGCGGCGGCGATGTGGTGTACCGGCTGCGCCAGGAGTACGAAGGCGAGGACACCCAGGCGGCGCTGCTCGACAGCCTGCTGGCGCAGGTGGATCCGGCCAGTATCCAGGCGCTGATCATCGGCCCGTGGCGCGAATCGCACGAGGACGGCCCCAGCGGTTATCTGCAGCGGTTGATCGAACGCCGCGACGAACTGTCGGCGCTGCGCGCGCTGTTCGTCGGCGACATGACCTACGAAGACTGCGAGATCTCCTGGATCATCCAGACCGACTACACCCCACTGCTGGCAGCGTTCCCGGCGCTGGAATCGCTGCGCATCCGCGGTTCCTCGAACCTGGTGCTCACTCCGTTCACGCATGCGCGGCTGCAGGAACTGGCGATCGAATGCGGCGGCCTGCCGTCGGCGCTCGTGCAGGCCATCGCCGCCTCCACGCTGCCGGCCCTGCAGCATCTGGAACTGTGGCTGGGCGTCGAGGATTACGGCTACGACGGCGATCTGGGCACCTACCAGCACCTGCTGGCGGCGATCGGCCCGGAGCGGCTGCGGTACCTGGGCCTGCGTAACGCGGCCAACACCGATGAACTGGCCAGCTGGCTGGCCACCCAGCCGTGGCTGGGTAGCCTGGACACGCTGGACCTGTCGCTGGGCACCATCGGCGATGCCGGTGCGCGCGCGCTGGTCGAAAGCACCCAGCTGGGCCAGCTGCAGCGGATCGATCTCAGCCATCACTACATCTCTGCCGATTGGCAGGCCCGCCTGGCGACCCTGTCGGCGACGGTGGTGCTGGACGATCCCGAAGAGGAAGACGAAGGCGAACGCTACGTCGCCGTGTCCGAATGACGTGAGCGTGTCTTGGGTGCTGGTGGGGCCGCGGGACAGCCGCAGGATCGCTGCCCTGCAGCAGGCGCTGCAGGCGCAGGGGCAGCCTGCGGCGACGGTGTTCGATTACCTGCAGGTATTGGAAACCCAGGCCCCGCTGCAGGACTGGCTGGCCCGCCACCCGGCTGCGCGGGTCAAGCTCGAATCGCCTGGCGAGGCGCCCGAGCTGCACCGGGCGCTCATCCTGCGCGGCTGGCGCACGCTGGGGGCGCGCGGCCCGGTGCCGGCGCCGCTGGCACACGGCGAACTGGCGCATCAACAGCTGTGGTTCGCCGGGTTTGCGGAGCTGCTCGCAGGCCTGCCGGCGGCGCAGTATCTGAACTCCCCCGCCGGCTTGCTGGCGATGACCGACAAGCTCGTCTGCCAGCAGCGCCTGGCCGCCGCGGGCGTGGCGGTGCCGCTAATGCTGGGCAGCGTGGGCAGTTACGCCGAGCTGCGCGCCTGCCTGCAGGCCTCGGGTTGCACCCAGGCGTTCCTCAAGCCGCGCTACGGGTCCTCCGGTGCCGGCGTGCTGGCGTATCGCTGGCACCGCGACGGGCGCGAAGTCGCCAGCGGCTCGGCCGAGCTGGTGCTGCACGCAGGCGGCACACGCGTGTTCAATGCGCTGCGCCAGCGCCGCTACACCCGCCGCGACGAGATCGCGCCGCTGGTGGATGCGATCGCCGCGCAGGGCGCGTATCTGGAGCGTTGGATTCCCAAGCCGCGCGCCCCCGGGCTGCCCGGCCATCACTACGACCTGCGCGTGGTCGCGCTGGATGGCGTGGCGCGGCAACGCGTGGCACGCGCCAGCCGCGGTGCGCTAACCAATCTGCATCTGGGCAATCGGCGCCTGCCGGCGCAGGCGTGGCAGAGCGCGGCGGTGGACGCGCTGGTGTCCGGCACGGTGGCGCAGGCCGCGCGCGTGTTCGCCGACTGCCGCATGATCGGTTTCGATCTGATCCAGCGGGACGGGCGTTGCCACGTGCTCGAAGCCAACGGCTTCGGCGACCTGCTGCCGGAGCTGCGCTGGCAGGGGCGCACGACGTATGAAGATCAGGCGGCGCTGGACGGTGTTGCCCACATCGACGAGGGACGCCGGCATGGCTGAGCAATTGCCGGACATGCACACCATCGTCGGTACCCGCGACATCGTGCTGATCACCCTGGACACCTTGCGCTACGACGCTGCGCAACGCTGTTTCGCGCGCGGCGAATTGCCGGTGCTGGCGCCGTATCTGCCGGCCGGCGGCTGGGAACGGCGACACACGCCGGGCAGCTTCACCTATGCGGCGCATATGGCGTTCTTTGCCGGTTTCCTGCCGACGCCGGCGCGGCAGGGCCCGCATCCGCGCCTGTTCGCGCTGGCCTTCGATGGCAGCGAGACCATCGTGGCGCAGACCCGGGTCTTTGCCGACAGCGGCGACATCGTCGACGGGCTGGCGCGCTGCGGTTACCACACGCTGTGCATCGGCGGCACCGGCTTCTTCAACAAGCGCAATGCGCTCGGCGCGCAGTTGCCCGGGCTGTTCCGCGAAAGCCACTGGACGCCGGCGTTCGGGGTCACTGCGCCCGACTCCACCGAGCAGCAGGTTGCGCTGGCCTGCGCGCGCCTGGGCGACCCTGCGCTACGCGACACGCGCTGCTTCTTGTTCATCAACGTCTCGGCGCTGCACCAGCCCAATCGCCACTATGTGCCGGGTGCCACCGGCGACGATTTCGACAGCCACTGCGCCGCGTTGCGCTATGTCGATGCGGCGCTGGCGCCGCTGTTGGCCGCGCTACGCGCGCGCGGTGGTGCGTTCGCCATCGTCTGTTCCGATCACGGCACCGCCTACGGCGAGGATGGCTACCATGGCCATCGCCTGGCCCACGAGGTGGTGATGACCGTGCCTTACGCCCACTTTCTGGTGACCCCATGAGCCTGCCCGCGCTGGCCGACCTGCTGGCCCTGCCGCCATATCAGGCCTATTCGTACTCGTATCCGCACAAGACCAGCTACCGGCCGCTGCAGCCGGCCGTGCCGCTGCAGCAGGTGTGGGCCGAGGAACCGCGGCAGGCATTGTTCCTGTACCTGCATATCCCGTTCTGCTCGTACCGTTGCGGGTTCTGCAATCTGTTCGCGCTGGCACGCCCGGCGCCGGCGCAAGTGGAGGCGTACCTGGCGCAGATGGAACGGCAACTGCAGGCCACCGTGCAGGCGCTGGGCGAGCACCGTTTCGTGCGCTTTGCCATGGGCGGCGGGACGCCGAGCTATCTGGATGCGGCGCAGTTGCAGCGCGTGTTCGACATGCTGGCGCGCCACGCGAACATTGCGCTGGATGCGATCCCGGCCGGCATCGAGGTCTCGCCGGAAACCGTGGATGCCGAGCGGCTGCGCGTCTGCCGGAAGGCCGGCATCGACCGCGTCAGCATGGGCATCCAGAGTTTCAGCGCCGCCGAGGTGAGCGCGCTGGTGCGGCCGCAGCAGCGCGAGACGGTGGAGCGGGCTATCGCCATCATTCGCGAGCAGGGCATCGCCACGCTGAATCTGGACCTGATCTACGGCATCGCCGGGCAGAGCGTGGACAGCTTCCTGGCATCGATCGACAGCGCGCTGGCCTTCGCGCCGGAGGAGCTGTATCTGTACCCGCTGTACGTGCGGCCGATGACCGGGTTGGGCCGGATCCAGGCCAAGCCGAATGGACGCCGCAGCTTCGTGCTGCAGCCCGAACCACTGGACGAACGCCTGGCGTTGTACCGGGCCGGCCGCGACCGGCTGCTGGCGGCCGGCTACACCCAGGTCTCGATGCGCATGTTCCGCGCCCCGCACGCAGTCGATGCCGAGGCACCGGTGTACTGCTGCCAGAGCGACGGCATGGTCGGCATCGGGTGCGGTGCGCGTTCGTATACCCGCGGCCTGCATTATTCCAGCGAATACGGGGTGAGCCGGCGTTCGGTGGCGGAGATACTCGAGCACTATCTGCAGCGCGATCCGGCCAGTTTCGCGTTCGCTGATTACGGCATCGCGCTGGACGCCGACGATGCGCGCAGGCGGCATGCGATCCAGTCGCTGCTGGTGGTGCCGGGGCTGGATGGCGAGGACTTCCGGCAGCGGTTCGGCATGGACTGCCTGCAGGCCTTGCCGCAGTTGCACGAATTGCTGGCGCTGGGACTGGCGCAGCACCAGGGCAGCCTGCTGTCGCTCACCGCCGCGGGCATGGAGCGCGCCGACACCATCGGCCCATGGCTGACCTCGGCGCCGATCGCCGAACGCATGCAGCAGTACCAGGTCGGGTAAGCCGCCGATGCATCTGTCCTTGCTCTATCGCGGCCGGCTCAGCAGCTGCAACTACAGCTGCGATTACTGCCCGTTCGCCAAGACCTACGACAGTGCCGCCGCATTGCGCCGTGACGCGCAGGATCTGGCGCGTTTCGTCGCCTGGGCGCGGGTACAGACGCGGCCGTTGTCGATCCTGTTCACGCCCTGGGGCGAAGGCCTGGTGCGGCGGCATTACCGCGAGGCGATGGTGCAGCTGAGCCAGCTGCCGCAGCTGCGCCGCGTGGCGATCCAGACCAACCTGTGCGTGGGCCTGCGCTGGCTGGAGCACGCCAATCTCGATCGCCTGGCGCTGTGGTGCACCTACCATCCCGGCCAGGTCACGCGCGCGGCCTTCCTGCAGCGGTGCCAGGCACTGCACCAGCGCGGCGTGCGCCACAGCGTGGGCATGGTGGCCGCGCATGCGCATCTGGACGAGATCGACGCGCTGCGCGCCGCGTTGCCGAAAACGACGCCGATGTGGCTCAACGCCTTCGATCCGCGCCCGGCGGACTACTACACGCCCGAGCAGGTGCGCCGCCTGACCCGGATCGATCCGCACTTCGTCTACAACCTCGACCCGCCGCCCAGTTTCGGCCAGCCCTGCCTGACCGGCGAATCGGTGGTGTCGGTGGATGGCGACGGCAACGTGCGGCGCTGCCATTTCGTCGCCACGCCGCTGGGCAATCTCTATGACGGCAGCTTCGCCGCGCAGTTGCGCCCACGCAGTTGCCCGAACGCCCGCTGCGACTGTTACATCGGCTACGCGCATCGCCCGGACCTGCCGATCCAGGCCGACTTTGCCGGCGGCGTGCTGGAGCGGGTTCCGGCGCTCTACTGAGAGCGGCTACCAAGACGTCTTCAATGCTTGTCTGTTGCAGAGCGGCTGATCTGAGGCTTGGTTGCAAGGCCCTTGCCCGCCCACCATCGCGGGACACGCTGCAAGTACGTCCCTGTAAGCTCCGTGGCGGCATCCATGCCGCCAAGGGTCCCGCGACGGTGGGCGGGCAAGGACCAGTTGAGATGGTCGGTGTGTCAGCACAGGCGACAGGCGACGTTCGCTGGCTATGTAAATAAACAAGCGCTGGCAACCTGCAGCGTCCAAGCGCGAGGCCACGCTGTCTTCCCACCATGAGCCGCTTTTACAAAGGCCACCGACCAAAGATCTGGTGCGGTGTCTTTGCCGCTTGCGGCGTGGATGCCGCTAACGAGCCCCATGGACGGGTTCACGCCGTGTCCGGCGAGCAGCGGGGGCACCGCGCCCTCGACCAGATAGGCTTCAGTTCGCGTCCAAGAGAATGCGACGAATAAAGAACCACTGGGCTTTCCAAGCCGGACGCTCGTTGCGATTTGTTGGCTGCTCTCAGCCAGCTCGATCATTCACCCAGGCGGGTATGCAACTCGGCCACCTGTGCGCGCAGTTCCTGCAACTGCTCTTCCAGGCTCTGCACCCGCGCTTCCAGTTCGCTGGTGTCGCTGCCCGTGCGCGCGCTCGGCGCGGCGCGCGCTGCAGCGGCCTGCAAGGCTTCCACATCGAGCGCGCCGCTGAGCAGGTGCGCATAGCGATCCTCGCGCTGGCCGCTGGCGCGCGGCAGCTGCGCGGCTAGGCCGCGCTGGATCAGCCGTTCCAGATGATGGCGCACATCGTCGGCGTCGTTGAAGCGCGCCAGCCGCTCGCTGCGCGCGTACAGCTCGCCCAGCGTCTGCGGGCCGCGCAACAGCAGCAGGCCGAGCAACGCCACCTGCTGACGGGTCAGGTCCAGGGCGCTGCCCAGCTTGTGTTCGTAACGCTCGGCGCGCGAAGAGAACTGCTGGCGCACCAGGCCCAGGGTTTCCAGCTGGCGCAGCGCGTGATGCACCACGCCGGTCTGCAGGGTCAGCACCGGCTCGCGCGCGGTCTTCTGGTTGGCGGCCACCTGCGCTGCGTTGACGGTGAGCGGGTAGGCATCCGGGGTGGTGGCCTCCTTCTCGATCAGGCAGCCGAGCACGCGGGCCTGGGCGGCGTCGAGGACGGGCGGGGGCGAGGTCTCTGTCATGGATGGCTCCGGGGCAATCGGCGCACAAGGATATGCCGATCCGCCGCCCGGGTTGTGCCGTTGCGGCGATCACGCAGAGGGGCTGGCGGTACGCGCTCGCCACATCCGGCAGTGCTGCCACCAGCCGCGCGGGCGGCGCGGCGCGAACCCGCTAAAATCGCGGTCTTCATTGCCGCTCCTGCTCTGGTGGATGCCATGCGCCCCTCGCTTCACGCACCCTTGTCCTTGTTCGTCTGCACTGCGCTGGCCCTGAGCGGCTGCAAACCCGGCGACCCGCCGCCAGCCGCGCAGGCGCAGGCGCAGGATGCCGCCATGAAGGCCGCTGCCGATGCCAGCGCCGCGGTCACCAAGGCGGCGACGTCCACTAACACGGCCGCTGCACCGGCCGGCGACGACAACCTCAATGCGGTGCTGTGGATGCAGCGTTCGCAGGAATACCGCGCCGTGGCCGAACAGACCTACCGCGCCGCGGCCGCCACGCTCGATGGCGCGCTCAAGCAAGCCAACTGGGACGCCTTGGTGCCGGAAGAACGCGGCAACGCCGCCACCGGCCTGAAGCCGGCCGTGGTGCTGGATGTGGACGAGACCGTGCTGGACAACTCGCCGTACCAGGCGCGCCTGCTGCGCGACGGTAAGGAGTACGACGAGCGGAGTTGGGACCAATGGGTGGCCGAAAAGAAGGCCAGGCCGATTCCTGGCGTGGTGGACTTCGCCAAGGCGGCCACCGCCCGCGGCGTCACCCTGATCTACATCTCCAACCGCGCCGTGCACCTGAAGGACGCCACCCTGGCCAATCTGCGCAGCGCAGGGCTGCCGGTCGCCGACGACAGCGTGTTCCTGGGCCTGGGCACGGTGGTGCCCGGCTGCGAGCAGCACGGCAGCGAAAAGAACTGCCGCCGCCAGCTGGCGGGGCAGAAGTACCGCGTGCTGATGCAGTTCGGCGACCAGCTGGGCGACTTCGTGCAGGTCAGCGCCAACACCGGTCAGGCCCGCGATGCGTTGTTGCAGCAGTACCACGACTGGTTCGGCGAGCGCTGGTGGATGCTGCCCAACCCCAGCTACGGCGGTTGGGAGCCGGCGCAGTTCAACAACGATTATGCGCAACCCTGGCAGGCCCGCCACGACGCCAAGCGCGCCGCACTGGAACTGGCACGATGAGCCGCCCGCCGTTGCCGCTGGCCGCGCACGAGCGGCTGATCTTCGCGCTGGATGTGCCAGGCCACGACGAGGCGATCGCCTGGGTGGACCGCCTGGGCGAGTCGGTGTCCTTCTACAAGATCGGCATGGAACTGCTGGCCTCCGGCGAGTACTTCCATGTCCTCGATGCGCTGGCCAAGCGCGACAAGCGCGTGTTCGTGGACCTGAAGTTCTTCGACATTCCCGCCACCGTGGCCGGCACCATCCGCCGCCTGGCGCAGTGGCCGGTGAGTTATTGCACCGTGCACGGCTGGCACGCCGGCATGCTGCAGGCCGCCGCCGAGGCCAACCATGGCGATATGCGCCTGCTTGCAGTGACCGTGCTGACCTCGATGGGACGGCCAGACCTGGCCGCGATGGGCATCGACCGCGAACCGGTCGAGGTGGTGGTGGAGCGCGCGCTGGCCGCACAGGCCGCCGGCATCGATGGGGTGATCGCCTCCGGCCAGGAAGCCGGCCCGATCCGTCGCGCCACCGGCCCGGCGTTTTCGATCGTCTGCCCCGGTATCCGCCCCGGGGGCCCGGTCGGTGACGACCAGCAACGCACCGTGGGCGTGGCCGAGGCCTTTGCCGACGGCGCCGATGCGATCGTGGTCGGTCGCCCGATCCGTCTGGCCAGCGATCCCGCCGCCGCCGCCGCCGCCATCCAGGCCGAGATCCGCGCTGCGCTCGTGCAGCACCGCGATTGACGCGACAGCGCTTCGCGCTTCAATAAAATCAAACAGTTAAATCGGAATAATTAAAGTATTGCCTTAAAGTTAAAGTCTGGTTAGGATGCCGCGTCCGATGTCAGTCGGACGCTGTGCCACACAGTGTCTACCGGGTTGTCCCGGTTTTTGTTGGGATCGGTCCTGGTGGCCGATCCTTTTTTTATTCACGCCCATATGCCGCCGCTCGAAGCCTGGGCGGTGCCTGCCGTCGCTTGGCTTGCCGGCCCCACCGGCCGGTCATCCCGGGCGTACCCGGGATGGCGGACCGTCGGAGGGCCCGGCGCCGGTTACCAGATGATGCGCGCGCTCAGGAACAGGCTGCGCGGCGGGGTGGACATGGCCCCGTACTGGTTGATGCTCACGCGCGGGTTGTAGACGCCGCCCTGGCCCCAGTCGATCGCGTACTGGTCGTAGTTGCGGAAGTTCAGCGCATTGATCAGGTCGCCACGCACCTGCACGGTCACCGCATCGGTGACCTGCATGTCCTTGGACAGCGACAGATCCAGCTGGCGGGTGCCGAAGATGTCGCCGCCGGCCAGGAACTTGCCGCCGGGGGCATCCACCGACACCACACGGATGTTGTTCGACGTCGGGCCGCCATATAGATCGTAGGACACCGCTTCGTTGCGCGGCGGCACCGTGGCCAGGGTCAGCTTGGCCGAGGCGCTGATGCCCCAGAACAGATCGTAGATGCCGGTGACCACCAGGCGGTGGCGAGGGACCGAGTTCAGATCCAGGAACGGGTAGTCGGCGATGGTGGCCGCGTCGAAGCCGTACTGCTCGTCGTTGCCGCGGTTGCCGCGTGCGCGCGAGAACGTGTAGGCCGCCGTCAGGCCCCAGCCGCTTTCCTTGGTGTAGGCCTTGTCGGTGGACAGCAGCAGCTGCGTGGTCTTGGTCTCCACCCCGTTGTTGCCGATGATCAGCGCACCGAAGCCGGGCGGGGTCTGGCCCCACGGCTGGCCGCCGTTCTGGAAGAAGTCGCCATTCGGGTAGCGGTTGCCCAGGGTCAGGATCAGGCCGTCCTTGCTGTGGATGTAGGACACCGTGGCAGAATTGCTCCACTCGCCCACGCGGGTACGCAGGCCCAGCGAATACTGGTCCGAGTAGGGCGTCTTCAGGTCGTTGTTGAGCAGGTCGACCTCGCCGTTGCGCACGCGCGCATCGACCAGCCCGGACAGGCTGTCCGGGTTGCTGAGATAGGCTGGATTGAAGCTGGTGCAGGTGCCCGGTGCCGGCGTGCAGCCTGAGGATTCGGCGAAGCGGATGGTGTACTGCGCCAGCGCCGACTTGACCTGCTCAAGGCCCATCACATCGAACAGGTTGCGGTCGAAGCTGCGCCCGGCGCCGCCGAACAGCACCAGCGATTCGTCGCCGCGGAAGTCGTAGGAGAAGCCCAGGCGCGGGGCGAAGTTGTTGTTGTCCTGCTTGCGATTGCGCCCGTTGCTGATGTAGTCGTTGATGTCCACGCCGCCCTTGGCCAGCTGCTCGGCATAGGTGGCGCTGACCGCCGGATTGGTGCCGGGGCCGTTCAACGCCGCCACCACTTCCGGCGGCGTCACGTTGTCCAGGTAGGACGGAATCTTCTCCCCGTCCCAGCGCACGCCCAGGTTCAACTGCAGCTTGTCGTTGACGTCCCAATCGTCCTGGATGTACAGGCCCAGTTGCTTGCTGGTGGTGGTCACCGACGGGGCGGCGCCGGCGAACGGCAGGTTGAAGCGCACCTGATACGGAATCGCGCCCGTGCCCTGGCCATCGTTGACCGCGTAGAAGAACGACGGATTGACGGTGGAATTCTCGCTCTGCGTCAGCTCCACCTCCTTGTACTTCACGCCCATCTTGATCACGTGGCTGCCGTGCCAGTCGATGCTGTTGAAGGTCAGATCGTTCTGGAAACTGGGACCTTTCTGGCCCTTGCGCTGGATCGCCAGGCCGCTGGTGGCGCCGTCGTTGATCAGCACGTCGTTCTCGGCGATGCCGCGCGTGTACACGCTCTGGCTGCCGATGGTGTAGGCGCTGGGATTGAACAGCACGTCCTCGTAGGAGATGCGCGCCTCGTTGACGTAGGTTTCGCCGAAATGTTGCCAGCGCAGGTCGTAGCGCTCTTCGGAATTGAGATTGATCTTGGCGGCGATGGCGGTGTTGCGGTCGCCCACGCTGTCGCGGCTTTCCTCGTCGCGGACCTTGGCGGTCAGCTCGAGGCGATCGTTCTCGCCGATATCCCAATCGATCTTGCCGAAATACAGGTCTTCGTTGAACGGGCGCGTCACCGAGCCCAGGCGGCTCTGCACGCCGGCCGGCAGGTCGTCGCTCAGCACGCTGAAGTTGTCCGGCACCGAGACCGGGTTGGCTGACACCTCGAAGCCCTTGCCTTCGTAGCTGAAGAAGAAGTGCGCCTTGTCCTTGACGATCGGGCCGCTGAGCGCGAAGCCGTATTCGTCCTGGTGGGTCTTGCGCTTGCTGCCGTCGGCATTGGGCGCGCCGGCGCGCTCGTCGGCCTGGCGTGCGCGAAAATCGGTATTGGTGGTGCGCCCGAAGATCTCGCCGTGGAACTCGTTGCCGCCGGACTTGGTGGAGGCCACGATCGCCGCCGAACCGACCTGATCGAACTCGGCCTTGTAGTTGGAGGTGATGACCTTGTATTCGCCGATCGCCAGCTGCGGGAACGGGTTGCCCGCGCTCTGCTGCTGGCCGGAAACGCCGCCGAACAGATAGCTCTTCTGGCCCACGCCGTCGATGTACACATTGACCGCCGAGCTGGCCTGCGCGCCGCCGCGGATCCGGCTATTGCCGTTGGCGTCGGTCTCGAACTGCATGCCCGGCACGGTGTCGGCGAACTCCAGGAAGTTGCGCGTCAGCTGCGGCACGGTGCTGATCTGCTTGAGCGAGATGTTGGTGCCCACCTCGGAGGTCTTGACCTCCTGCAGGGCGGTGGCGGTGACCCGCACCGCGTCCAGGGTGGTGGCATCGCCCGCGGGCGCGGTGGCCGGCGCTGCGCCGCCGCCCAGGTCCAGGCTGACCGACGAGGCCACCGACAGGGTCACGGTCTTCTCGGTGCCCGGGCCGGCATCGACCTTGTAAGTGCCCGGCGGCAGGCCGACCAGCGCATAGGTGCCATCCGCGCCGGTAGCGACGCGCCGCACCGCGCCGCTGGCGACATTGGTGGCGGTCACGGTGGTACCGGCCTGTGCGGCGGCGACCTGGCCGCGCAGGGTGGCGTTGCTGGACTGGGCCATGGCCGGAGCCGATGCCAGTAGCGAGGCGGCCAGGGCGCAGCACAGCAGGCTGCGCGCCGGCAGGGTGGACACGGTGCGATAGGTCTTCATGACAGTCCCCCTCCCAGGGGTAAGGCGCGTACCGGCGAAGGGGTCGGCATGGCGCAGGTGGTGCGTTGCTTCAAAGGCGATACAACGACGGCAGGCAGGCAAATAGGAGTTATAAAAAACACAAGAAACCGCAAAGAATCCGTGAAGATGCGACGCCGCGCATGGTCTTCAACCGCTGGGCGCCGCGCGCGGCCCACTGGATGCGCGCACGATCAGCTCCGGAACCATCTCCGACAACGCCGGCGGCGCAGCAGCGGCCGGCGGTGGCGGCGCATCGATCAGTTGCTGGCCCAGCAACAGCCGCATCGCTCGCGCCCCCAGCCCGGCGATGTCCACCCGCATGGTGGTCAACGCCGGCAGCACGTAGCGCGCCATTGGCACATCGTCGAAACCGGCCAGCGCGATGTCCTGCGGCACCTGCAGCCCGGCGTGGCCAAGTGCGAACAGACAGCCCAGCGCCATCATGTCGTTGGCGGCGAACACCGCATCCGGGCGGTCGTGCTGCGCCAGCGCCTGGCCGGCGCGGTAGCCGGATTCCTCGTCGAAGTTGCCTGGCAGCACCCATGGCTGGGCGTGCGCATCCAGCGCCAGTTCGTCGCGATAGCCGCGCAGGCGCTCGTGCGCATCGAAGTTGTCGTCCGGGCCGGCGATAAAGGCGATGCGGCGGTGGCCGCTGTCGCGCAGGTGGCGGGTCATCACCCGCGCGCCGCCGTAATTGTCCACATTGAGCACCGGCCGCTGGCTGCCGCTGCCGGCGCAGTTGAGCAGCACCGCCGGCAGCCCGCCGGGCAGGGCCTCGTCGTGCACGTCCGACTCGCCCAGCGACGGCGACATCACCACCACGCCATCCACGCGCCCTGGCAGGCGTTCCAGCGCCCGGCGCTGCGCCTGCGGGTCGCCGTGCGAGCTGGAAACCAGCAGGTGGTAGCCCTGCTCGCGCGCCACCTGATCGATGCCGCGAATCAATTCGGAAAAGAACTCGCCATGCAGATCCGGCAGTACCACCCCGATGGTGTGGGTACGCCGGCTGCTCAGACTGCGCGCGGCATGGTGCGGGATGTAGTTCAGGCTGCGCGCCACCTGCAGCACGCGCTCGCGCACCGACTCGGCCACGTGCTGGTGGCCGTTCATGGTGCGCGACACCGTGGCGACCGACACCTGCGCCTGGCGTGCGACGTCCTTGATGGTGACGCTGGTGCTCTCCGAACGTGGTCGGCTCATGGCATGACCTTGTGCAAGACAACGCGCATCCTGCCGGGTGCCGGGGCAGGGCGCACGCGGCGCAGTCGCGGGACGTTCGTAGCGGACATGCGCATCAATGACATCGGCCCCGTCCAATGGCGACCTCGAAGCGAGATGGCGCGCACGCTAGCAGGAACTGCAAGCGCTTACATGATGCGTTGCACAAACGGCGGAACCACGCCGCGCAAGGCCTGCGCCGGTCGCGGCCGGACAATTTTGTCCGAGCTGGACAGCAACAGACAGGGGTGGACATGGATGCGTCGCCACGATGGCCTGTGCATGTCGCCATTGCCGAACCGAGCCCGTTCTCACCGGCCGCGCGCCTTGCCGCCGGTGGCGCCAGCCAGCAAGATGCCCCGATCGCTCAGGGGAACATCGTGCGCATGCCGCCATTCACCGTCCGCGCAGGCCGGTTCCAGTCCATCGCCTGGGCGTCGCTCCTGGCCCTGTGCCTGGGTGGCTGCCAGCGCCAGGAAACGGCCATGGCGCTGCCTGGCGCCAAGGCCGAACCGGCTGCGGCGATGCAGTCGATGACCGTCCCGTTGCGGCGCAACGATCTGGTGGCCTATGCCCGGATCCGGGTCACGCCTGCGCAGTACACCCAGCTGGAAGCGGCCTGGCGCAGCGGTGCCAGCCGTTGGCCGCTGACCGAGTTGCCATTGCCCAACGAGACGGGCGCCCTGCTGGGGTCGTTGTCGGCGCCGGATGCCGAACGCCGCCTGCAGCAGGCCTTCGACGCGCAACTGGCCGGGCAGGCGCAGGGCATCGCGCAGGCCGCCCAGTCGCTGGGTCGCTTCGGCGTGCAGTACCTGCGCAGTCGCAACGACTATCAGCCCGAGCAGCGCGCCCACTACATGCAGCTGGTCGATGCCCTGAGCGCCTGGGCCGCCCGCGCGCCGCTGGCCGATCGCCCGCGCGCCAGGGCCAGCATCGCCGACCTGGTGGCGGCCGCCCGCGCCACCGGCATCACCTCCGACGCGGACCTGCAGCGCCTGGGCATGGAAGAGAGCCTGCGCCGGCTCGGACCATTCTGGGCGGCGTGCAAGAAGGTGCTGGAACGCTACGCGCTGTCGATCGATGGCAGCCTGGATGCGCTGCGCACCGGATTGATCTCGCAGGACGGCGACCGTGCCCAGGTGCGGCTGCGCTATCCGCTCGCTGCGCGCGACATCGATCTGACCGTGGCGCTGATCAAGCGCGACGGTCACTGGTACCAGCAGCAGACCCAGGAGGAAGTGACGGCACTGCTGCGCGCGCAGCCGCTGCCTGACCTACCCGCGGCGGCGGCAAGCCCCGACGCCACACCGGCGCCGCCGGCAGACGCCGGGCAGCGCCCGGCTGGGCGATAATGACGGCGATGCCAGAACAGAACCCCCTGCCGTTCCCCAACGGCCAGCCCGCCCCGACCGCTGCCGACGCCGCCACGCCCGGCGCGCCGACCGCCGCCTCGCCGTTGCCGACCGCCAGCCCCGTCCCGCCGGAGGCACCTGCGGCCACGCCGCCGTTGCCGCCGGCCAGCCCGCGGCCGAGCAAGCGCCCGTTGTGGGCGCGCCTGCTCGGGCGCCTGGCCGACCCCTGGTTGAGCCTGACCATCGAACCGGACCAGCCCGGCCGCTACGACGATGGCCGGCCGGTGGTGTACGTGCTGGAAGACTACGGGCTGTCGAGTGCCCTGATCCTGGACAAGGCCTGCCGCGAGGCCGGGCTGCCATCGCCGCTGGTACCGCTGCCGGGCGATCCGCTGGAGCGCAAGCGCGCCTATCTGGCGCTGTCGCGGCGTAGCAGCAGCAATTCCCTGATCCCCGAGCAACGCGGCGGCAAGACCCATTCCGATTCGCTGGCCAAGCTGCTGCAGGCGCATCGCGTGCGGGCGGATCTGGACGTGCACCTGGTGCCAGTGTCGATCTTCGTGGGCCGTGCGCCGGACAAGCAGAGCGGCTGGTTCGCGGTGCTGTTCTCGGAGAACTGGGCGCTGGTGGGCCGCTTCCGCCGCCTGCTGTCGGTGCTGCTCAACGGCCGTACCACCATCGTGCGTTTCGCCCCGCCGATCTCGCTGCGCCAGACCATGGCCGAAGGGCTGCCGCCCGAGCGCACCCTGCGCAAGCTGCAACGCGTGCTGCGCACGCACTTCCGGCGCATCCGCGAAGCGGTGATCGGGCCTGACCTGTCCACCCGCCGCCTGCTGGTGGATCAGGTGCTGGCGGCCGACCCGGTGCGCGAGGCCATTGCCACCCAGGCCAAGCGCGACAATTCCAAGCCGGTCGATGCCTGGCGCAAGGCGCATGCCTATGCCTGGGAAATCGCCGCCGACTATTCCAGCCCGGTGGTGCGTTCGGCCAGCTTCCTGCTCACCCACGTATGGAACCGCATCTACGCCGGCGTGCTGGTGCACCATCTGGACAAGCTCAAGCAGGCGGCGCCCGGGCATGAAGTGGTCTACGTGCCAAGCCACCGCAGCCACATGGACTACCTGCTGCTGAGCTACCTGCTGTACGAGCGCGGCATCGTGCCGCCGCACATCGTGGCCGGCATCAACCTCAATCTGCCGGTGGTCGGCACGCTGCTGCGCAAGGGCGGCGCGTTCTTCATCCGCCGCTCGATCAAGGGCAACGCGCTGTATTCGGCGGTGCTGAGCGAATACGTCGCACAGCTGGTGGCCGGTGGGTATTCCATCGAGTACTTCGTCGAAGGCGGGCGCTCGCGTACCGGGCGCCTGCTGCAGCCCAAGGGCGGCATGATCGCGATGACGCTGCGCGCCTACCTGCGTCAGCCGCGCAAGCCGGTGCTGTTCCAGCCGGTGTACATCGGTTACGAGAAGCTGATGGAAGGCAACAGCTACCTCGACGAACTCACCGGCCGGCCCAAGGAAAAGGAATCCATCTGGGGCCTGCTGTGGTCCATTCCCAAGGTGCTCAAGCAGAACTACGGCCAGGTGGTGGTGAACTTCGGCGAGCCGATCGCGCTCAACGATGTGCTGGCCAAGCACGCGCCCGATTGGGACGGCCAACCGGTGCCCGAGGACGAAAAGCCCACCTGGCTGGCGCCGGCCGTGGACACCTTGTCCATCCAGATCCAGACCCGCATCAACTGCGCCGCCGACGTCAATCCGATCAATCTGCTGGCGCTGGCGCTGCTATCCACGCCCAAGCACGCCATGGGCGAGGCCGATCTGATCGCGCAGATCGAGCTGTGCAAGAAACTGCTGGCGGAAATGCCGTATTCGGACCGTGTCACCGTCACCCCGCACACCCCGGCGCGCATCATCACCCATGCCGAAGAGATCAACGTGCTCACGCGCGTATCGCATCCGCTGGGCGACGTGCTCAGCGTCAGCGGCGATACCGCGGTGTTGCTGAGCTACTTCCGCAACAACGTGCTGCATCTGTTCACCGCTTCCTCGTGGGTGGCGTGCTGCTTCCAGAACAACCGCCGCATGAGCCGCGCCGGACTGATCCGCCTGGGCCGCACGGTGTACCCGTTCCTGCAGGCCGAGCTGTTCCTGCCATGGAGCGAAGACCGCTTTGCCGAACGCATCGAACAGACCATCGAGATGTTCGTGCGCGAGGGCCTGCTGCTCAACGTCACCGACGACGATGGTGGCATCCTGGCGCGCAATACCGGGCAGACCGATGAGGTATTCCGCCTGCGCGCCATCGGCCATTCGTTGCAGCAGGCGTTCGAGCGCTACTACATCGCCATTTCGGTGCTGGTGAAGAATGGTCCCGGCGTACTCGGCGCTGGCGAACTGGAAAGCCTGTGCCAGCAGGCCGCGCAGCGTCTGAGCCTGCTGTACGCCCCGGCGGCGCCGGAGTTCTTCGACAAGACCCTGTTCCGTGGCTTCATCCAGAAGCTGCGCGAGCTGCGCCTGGTGTGGCCGGACGAGAACAGCAAACTGGTATTCGACGAACGCCTGGATGCGTGGGCCAAGGATGCCAAGTTCATTCTCGGCCGCGAGCTGCGCCACACCATCGAACGGGTGAGCCCCGAAGCGGTCAAGCCGGCTGTGGTGCTGCCGCCGGCCGAGTAACGCGGTTGCAGCGGGGCGGCAGCAGGGCAGCGGCGCAGCAAAGCGGCGCTTCCCGATGCCGACGACGCTCCCTTCTCCCTTCGGAAGAAGGTGCCCGAAGGGTGGATGAGGGTCGGTCAGCATGCATGACCCAGCATTGCGCTCAACCAGATCCACCGCCGGAGCGCTGCGCAAGTCTCACGAACTTCACACAATAGTTCTGCCCGCTTCATCCCTCTCTTGCAGCCCTGCCGCTAGCATCGCGCTACCTTTCATAGTGATCGGGCGCGTCGCACTGATGGGCGTGCCCGGCAGGAGACCTTCATGCGCGCAGCCATCCACACCCAGTTCGGCGACCCGGCCAAGGTGCTCGAACTCGCAGAACGCCCCACACCGCAGCCTGGCAAGGGCCAGGTCCGCATCGCCATGCGGCGTTCACCGATCCACAACCACGACCTGTGGACCGTGCGCGGCAACTACGGCTACAAGCCGGAGCTGCCGGCGATCGGCGGTAGCGAAGGCTCCGGCGTGATCGACGCACTGGGCGAGGGCGTGGAAGGCCTGCAGGTGGGGCAGCGCGTGGTCGCCGCCGGCGTGCACGAGAGCTGGGCCGAGTACTTCCTCGCTTCCGCCTCCGGCGTGGTGCCGCTTCCCGATGCGCTGGACGACGACCGCGGCTGCCAGCTGATCGCCATGCCGTTGAGCGCGCTGATGCTGATCGAATTCCTGCGCGTGGGTAAGGGCGACTGGATCGTGCAGAACACCGCCAATGGCGCCGTCGGCAAGACCGTCGCCATGCTGGCCGCCACACGCGGTATCAACGTGATCAATCTGGTGCGCCGCGACGCCGGCGTCGAAGAACTGAAGGCATTGGGCATCGGCAATGCCGTGTCCACCGCGAAGGAGGGCTGGCAGGAGCAGGCGCGCGCGCTGGCCGGCACTGCGCCGATCGTCCGCGGCATCGACTCGGTGGCCGGTACCGCCGCCGGCGACCTGCTCGGTTTGCTGGCCGAAGGCGGCGAGTTGGTGTCGTTCGGCTCGATGACTGGCGAGCCGCTGCAGATTTCCAGCGGCGATGTCATCTTCAAGCAGGCCACGGTGCGCGGCTTCTGGGGCAGCAAGGTGATGCAGGCCACCCCGCCCGAGGACAAGCGCCGCATGATCGGCGAACTGCTCAAGGCGGCCCTGGATGGCAGCCTGGCCCTGCCGGTGGAAGCGGTCTACGACCTTCAGGACGCCGCCAAGGCAGCCGCCGCCAGCGCCGAACCGGGACGTCGCGGCAAGATCCTGTTGCGCGCAGGCTGAGCCGCCGCCGCCGGGCTGACGGCCACAATCACACGCGGTATCAGGCAGGCAGCATCGTCGAAAGCCCGGCAGTCAACCCGATGTAGGAGCGCGCCCGAGCGCGACGAAGCTTTCCCGAGACGGCCCGTCGCGCTAGGGCGCGCTCCTACGGAAGCCAGGACGCCAGCTACTCAAACGCCGCCAACCCACTCCCTTCCCCCGCGTGCGGGGGAAGGTGCCCGAAGGGCGGATGGGGGAGGAGCGCCGCGCCGGCTATGCGTGGCTTTTCCGAGACGGCCCGTCGCGCTCGGGCGTGCTCCTACGGGAGCCAGGACGCCAACTGCTCGAATGCCGCCAACCCACTTCCTTCCCCCGCATGCGGGGAAGGTGCCCGAAGGGCGGAAGGGGGGGAGCGCCGCGCCGGCTATGCGTGGCTTACGAGACGGCCCGTCACGCTAGGGCGCGCTCCTACGGAAGCCAGGACGCCAGCTGCTCGAATGCCGCCAACCCACTTCCTTCCCCCGCATGCGGGGGAAGGTGCCCGAAGGGCGGATGGGGGGCGCGCCGCGCCGGCTATGCGTGGACCGCGCCGCCGCAACGAGTGCCCGCGCACCACAAAAAAGCAAACCCAACCGCAGGCGCGCGCTACGCCGGCTCGTCGGGCACCAGCTCCATCTCCAGCCGGATGATGTTGTCCTTGATCTGCAACTTGCGCTTCTTCAGGCGCTTCATCTGCAGCTCGTCTTCCGGATTGGCTGGCATGCGCTGGATCTCTTCGTCCAACGCGCGGTGCGCGCGTCGCAACGCGGCGATCTGCAGGGCGATCTCGGCGGGTGAGAGGGTATCCACGCCCCGAGCATACACAACCCCGGGCGACACGCGTCACCCGCGCTTGCCAAGCCGGCCCGGGCTGCCACAATGGCGCGCGCCGCCGCCGCAACCGGCCGCGTGCGCTATCCCATCATTGCCGCGCGGCCTTCGGCCGTCGAGAAAGGAGTCTTCCCGATGCGTTTGCGTTCTTCCCTGCTCGTTGTGAGCCTGCTGGCGGCCCCCGGACTGGCCGCCGCGGCCGATGTCACCAAATACGATGGCTTTCTGTGCTGCAACCTGCGCACCGACGGCAGCTGGATCAGCGACAGCAACTACGCCGAAGACGGCAAGCGCATGCTTCCCGTAGGCACCCCGGTCAGCGTCACCGGTTTCGGCCGCAACCGCGTCAACCTGAAGATCGCCGGCGAAAAGCAGTCCATCGGCAACGACTACAGCCGCGACCTGGACAACACCGCGTTCGCTGCGCGCTATGTCGTGACTGCCGACCCCAAGCTCAAGCTGGCGACCTTTCCGCCCAAGATCCGCCAGGCCATCGCCGACGGCAAGCTCACCGGCGGCATGACGCGCGAACAGGTCCTCATGGCGGTCGGCTACCCGATCAGCAGCGAAAATCCGAACCTGGAAGCATCCCTGTGGCGCTACTGGCGCGACAGCTTCTCCGAATACCAAGTGCAGTTCGGTCCCAGCGGCAAGCTGGTCAAGGTCACTGCGGATCCGCAGCTGATGAATCTGGTCTGGGCACCCTGAGATACGAAGCGGACACTTAGCCCAGCCTAGCTGGCGTCCATCCGCGACACCGCAGGGGCAAGGCCATGGTGGGCAGCGTCTGCAGCGCTTCCCATCCACCACATGACGAGGTAGGCGATGCACGATGGAGAATTGATTGTTCCGCCCGATGCTTTGGCCGATCCGGACGCGTTCGAGTTGTTGCGCCTGTGGGCCGCGCACGAGCAGCTGCACGTGAGCATCAACAGCGATCTGGGCGGCGGAGCAGAGGACTTCGGCGAGCTGCTCGCCGATCTGTTCGAGCATGCCTCGCGGATGTTCGCCCAGCGCGATCGCATGCCACTGGCCCAATGCCGCACCTTGATGCTGGACGACTTCATGCGGCGCGTGGCCGACCCGAGCGGCAATCGGGAGGGCGGGCTGCCGGTGGAGCATTAGCGATACCGCCGCGCGTCCATCCCTGGCAACCGATAGCGTCGGGCTCGCCGTCTCCGGCAGATTCCCACGCCCGTGCCGCGGTCGGCTGCAGACCGGATCCGAAGGCCTCACTGTGATGCAATGGAGTAACTGCCGGCACCGGCTTGCCGCCCCGGCAGCGTGGATCCGGGCACTACCGACCGTGCCGGCCACTACCTTGAAGAGAGCGCCATGCAACGCGACCCAGTGCTATATCCGAACGACGACAATGGCGACACGCTGTGGCACATCGCCCGGCAAGGGGTGGATCTGACCAAGCCCCGCGAGATCGATTTCTCGGTGGTGTTTCCCACCAAGGAATCGGCACTGGAATTCTGCGTGGCCATGCTGCGCTGCGAGCAGAAGGTGCGTTGCCGCTACTACGAACAGAACACCGCCTTTCCGATGGACGTGACGGTGTACCCGACGATGGTGCCCAGCTACCGCGCGATCGTGGCCTTCGAACAGGAGCTGGCGCTGCATGCCACGCCGTTGGCTGGACATAACGATGGCTGGGAGTTCTCCGACTAGCGCGAAGGAACGCGCGGCCTTTGCGTGCAGTGGGCGATGCTGTTCGGAATACGACATGGCCTGTACGGCATCCTGGCCTGCCGTTGCGTTGCGGCGCGGAGAGATTCAATCTGGGGTTCGGCGTCTTGCGGGGTGGCCTGTTCGTCGCTTACGGCCTCTGCGCGGCGATCGGCATCCGGCATGCATTCGGAACCACGCGCTGACCGTGCAGCAGGCACACAATTCCTATCGGAGACCGCTCTGCAAGGTGCGGTCTCCAGGCAACACGGTCGTCCTGTCGTTGCCTTATCCGGAGCAAGCGATCAATGAACAACCCCTACAACTCCTCGCCGGTCCCTGCGGTCATGCAGCATCTCAATGACACCATGGTGACCACGGCCCTGGAACTGCCGGGCTACCGCATCGTCCAGCCTGGGCCTGGTGCGCGGCATCACGGTGAGATCGCGTTCGATCGTGGGCAACTTCTTCGGCGGACTACAGACACTGCTGGGCGGCAACATCACCATTTACACACAGCTCTGCGAGCAGGCGCGCTCTGAAACCTATCGCGACATGGTGCAGCATGCCCGGCAGCTGGGCGCGAACGGGATCATCGCGGTGCGCTACGACGCCACCGAATTGATGGCCGGCCTCACCGAAGTGCTGTGCTATGGCACTGCGGTGGTGGTGGAGTCGCACGACTTATAAGCAATAGAAGCGGATGTTTCCCTCTTGCATGCGTGGCGCTGGGGCGCTTCGCCCCGGTTCCCGCGAACGATAAGACTTGAACGGGATTTGCAGGGACGGCTAACGATACAAGTTCAAGCAGGGAGAAGGGACGATACAGGCCGTTGAATCAATGGTCACCTAAGCCATTTTTTGAGTCACGCACCAGATCGTCCCCTTCGTACTGCGATCCAAAGCACTTTTTGTCCATGCGTTTTCTCTCGAGCTCAGTACATGGGCGGCGCAGCGCCCCAGTGGCAGATAGCAGCAGTGCCGCAGCCTTTGAACGAAAGGCCCATGATTGTTGGATCTCTTGGCCATCTGGCGCCCAACTATTATCAAAGCGACTTTTCGCTGGTGAATCCATACTAGGTGGCACTGATAATCCGTTAGACCGTGCCTGTGGCGGATTTTTAAAATCATCAGGCAAAGTCAGAACTAAACTCGACCCAACATCAATATGGGGGCTATCTATAGTACTTTTTTCTCCTGCAATGCGTGGCGAGTCACTTGATTCTTCTGGCTTCCTGGCCGATGGCTTCTCGGCGGAGGCCGTAGATGGACGAATCGGGTTTCTGCGTTCGCTAACGCCTTGCGAGTCGAGTCTCGATCGCAAATGTTGCTGAGAAAGATCGGGTCTGATGCGAGGTAAAAACACAAGCGTAAGTGCTGAATCCTCAGCTGATCTGGTTGTGTGGGATGCACTTTCACGAATCAGTACAATGGAAATGACCGCATGGATCAGGATAACGAGGAAGATAGCAAAAACGTTATCCTTCAAAGGATGGAAGGAGATTTTATTGTCGCTTCGCGAATTGCTAAATTCTAATTCCATTTCGGTATTCTCATCCTAAATCGACATCCCATTGCGAAGAACTGGCTGAACACGGGCCGCAAAAAGAGTTGTACTCACTGCCACAGTCTTGGCAGAGGCGAGTGGTGGTACACGTTTCGTACTTCATCAGTCCCAAAAAATAAACTGGCGACATGAGGGAGCCGACGGCATCACGACACCGAGAATCCATATAGAATGCCACCGGTCAACACGAATAAAAAGGGGTTTTCTGTCTGCCCGGTCTGGCAGTGCGCGCTTCAATCATGCGTTCACATCGAGCGTGTTTGTCCGGACTGCGTTTGCGTCATTTCCTGCTGTTGACTATGTGCGACTTCTTCCGCTTTTGCCTGCTGAGCTAGCTCTACTTGCTTCATGCGCTGATCCGCAGAAACAGAAAGTGCTTCTTGCGTCGGCATATGCGCCCGATGCGCAGCCGGATCAGGTGAAGCGTGACCTTCCCGCCACACATGCAGGACCTCGCCACCAGCCAGCTTTTCGGTTGGCGTACTGAAAGCAAACTTCAGATCGTCTCTCGCTGTAAAGCCCTTCTCTGTGGCCATGAGCAATAAACTTGCGCTCAGCCGGTCGCTGCTCTCGTCCCACGATTTCCCGGCCTGTTGATCAAGGCCGCGAACGCCGCTGCGGATCTTCTCCAACAGTGCATCGTCTGGTTGCGCTGTCTTGCCGGGCGGGCTGAGTCCCGGTGGCGGAGGATCGATGTCGGGAATCGGGCTGATGTGCTGGTGAGTGCCCTGCGTATGCTGCAACAGCCCACGGGTTGGTGGATTGGTGCTGGTGTCCCAATATACCTGTGGCGTGGCGGTGGTGCCTGGGGGGAGGGTGATGCCGTTGTGTTCCAATAGATCCTCTCTGAAGCGTAGGCGCTGCATATCAAGCTGCATCTGCGGGAAAATTCCGCCAACCGGATGCGCATAGGCTCTGTCGAACGCAATCGCACGGCTGACAGCACCGGCTCCATAATAGTTGGGGTAGTCCGAATCGCCGTGGAAGCCGATACCCGTCGTCTGAGTCCTTGATAGTCCTGGTGCGCCGTGTGGCGGTTTGTCGAAGTAGTAAGCTGCCTGTGCAGAAGTATTCTGAGGTGTCATGGGCAGCGAACCGTCCGGGTTGAACGTGATTCCCGGCCGTGCTTGGCTCTGCTTTCCGTTGGTTGGACTAGCCTGGATAAAGTCGTCCAGGCGAGCGTTTCCGAGGCTTCTCATTGTGTTCAGATCGACGGCCGGATTGTTTTGCCGTTCCCGATCAATCAAGGCATTCCAGCCTGCAATCTGAGCTTTAGCCTCATCTTCCCTGGCGCTGTTGATCAGGTTTTCAACTGGAAGGGTATAATCATTAACTGGATTGTTATCCTTCGCAATCGTCGCCACCGCAGCATCGAACTGCCTGTACGATGAGGCCATGCTCACTTGATTGAAAGCATGTTGTGTCTCATGGCCTAGAACAAATATTAGGTCATTCGCATTTAGCTGATCAAACTGGCTTTTGGATTTTCCAACCGTGATTGGTGGAATGCTCATGGTCTTCGTAGCTGGGTTGAAAGTGCCCCCTGCCACTGTCCCACTGAGAGGTGAAAAATTCTCAAGCAGCATCGGGCTTTTCGGATCCTTGCCGTCCACTGCGGTCGTGACGGCGCGCTTCATCTCGTTGGCCAACGTCGGTGAACTATTGATCGTCGCCTGCAGATTGGTAACCATATCCTGCGTTACGGGCCGGCTTTGCTGGTTCGCATCCATGTATGAACTATTTGCGAAACGCATACCCATCTCTTGCAGCCGGAGCGAACCACGCAAGTGCGTTGTCGGCGCAGATCCTGGCTCAAATGCCGGGAGGATGACGATTCCGGATGCCTTGTCGTAGGAGCCTGTCAACGGTTCGGGGCCGCCGACGCCTGGCACGAATGCTTTCAGATACCCGGTGGCTGCTTGTCGATTGAGTCTTTGTGTAAGGTCCGGATCAGACGCAATAGTCGCGCGTAGCTGCGCTTCTTGGTCGGGACTGACATCTGACCGACCCGCGAATTGCACCAAGATGGACTGCAATTGAGTGTTGGCGTTTGCCATTGTCGTTAATCCTCAAACTTGTGCAAACGTATCGATCTGACGCAGTTCTCTCTTGATTTTCCTTGTGGGTCTACAGAGACGGGATGCCATGGGTTGATTTGTGCGCGAATATTTCCGCGGAGGTACTGAAAGGAAATGACCCATCCAAACTCATTGTAAGACCAGTATCCTGCTTCAGTTTTGAATCCAGCGTCCTTCAAGGCTTGATCGTACTTCTCAAAGACGAGCTCGCAAGGAGGAATGGTTGAAGCGGGGATGCTACTCGGCGGGGTGAGTTCCAAGGTGACATTGGAGTAACGTGGAAATTTTTCGTCGAAGTTATAGGTGACGCCATATCCCGAATAAGGAGAGGGTTGACCGAGCGTATAGAAGCCAGAGTTTTCACCTGTACCCTTGGTGAAGGGAACCTCTAGATATCTTTCAAGAACCAACGGCGACAGCTCGTCGAAATTCTTGACGTCTCTTATCAAGGAAAAGAAGCGATCCAACAGGACTTGGGGAGTCGGCTCTGTGTGTGTTGTCATGTTCTTTCCTCGAGGTTCTTCAGCCGTCGGTTTGGCAGTTGCACACGACGTTGCCAAACAGATGAGCGCGACGATGACCGCTAGACTTGCTTTGGATCTCACTGCGCATGCTCCCTTCGTTTGCCAAGTGCATCGCGAGAATTCTGGTGCCTGACGATACCGGTGACTTCTTGCCTTTCTCTGTCACAGTGCTTATAGCTTGTAAAAGCAGCAAAAAAGTAAATCGAGACAAGGGCGGCAGCGTTTACCGCTGTTGCCGCGGCATACCGATGCTATGACGATGGACGTCGGTCTGTCATGTCGCCAGGCACCGAGGCCTGCAGCACTACATCGTTCAATTGCTCAGCCAGCATATCGAAGCAAAACGCCAATGCATCAAGTGGTATGGGAGGCTCATTGCTGCCTGGGGTATTGGACACGCAGCGGGGGCGTGCCAGCGCTGCCAGAAAGCGTAGGTGATCGCGCGTCTGCAGCAACCGAAGCTGCGCGTTCTCCGGCAGCAGGTAATACCCGAACAGAGACTGGTCCATGCTCAACTCTCCGGACAGGCTCCCGCCGCACGATGCGGCGGGATGCCGGGAGGTTAGCAACCGCAGACAGACGGCGGGCTTATTTCCCTTGCGGGTGTTGTATTCGCCGCCCTCCCGGCGCGGAGACGCCGAGCGTGTGCCCAAAAATCGGGCACAAAAAACCACCGCTTGACGGGGGTGGCACCGCTGTCTACGGAGTTGCTACGCTCCGGCGCCGAGTGTGCTGCGCAGGCGCAGCAGAGTCAAGGCGATGCGATTGTTGTCCAAGCGCTTGCACGGTAGGTACCGCTTCGTATGCGCCGATGTACAGCAAGTGCGTGGCTCAGGCGACATGCTTGTCGAATGCAGGATGCGCGTGTGGCGCGGTGCGTGTGTTCCGCGCTTTGGTTCATCACCAAGGTGATACCGCATTTTCCCCGTACGGATAAATCGTCGCGATCCTGCCATCGGCGTCGTGCTGCAGCGGTGTCATCTTGATGCTGCGCAGATGCGTCTGGCCCTGGGACAGGCTGGCGTCGTGGTAGAACAGATACCACTTGCCATCGACTGCACAGATGGAGTGGTGGGTGGTCCAGCCGATCACCGGTGCCAGAAGTACGCCTTGATAGGTGTACGGGCCGTAGGGCGAGTCGCTGGTGGCGTAGCAGATCAGGTGGGTGTCGCCGGTGGAATAGGACAGGTAATAGCGCCCGGCGTGTTGATGGACCCAGGGGCCTTCGAAGAAGCGGCGGGTGTGGTCGTCGGCGCGTAGCGGGGCGCCGTGTTCGTCGAGGATCACCACTTCGCGGGTGGGTTCGGCCAGATGCAGCATGTCTGCGTGCAGGCGCCCGACCCGCGGGCCGAGCGCCGGTGCCGCGCCTTCGGGTTCCTGGTGGGTGTGCGCATAGACGTTGTCGCGATAGTGCTGCAGCTGGCCGCCCCAGATGCCGCCGAAGAACAGGTAGTGCTCGCCGTCGGTATCGGCGAACACCGCAGGGTCGATGGAGTAGCTGCCGGCGATCGGCTGCGGTTCTGCGGTGAACGGGCCTTGCGGGCCTTCGCTGACCGCGACCCCGATCTGGAAGATGCCGTCGGCGCGCTTGGCTGGAAAATACAGATAGGTCTTGCCGTTGCGTTGCGCGGCATCCGGTGCCCACATCTGCCGTTGCGCCCAGGGCACATCGCGCACGTGCAGCACTTCGCCCAGGTCTTCGGCTGGCGCATCCGGGTGCGCCATGCGAAAGACGTGGTAGTCCTCCATGCAGAAGTGCGAGCCGTCGTCGCTGAACGCCACGCCGGCATCGATGTCGTGCGAGGGATAGATGTAGAGCGCGCCGTCGAACACGTGTGCGGAAGGGTCGGCGGTGTAGAGGTGGGTTACCAGCGGTGCGGAAATGGCGGTGCGCGCCAGCGCCTGCAGTGTGGCGGCTTGCAGTTCATCGGACATGCGCGTACCTGTGCATGAGGGGGAGGGAGGTCATTGGCCCGCAACCGCGAGTGCCGCCTGGCGACGTGCGCCAAGCTCGCGTTCGATGCGCGATTCCAGCGCCTTGTCGATCTCGTACAAGGCCAGCAGCGCGGTGCCGAGCAGGAACGGGAGCGAGGCGTAGACGCTGATGGCCAGGCGGATGCCGTCGCTCACTGCGGTGCTTTGCTGCGCCAGTGCGGCGTCGTAGCCATAGAACGCCAGGATGCCCGCGACCAGCGCGCCGCCGATGCTCAGGCCGATCTTCAGCCCGCACAACATCGCAGAGAAGATGATCGCGGTGGCGCGGCGGTGGTTCTTCCACTCCGAGTAGTCGGCCACGTCGGCGATCATCGCCCACAGCAATGGGATGGTGATGCCGTAGAAAAAGCCGTGCAGCACATAGGAGGCGAACACCCACGCGATGGCGTTGGGCGGATACACGTAGAAGGCGAGCAGGAACAACGTGGAGACCAGCAGCGCGCCGCCGAAGACATTGCGCTTGCCATAACGGTCGGCCAGACGCTTGGAAAAGCCGATACCCACGATCATCGCCAGAATGCCGCCGGCACTGAACACGCTGAAGGCCGAGGTCGGCGCATCCTGCGGCCACTGCAGCGCCGTCATGCCGGCCCCGGTGAGCATGGCGTTGATGCCGCCGATGAAGCGGTTGAAACCTGCGCTGTCGAGAAACTGCGCCAGCGCGCCGGCGTCCAGGTAGTACTTGAAGTAGTAGATGTACATCCCGCCCTTCATGGCGAGATTGATGAAGACCAGGATGGTCAACGCCAGCATCACCAGCCAGGGCTTGTTGCGGACCAGGTCGGCCAGGTCCTGGCGTACGCTGCTGCGTTGTTCGCTGATCGGCAGTACGCGCTCGCGGGTGGTGAGAAAGGTGATCAGGAAGCACAGCGTGCCGACTGCCGCGAACAGCGCCATGGTGTTGCGAAAGCCCTGCGCTTTGTCGCCGTTGCCCAGGATCAGCACCAGCGGCAGCAACAGCACCTGGATCACGAACTGCGCCAGCGTCACGGCCAGGAAGCGATACGCCGACAGGCTGTTGCGCTGCTCCATGCTGCCGGTGAGCACCCCGCTCAGAGCCGAGTACGGCAGGTTGTTGGCCACGTACACCAGCATCAGCAAGGTATAGGTGGCGAACGCATAGGCGATCTTGCCCTGCTCGCCGAGCGCTGGCGTATTGAAGGCAGCCAGCGACAACGCACCGAACGGCAGCGCCGTCCACAGGATCCAAGGGCGGAACTTGCCCCAGCGCGTGCGGGTGCGGTCGGCCAGGATGCCGATGATGGGAGTGAACACGAAGGCACCCAGCAGGCCGACCACGAAGATCAGTGTGGCCGCCGCGCTGGCGGGAATGCGGAACACATCGGTATAGAAGAACGCCAGAAACGTCACCAGCGTCTGGAAGATCAGGTTGGCGGCCAGGTCGCCCAGGCTGTAGCCGATCTTCTCGCGCAGGGACAGCGGATGGGACGCATCGTTCATGAGGTCGGGCGGGCTCGATGAGTGCTGCGGAAAACGCCGCGGCGCGCGCTGCTTCGCGCGCCGTGACGGGTGATCGCAGCGGGCAAGGACAGCACCTGGAGTGGCTTGCAAGACGTCGCGAGCAATCGCCAGGCGGGCACGGACGGCGCACTCTGGACCGGCGTGTACGAGGAGTACATGCCGCTCCCGAGTAGCGGCCGCGCCCGCCTGGCGGTAAGCGCAGTTGTTTCGATAGCCACTCCTAGAAGGTACCGCGGATGCCGAGCATGACGGTGCGCCCGGGTTGATACAGATCGTAGGTGGCGTTGGGCCAGGCGTAGGTCGTGCGCAAGGGCTCGTCGGTGATGTTGGTGACGTTGAGGGTGAGCTGCGGCTTGGACGGCAGCCAGTCCAGCGCATAGCTGGCCGACAGATCCAGCTGGCCGCGCGCATCGGCATTCAGGCGTGCGTACGGAATGCCGTTCTGGTTGGCGCCGGAGATCACCATGTCGTCGTTCCAGGTGTAGGACACGCGCACCGAGGCGGCGTTTTTCTCCCAGTACACCGTCCCGTTCCACAGGTTCGGCGCCACGCCCACCGCCACCGCCGGTACGCCCTCGCCTTCGGAAGACTGGGTGACGTGGGTGTAGTTGAGGCTGAAGCCCAGGCCATCGACCAGCCTGTCCAGCGGCTGCACCCAGATGGCTTCGGTCCCGCGGATGTCGAGCACGCCATCGGCGTTGACCTGGGTCTGCACGTCGACCGTGGCCGCATCCGGCCCACCGCGCTGCTGCAGGCCAGCCTGCTGGATCGGCAGCAGGCTGTCGTACGGCACGCCCAGCTGATTGAAGGGAATGCGCCGCACGCCATTGACGGTGAAGCCGCTGATGCGCTTGTTGAACAGGGTCAGGCCCACATAACCTTCGCCGCCGGTATACCACTCGCCGCCGAAATCGACATTGGTGGACAGGTATGGCGCCAGGTTGGGATTGCCTTGCGTTGCGGTCTGCGCGGAGGGATCGCTGAAGTTGGTGTTGGGCAACATCGCGCTCGGGTCCGGGCGGGTGAGCGTGCGCGAGCTGGACAGCCGCAGTACCACATTGTCGGCCACGTCCCAGGCCGCATTGAACGAGGGCAGGGCTTCCTTGTAGTCGGAATCGAGCACCTGCACGCGGCGGATGCCGTTGATGGTGACCGGCCCGGTGATGGTCTGGTCGGTGGTGACGTAACGTACGCCGGCGTTGAGCCGCAGCGTGCGGTTCCACACCTCGGTTTCCGCGTTGGTTTCGATGTAGAAGCCGAGGTTCTTCTCGCGGATGCCGCCGGTCGAGGCGCCGGTGTTGGCCGAGTTGGATTCCGGCGCTGCATCGCGCAGTGGGTAATAGTTGGTGTCGCGCAGGAAGCGATCGAAATCGGCGGTGATGAAGCCGTCCGGGCCGGGCCGCAGATATGTCGCCAGCACCGCGCTCGGCACGGCTGAGCCGGGCCCACCGTTGCAGACGTTGCCGCCGCCGCCGCGGCAGACCACCTGTTCCCACGCCACGCTGTTGTCGAAGCCGCGGATGGTGCGCTCGGCCTGGTCGTAGGCCGCACCGATCTTGATGTTGCGTTTGTCTTCGCCGAACTGCAGGTCGGCGCGCGCGCCACGGGTTTGCGTCACGCGCTTTTCGTTCTGGACGTTGACCCGGCCACCGCTCCAGCCCCAGCCCAGGTTGGGATCGTTCAGATCCAGCGGGCTGCTGATGCTGGGACGATCACCGCCGGTGTTGCGGTAGTCCACGGTGGTGAACGGCGAGGTCACCAGGATGCTGGGCGATTCGCGCGCCAGCCAGCTGCGCGTGGCGTTGGCCTGCACGTTGAGCTTGATGTCCTGCTCGGCGCCGAACAGCAGCTCGGCACCGGGATTGACGCTCCAGAACTTGACGTTCTCCCGGTACGGGCGCGCTTCCAGAAAGTACTGCGCATTGGCGAAGGTGGCGCTGGTGACCACGTTGTTCTGATCCAGCTGCATGCCCAGCGGGATCATGTTGCCGTTGCGGCCGATCAGATTCATGCTGATGCGTTCGGTGGTGCGCTCGGCTTCGGAGTACAGCGTGTCCAGGTAGAAATGCAGGCTGTCGGAAGGCCGCCATTCCAGCGCCATCACCGCCGCGTCGCGGTCGCGATCGCCGCTCATGTGCACGCTGCGGCCCAGCCGCGGGATCAGCGCATCGCTGATCTGGGCGATGCTCAGGCCCGGATTGCGCGCCAGCAGCCAGGCCGCATCGATGGTTTCGCCGGTGGTCAGGCCGCTGCCGGCAGTGGCCGGCACCCGATCGGGAATGCGCCAGTTGCCGCCGCCGTTGACGTTGCAGGCGGCCGGCTGATTGGTCGCCGGCGTGCCTGCGGGCGGGGCGAGGCCGCATTGGGTGTAGGTCAGGCCGGGATTGGTCCAGCCCACGCTCTCGAAGCCGCGCACGCCCAGCTTGCTGCGCACCGAGGCCAGCCCGAACAATGCGCCGAAGGTGCCTTCCTCATTGGTCCAGCTGCCCATGAAGGCGCCGCGTGGGGTGGTCTTCTCGCTGGTGCTGTTCCAGTCGGCCTGGGCCTGATAGGTGAAATGCACGCCGGGGCGGTCGAACGGGCGCGCGCTGCGCATGTCCACCACGCCGGAGACGCCGCCCTCGAGCATGCTCGCGGTGGGAGTCTTGCTGACGGTGAGCTGGGTGAAGAACTCGGTGGGGAACAGGTTCAGATCGACTTCGCGGTTCTGGTTCTGCGCATTCAGGCCGATCGAGGCGGTGGCGATGCTGGAGCCGTTGAGCGTGGTCTTGGTGAAGCTGGTGCCCAGGCCGCGGATGGCGATATTCAGGCCCTCGCCGTTGACGTCGCGCGCCAGCTGCACGCCGGGGATGCGGTTGAGCGACTCGGCGATATTCATGTCCGGAAACTTGCCGATGTCTTCGGCAAACACGGTGTCGGCGAAGCCGACCGCATCGCGCTTGGCATCGGTGGAAAACTGGATGCTGCGGCGGTAGCCGGAGACGGTGACGGTATCGAGCTGGGTCACTGCATCGTTGCCGCCCGCCGGATCCGGCGGGGATTGCGACGTAGTGGTGTCGGACTGGGCCCAGGCGACCGTGCTGGCCATGCCCAGCAGGACCGAGCCCAACGCGCAGGACAACGCGGTTCGTGCGTAGCTGTTCTTCACCGTAATCCCTTCCCTAACAGGTGAGCGGGTATCCCACGCATCGCCCCGGCGCAGGGAATGCCGCCGCCGGAATCGGCGCGGCGATGGTGCGGTGGGGAAGACGGGCGATCAGTGCCGCTGGATGTTAGCGCTACCAAATTCGCAACATCACGCTGCAGGGCAGCATAGGCCTGCGGGACCGGCAGGACCGCAGCATGCGAGCGGATCTCAGCATGGACGCAGCGTCCCGCGTGGCGTTCTCGTGCTGCAGTGCGCGATGGATTCATCGCCACGGCGTGGTAATGGTAGCGCTATCACCCGTGGCGCAAGGCCACCTCCTGCAGGTGCGGCGGTCGATGAACTCCAGCGAAGAACGCGGCAGCGACACGCGTGACCGGCACCGGAGCCGTACGCGCTGCGGCCATGCCGCCAGGTCGGTTCGGGACCTGCGCGATGCGCTGCTCCACACAGGCCATGCGCATGAGTGACACGCCCGCAGGCGTACCCGTCGCTGCGTCGGCGGGGCTGGGCCGCGTGCGCTGGCGCGTCTGCGCGCTGCTGCTGGCGGCCACCACCATCAACTACGTCGACCGCCAAGTGCTG
Organism: Xanthomonas sp. NCPPB 1067; assembly: GCF_020783795.1. Lineage (NCBI taxonomy): Bacteria > Pseudomonadati > Pseudomonadota > Gammaproteobacteria > Lysobacterales > Lysobacteraceae > Xanthomonas > Xanthomonas sp. NCPPB 1067. The sequence continues at coordinate 47,651 of NZ_JAJGQG010000024.1, forward strand.
GGCGTGCTGGCACCGTTCCTGCAGACCCGGATCGGCTGGAACGAGATCCAGTACGGCTATATCGTCACCGCCTTCCAGGCGGCGTACGCGGTGGGGCTGTTGTGCAGCGGTGCGGTGATCGACCGCTTCGGCACGCGCATCGGCTATGCGCTGGCGATCGGCGTCTGGAGCCTGGCGGCGATGGGGCATGCACTGGCGAGCAGCGTGGTCGGTTTTGCGATTGCGCGCTTTTTCCTGGGATTGGGCGAATCGGGCAATTTTCCTGCTGCGCTCAAGACGGTGGCCGAATGGTTTCCGCGCCGCGAGCGCGCGCTGGCCACCGGCATCTTCAATTCCGGATCCAACATCGGTGCCATCGTCGCGCCGTTGCTGGTGCCGGTGATCGCCACCGCCTGGGGCTGGCAGGCGGCGTTCCTGTTCACCGGCGTGCTCAGCGCCACCTGGCTGGTGGTGTGGTGGGTCAGTTACCACCCGCCCGAGCAACAGCCCGGCTTATCGGCGGCGGAACTGGCGCATATCCGCAGCGATGCGCACGAACCGGTACAGCGCCGGCTGTCGTGGGCGCAGGTGTTGCGGCACCGGCAGGCCTGGGCGTTCGTGCTGGGCAAGTTCATCACCGATCCGATCTGGTGGTTCTTTTTGTTCTGGCTGCCGAAGTTCCTGCATGCCCAATATGGTTTGAGCCTGCTGCAGCTTGGTGCGCCGTTGATCGTGATCTTCGTGCTGGCCGATGTCGGCAGTATTGCCGGGGGCTGGATCGCCGGGCGCTTCATCGCGCGCGGCTGGAGCGTCAACCGCGCGCGCAAGACCGCCATGCTGATCTGCGCCGTCTGCGTGGTGCCGATCGTGTTCGCCGCGCGGGCGGACCATCTGTGGCTGGCAGTGGCGCTGATCGGGTTGGCGACCGCGGCGCATCAGGGCTGGTCGGCCAATCTGTTCACGCTGCCCTCGGACATGTTTCCACGCCATGCAGTGGCCACGGTGGTGGGCATCGGCGGATTCGCCGGCGCGGTGGGCGGTATGTTGATCGCCACCTTCATCGGATTTTTGCTACAGGCGACCGGAAGTTATGTGCCGGTGTTCCTGATGGCCGGTTCTGCATATCTGCTGGCGTTGGCCGTCGTGCATCATTTAGTGCCGCGGCTGGAACCGGCGCACCTGCCTGCGGCCGATCCGGCGCCGCCATCTTCCTGAGGGACGCATCATGCATCTGCACAGAGTGGGATTGGGCGTGTTGCTCGCCGCAAGCATCGTTTCGGCCGCACAGGGCACGCCATTGGCAGCGGGCGCGTCCAAGTTTCTTGGCAGTGCCTACAGCCCGCAACAGGCACCGGAGTTCGCGCAGTACTGGAACAAGCTCACGCCGGAGAATGCCGGTAAGTGGGGCACGGTGGAAGCGGTACGCGACCGGATGGACTGGAGTGGGCTGGACACGGCCTACCGGTTCGCCAAGGCGAACGGCATGCCGTTCCAGATGCATGTGATGGTCTGGGGTAACCAGCAGCCGGAATGGATCAAATCGCTGCCGCCGGCCGAACAACGCCGCGAGATCGAACAATGGTTCGCTGCCGTCGCGCAGCGCTATCCGGACATCGACCTGCTGGAAGTGGTCAACGAGCCGCTCAACGACCCGCCCAGCAAGGACGATGCCGGCGGCGGCAACTATCTGCAGGCACTCGGCGGCAGCGGCGCCAGCGGCTGGGAATGGGTGCTGCAGTCGTTCCGGCTGGCTCGCCAGCACTTCCCGCGCGCCCGGCTGATGATCAACGACTACAGCATCACCAACACTGCCAATGCCACGCAGCGCTATCTGCAGATCGTGCAGCTATTGCAACGCGAGCGTCTGCTGGATGCGATCGGCATCCAGGAGCATGCCTTCGAGACCACGCCGAATGTGGCGATGTCGGTGCACCGCGCCAATCTGGACGCACTGGCGGCCACCGGCCTTCCGATCTACATCACCGAGTTCGATCTGGATGGCCCCAGCGATGCGCAGCAACTGGCCGATTATCAACGGGTGTTCCCGACCTTCTGGGAGCATCCGGCGGTGCGCGGCATCACCCTGTGGGGATTCCGCCCCGGACTGTGGCGCGACAAGCAGGCGGCGTATCTGGTGCGCAGCGATGGCAGCGAGCGCCCCGCCCTGACCTGGTTGCGCGATTACGTGGCGACCCATCCCGGAACGCCCGCGCCATGACGCGGGCGGCCAACGGCATCCGCTTCCCGCATTCTTCGGCGTTCTGATTCCATGCCCACGTCCTTGCCATTGACCCTGCACGACGACCGCCTGCTGCCGGCAGATCCCGGCACCCGCGCCATCGCGCGCCGGCTGTATGCGCAGATTGCGCAGCTGCCGATCATCAGCCCGCACGGCCACACCGACCCGGCCTGGTTTGCGACCGATGCCGCCTTCGCCAACGCCACCGAACTGCTGCTGGTACCCGACCATTATGTGTTCCGCATGCTCTACAGCCAGGGCGTCGACCTGGATGCGCTGGGCATTCCGCGCGCCGATGGCACGCGCGCGGCGGTCGACCCGCGTGCGGCGTGGCGCGTATTTGCCGCCCACTTCGCGCTGCTGCGCGGCACGCCGTCGGCGTTGTGGCTCAACCATGTCTTCCATGACGTGTTCGATCTGCGTCTCCGGCTGGATGCCGGCACCGCCGATCACTACTACGAGCACATCACCGCCGCGCTGCAGACGCCGGCATTCGCGCCACGTGCGCTGTTCGAGCGCTTCAACATTGAGGTGATGGCCACCACCGAATCGCCGCTGGACACGCTGCAGCACCACGCGGCCATCGCCGGCAGCGGATGGAAGGGTCGCGTGCTGACCGCCTATCGCCCGGACCCGGTGGTGGATCCGGAGCACGAACAGTTCGCCGCTGCACTGCAGCGCTTCGGCGAACTCACCGGCGAAGACGTCTACACCTGGCCAGGCTATCTGCGTGCGCACCGCCAGCGCCGCGCCTTCTTCGCGGCACACGGTGCCACCTCCACCGATCACGGCCACCCCAGCGCCGCTACCGCGGACCTGTCGCCGGCCGAGGCGCAACGCCTGTTTGAGACCGTGGTACGCGGCGCGGCGACCCCGGCGCAGGCCGAATTGTTCCGCGCGCAGGTGCTGACCGAAATGGCGGGCATGAGCCTGGACGACGGCCTGGTGATGCAGCTGCATCCGGGCTGCTTCCGCAATCACAACCGGCCACTGTTCCAACGCTATGGACGCGACAAGGGTGCCGACATTCCGATGCGCACCGACTACGTGCACGCGCTCAGGCCCTTGCTGGATCGCCATGGCAACGACCCGCGGCTGCGCCTGATCGTGTTCACCCTGGACGAGACCAGCTATAGCCGCGAACTGGCGCCATTGGCCGGGCATTACCCGGCGCTGCTGCTGGGCCCGGCATGGTGGTTCCACGACGCGCCCGAAGGCATGTGGCGCTTCCGCGAGCAGACCCTGGCCAGTGCCGGCTTCTACAATACGGTGGGCTTCAACGACGACACCCGCGCATTCCTGTCGATTCCCGCGCGGCACGATGTGGCACGGCGCGTGGACAGCGCGTTCCTGGCCACGCTGGTGGCCGAGCATCGGCTCGACGAAGACGAAGCTGCGCAGATCGCGGTGGACCTGGCCTACCGGCTGCCCAAGCAGGCCTACAAGCTGTGAGGCGATGGGGCGACGGACCCGTGCCGGCTGCCGTTTTGCCGTACGCGATACGCTGCCCGCATATGCAGGATCCGGTGCCATGACCCCGGGGTCGTGGGCATCGGCTGCGGCGGGAGGCCTGCGCCATCGCTGCGCGCGCTGGATGCCCTTGATCCTGCTCGTGATCTACGCGGCCCTGCCTGCACTGGGCGTCACGGCGGAGCAGGCGGGTGATGCGCCGCGCGAGCGTGTAGTGCTCGACGCGCAATGGCGCTTCCAGCGCGGCGATCCGCCGGGCAACACCGTGGTGCTCGATTACGACGTGCGCCCGCAGGTGAGCGGCAGCGAGGATGGCAAGGCGGCCGATGCACGTCCGGAGCAGGCGCAGCGACTGCGTGCGTCGGCGACGAACGTCCTCAAGCCATGGATCCTGCCGACCGGCAATGCCTTGATCGCCAATCCCGCCCAGCGTCATCGGCGCCCACCCGGCCATCCCGGCAGCGATGTGGCCTATGTGCAGGCGGACTTCGACGACAGCCGCTGGCAACAGGTGGAGCTGCCGCACGACTGGGCCATCGCCGGGCCGTTCCTGGCCGATGGGCCTTATGGCGGCATGGGCCGTCTGCCGAGCTGGGGTGTGGGTTGGTATCGCAGGACGTTGGATATCCCCGCCAGCGACCGCGGCCGCTCGCTGTTTCTCGATCTCGATGGTGCGATGGCGTATGCCACGGTCTGGCTCAACGGCAAGCTGGTCGGCGGCTGGCCCTACGGTTACAGCTCCTGGAGGCTGGACCTGACCCCGTACGCGATCGTCGGCGGACGCAATCAGCTGGCGATCCGCCTGGACAATCCGCCCGACTCGGCGCGCTGGTATCCCGGTGGCGGGTTGTATCGCCACGTGTGGTTGACCAAGACCGCGCCGCTGCATGTCGCGCACTGGGGTACGCAGCTCACCACGCCGCAGGTCTCGACGGCGTCGGCGCGGGTGGAGCTGTCCGTCACCCTGGACAACGCCGCGCACACGGCTGCGCAGGCGCAGGTCGACACCGCGATCTACCCGCTCGATGCCGACAGCGGCGCGCCCCGTGGTGCGGCGGTGGCGCAGATCGCACCGCTGCAGGTTTCGGTACCGGCCGGTGGCAGCGCCCGCGTGCAGGGCGCGGTGCGCATCGATCATCCCCAGTTGTGGGGTCCGCCACCGACCCAGCGTCCGCACCGCTATGTGGCAGTGACCGAGGTCCGCCAGAACGGGCGGGTGGTGGACCGCTACCACACCCCGTTCGGCATCCGCAGCATCGTGTTCACTGCCGACCGGGGCCTGCTGGTCAATGGCGAGCGCGTGCCCATTCGCGGTGTGAACAACCACCACGACCTCGGTGCATTGGGCGCCGCCTTCAACGCGCGCGCCGCCGAGCGCCAGCTGCAGTTACTGCAGCAGATGGGCGCCAATGCGATCCGCATGAGCCACAACCCGCCCGCACCGGAACTGCTGGAACTCACCGACCGCATGGGCCTGCTGGTGGTGGACGAAATCTTCGACAGTTGGGAGATGAAGAAGACCCCGCTGGATTTCCACCTGGTGTTCCCGCAATGGCATGAGCCGGACCTGCGCGCGATGCTGCGCCGCGACCGCAACCATCCGTCGGTGATGCTGTGGAGCGTGGGCAACGAGGTCGGCGAGCAGTACACCGGCGAGCAGGGTGCCGCGATTGCGCGCGCCCTGCATGCCATCGTGCACGACGAAGATCCCAGCCGTCCGGCCACGGTGGCGATGAACTACGCTTCGCCGGACATGCCGCTGCCAGCCGCGCTGGATGTCATCAGCCTCAACTATCAGGGAGAAGGCATTCGCGATGCGCCTGAATTTGCGGGCACCGAGCGCATCCGCAAGCAACCGCAATACCCTGCATTCCATGCGCAGTTTCCGCACAAGGCGATCCTCAGCAGCGAAACCGCCTCGGCATTGAGCAGCCGCGGCGTGTACCTGTTCCCGGTGACGCCGCAGACCAGCGCACCGGTCCGCGAGGGACGCGGCGGCGATGCGGTGGCGCACCAGGTCAGTGCCTACGAACTGCATGCCGTGGACTTCGGTTCCAGTGCGGACAAGGTGTTCGCCGCGCTGGACCGGCACCCGTATGTGGCCGGCGAATTCGTCTGGACCGGTTTCGATTACCTGGGCGAACCCACGCCGTACTACAGCGCGCGCAGCGCGTACTCGGGCATCCTGGACCTGGCGGGATTTCCCAAGGACCGCTATTGGCTGTACCAATCGCGCTGGCGCCCGGAGCTGCCGATGGCGCATCTGCTGCCGCACTGGAGCTGGCCGGGGCGCGAGGGCCAGGTCACTCCGGTGCACGTGTTCACCTCCGGCGACGAGGCCGAACTGTTCGTCAACGGCATCTCGCAGGGACGCAAGCGCAAGGGCCCGCTGCAGTATCGCCTGCGTTGGGATGCGGTGGTGTACCAGCCCGGCGAGCTGCGTGTGCAGGCCTACCGTCATGGTAAACCGTGGGCGAGCGACCGCGTGCAGACCGCAGGCCGCGCCGCACGCATACAGGCCATACCCGACCGCAGCCGCATCCGCGGCGATGGCAAGGATCTGAGCTTCATCACCGTGCGCCTGCTCGATCGCCAGGGACGCGCTGCACCGACTGCGGGCGACCGCCTGCGCTTCCGCATCGAGGGACCGGGTGAACTGGTGGCCACCGACAATGGCGACCCGACCAACCTGGAGTCGTTCGTCTCGACACAACGCAATGCCTTCAATGGCCTGTGCCTGGCCATCGTGCGTGCGCGCAACGGTGCGCGCGGTCCGATCACCCTGCATGTGGAATCAGACACGCTGCAGCCCACCAGCGTGCAGGTGCGGGCCGAATGAGCGGCCTGTTGCGCACCAGCGCTGTGGGTTGCTTGCACGGTGCGTTGCGGCCCTCGTCAGCCAGGGGTCGCCCAAAAAGAGGCACGCCCACATGTCGCAGATGCATCGAACGCATGCAAGGCCGCATGTGTACCGGCGCTGCGGAGCACGTGCTCATGGCTGCGCATGCCGGACATCGTGGCGGTCCTGTCCAGCAATCGCGTGAAGTACAGCTATTGCATTCCTGCGCTCACCGGTATGCACACGCCGCATTCCACCACGCCCCTTTGACTTGTGAGAACGCCATGCATCACCGACCCTGGCTTTTACGCTGCGGCTTGCTGCTCGGACTGAGCGCAATCGCGGCATTCGCCACGGCAGCGCCGGCGTGCGCGCCCGGAGCGGTGACGCTCAAGTCGGCCTATTCCAAGGGGTTTTTGCTGGGGACGGCAGTCAATGCCGAGATCGTCTCCGGCAAGGACGCCGCCTCGGCGGCGCTGGTGGCCTGCCATTTCAATGCGGTCACGCCGGAGAACGTGATGAAGGCCGAGATCGTCGCCCCACGGCCGGGTGTGTTCGATTTCGCCGCCGCCGATGCATTCGTGGCCTACGCGCAGCGCCAGCACCTGTTCGTGGTCGGGCACACCCTGGTCTGGCACAACCAGACGCCGGACTGGTTCTTCGTGGATGCGCAGGGCGCGCCCAATACCTCGGCCGCGCAGATCGAGCGCATGCGCGCGCACATCGAACGGGTCGCAGGGCGCTATGTCGGCAAGGTGCAGGCCTGGGACGTGGTCAACGAGATCGTCGACGAAGACGGCAGCTACCGCGCTACCAACTGGGTACAACGCGTCGGCGATGGTGACACCGTGGTGCGCAATGCCTTCGCCTTCGCCCAGCGCTACGCACCAGATGCCGAGCTCTACTACAACGACTTCAATGCCTGGCGGCCGGCCAAGCGCGACGGCATCGTGCGCATGGTCCGGATGCTGCAGCAGGCCGGAATCCGTATCGATGGGGTGGGCATGCAGGGGCATTGGGGGCTGAACTACCCTAGCGTGCAGGACATCGAAGCGGCGATCGATGCCTATGCCGCGCTCGGCATCAAGGTGATGATCACCGAGCTGGACGTGGACGTGTTGCCGGTCACCAAGGAAGGGCAGGTGATCGGCACCGGACTGGCGCACAAGCAGTTCCAACTGCCGGAATTCAAGCGTTTTCTCGACCCGTATCGCGATGGCCTGCCACCGCAGGTACAGGCGCAGTTGCGCGAGCGCTATGCCGAGCTGTTCGCGCTGTTCTGGCGCAAGCGCGACAAGCTGGCGCGCGTCAGTGTCTGGGGCGTCAGCGACGGCATGTCGTGGAAGAACGATTACCCGGTGCCCGGCCGCACCAACCATCCGCTGCTGTTCGACCGTGAGCATCGGCCCAAGCCCGCACTGGAGGCGGTACTGGCAGTGCCCGCGTCCGGGCGATAGTGGGCAACGTGTGCAAGGCGCCTGCATCGGCATGATGGCATGATGGGGCCAACTGGATTCCTGGATTCTCCGATGCGCGTGCCGCCCTACCTGCTGTTGGCCGTTCCGTTGCTGGCCATCGTTGCTGCCTGCACCAAGAAGGATCCGCCGCCGCCGCGGTTTTCTGCGGTCGGGCAGGTGGAAGCGTTCGCTCCCGGATTCGGCGAGGTGATTGCGGCCGATGCACGCATCGAAAAGCTCACCGAAGGCTTTACCTGGTCCGAGGGCCCCACCTGGGTGCGTGCCGGCGGCTATCTGTTGTTTACCGACGTGCCGGAGAACAAGCTGTATCGCTGGTCCGAAGACGCAGGACTTTCCGTGCTGCTGTCGCCGTCGGGCTATACGGGTCCGGAACTGCCCACGTTGCGCGAGGCGGGCGCCAATGGCCTGTATGCCGAACCCGATGGCACCGTGTTGCTGGCCGATTCCGGCACCCGCATCGTCGCCCGGCTCGATCCGGCCACGCGCAAGAAGACGCCACTGGCCACCAGCTTCGAAGGCAAGCGGTTCAACAGTCCCAACGACGTGGTCCGTCGCAAGGACGGCGTGGTGTTCTTCACCGATCCCCCCTATGGACTGAAGGATCTGAACGATTCTCCAGTCAAGGAACTGCGCTTCAATGGCGTGTATCGGTTGGATACCGACGGCAGCGTGCATCTGCTGGACGATAGCCTGAGCTTCCCGAACGGCATCGCCTTGTCGCCGGATCAGCGCACGCTGTACGTGGCCAACTCCGATCCGAAGCGGCCGATCTGGATGGCGTACGCGCTCGATGCCCAGGGTGCAGTGACCGGCAAGCGCGTCTTTGCCGATGCCTCGGATCTGGTCGCCAAGCAGGCGCCCGGTCTTCCCGACGGCATGGCGGTTTCGTCGGATGGCCATGTGTTCGCCACCGGCCCCGGCGGCGTCATCGTGTTCGATCCGGCCGGACAACGCCTTGGCCGCATCGCCACCGGCGAGGCCATTTCCAATTGTGCGTTCGGCAACGATGGCCGCACCCTGTACATGACCTCGCACGCGATGCTGGCGCGGGTGCGTGTCAAGACGCTGGGGCTGGAGTTCGCGCCCTGACGCGGCTTGCCCGGTTGGCGTGAGTATCGATGGCGCAGGCAGGTCGAGAAGGCCTGCCCCGACGCGCTTCGCACGCGCTGCCGGTCACCGGCAGATCGCTGCGGTCAGCTCGAGCGATCCGGCCCTGCAACGCGCTCGGGCTTGGCGGTCGCCGCGAGCAAGCCGGTGAAGAAGAACACGCAGACCACCATCAGGACGAACACGCGCAGCCAGTAGTTCGCCGGGTCGCTCGCGACATCGAAGCTCACCCCGGCACACCGACGGCCCAGGCATCTGACTTCGCCGGTCGACAGCGCTTCGCGTAGGAACAGCGCAGGAACGCTCATGAATACCAGGGCCATCGTGCCGCGCAACACGGCGTCCGCACGGCTTGCAGGGCGTGCGTAGCGCCTCCAGAAGTAGCGCCAGCAAAGCCAGTGCATGATCAAGGCGGCCAGCCCAAGCAGCAGCAACGACGAGATGGGCACTGCTGTCATCGCGACAAAGCCTCCTGCTTCACGCATGATGTAACCGGCGATGTCGGTGCCACGCAGACCGACACGGTGCGAGCATCGCTACGGACGATGGCTAGTCCATCGCCCGTTCGCCGCCCAGCATCAGCACATCATCCAGCTCCGGGCCACCGCCGCGATCGGCGCTGCCGGCGGCCAGATAGAGGGTTCCGTCGACCGTGGCGACCTGGGTGCCATGCCGGCCTTGCGGCAGCGCTGCGAGCGTGCTCCAGGTGGCGGCATGCGGATCGTAGGCTTCCACTTCGTCGTGTGCCTTGACCTGCCGCATGCTCTCCCCGCCGATGATCAGCAGCTGCCCATTGCGTGCGACAGCGGCCGTGCCGGCGCGCTGGGTAGGCAGGGCGGCCGGAGCCACCGACCAGGCGCCGCGCTGGATATCGTAGACATCCACCTCCGCAATGGTCTGCGCCAGGGTGTTGCCGCTTTCGTGTGCCGAGCGGCGCCCAGCGGCGGCATACAGCTTTCCGTCGATCACTGCCGCATGGAAATGGTCGCGTGCGCGCGGCGCATCGGCCAGCTGGGTCCACTGCTGTGTCCGGGTATCGAAGGCATCCAGCCATGGCACGTAGCCGCTCATATGGCCGCGCGTATTGCCGCCGACCAGATACAGCACGCCGTCGTGTTCCACCGTGCCGGCGGCACCGCGGCGCCGGTGCTTGGGAATTTCCGGCCCCTCCTGCCATCGATCGGTCTGCGGATCGTAGATCAGCATGTGGCTCAGCGACGCCTCCTCCGGGTAGTCGCCAGTGAAGCCGCCCACGAGGTAGAGCTTTCCGGATGAGACCACCGCCTGCGCATGGCTCACCATCAGCGGTGGCGCGCTGCCCTGCGACCAGCGACGCGTACGCGTATCGAAGATCTCCAATGGACGCTGATCGCGTCCACCGATCAGATACAGGCGATCGCCGATGGCGACCATGCTGTTCTCATGGCGCGCATGCGGTGTGTTGCGCGTGGTCAGCGTTTGCCACTTGGCCGGCTGTTTCGATGCCGCCGGGGTAGATGCTGGCGGCGCCTTGTCGGCGGCATGACCCGCTGCGGGAAATGTGCCGATCGCGGCAGCAAGCAGGCTCGCGCAGAACGAGGTCTTCAACAGGCGCATGCAGCACTCTTCCAGTCACCGTGGCAGGCCAGTGTAGCGATACATGCACGATGATCCACCTGCGCAAGCAGACTGATCTGCAGCCAGGTCACGCACGGTGGATGCTATGTGTGCGATGCGTGGCTTGTGATGCGCTGCCTTGCGGACAGCCCGCTGCCAGCAGCATGCATGTGTCGCGACGCCGCCGATCGGCATGGCGCCTGCGTCGTAGTGGCTGCCAGCCTCTTCACATGCAGCAGCATCGCGCATGCGAACACTACGGCAACCCGATGCAACAGGAGAACGTGGTGGCACGCACACCAGCTAAGCAGGCGATTTCTACGACACCACCCAGTAACGTTGCCAGCGCAGCGGCGCGCGGACTGCGGCTGCGCGAGCAACATGGACGCGGCGGCACCGCGATCGGCGTGGCGCGCGCGCGCGACCTCTCCGCACAGAAATCGCTTTCCGTGCAGACCATCCGGCGCATGCATGCCTACTTCGCTCGCCATGGGGTGGACAAGAACGGCAAAGGCTGGGCCGATCGGAGCGCGCCTTCTGCGGGTTACATCGCCTGGCTGCTCTGGGGTGGCGACGCCGGACAGCGCTGGGCCGAAAAGCTGCTTCAGCGTCTGGACGCTGCCAAGACCGGTGCCGGGACGGCTGCCCCCAAGGCCGCCGCGACAAAGCAGCGCACTGCAAAGAAGACCGCGGCAAAGAAGACATCCCGAACGTCTTCGGCGAAGAAGTCTTCGGCGGGGAAAACCGCGACCAGCAAGCGTGCGCCTGGTGGCGCATCCACCCGGAAGTCGGGGCCGACGTCCGCAACCCGGAAAGCGGCTGGCAAGACGGCGGCCAAGAAGGCTGCAACGAAGAAGACGGTCACAAAGAAGACCGCATCGGGGAAGACCGCAGCCAAGAAGACAACAGCCAAGAAGACAACAGCCAAGAGAACAGCCAAGAGAACAGCCAAGAGAACAGCCAAGAGAACAGCCAAGAAAACAGCCACCCGCCGGGCCGTAGCCGGCAAACGCAGCTCCCCACGCAGTACAGCGAACAAACGTGCGGCCAAGACGTCGGCGCCGTGGAAGAAGCCCAATCCCAAGCCTGCATCGCGCTCAGGGTCGCTTTCCCCCGCGCAGAAAGCACGTGCCAAGCAGCGCGCCAAGGCGGCAGGCCGCCCCTATCCCAACCTGGTCGACAACATGGCGGTGGCACGCAAAGGCAACGCTTCCAAACGTGCCGGCGGATCAGGCGCTGCGAAGAACACAGGCGGGCACTAGCCGGCGACCGGATGTGCCAGGGTGCACGCATCAGGCGGCCCGGGCGCTACAGCGCATGCGCGCGGCCCGGGTCTTCGCGACAGCCGGCTAGCGTGCCGGAGAATGCCGCTTGGTGTCGCTGCGGCATCGATCCGAACAGTACTTCACCTGGTCCCACACCTTCTCCCATTTCTTGCGCCAGCGAAATGGCCGCCCGCAGTGAACGCAGACCTTTTCCGGCAAGTGCTGCTTCTTGTGGGGTGCCATAGTCAGGTTCCGGAGCCGTGCGGTGGTGGTTCCAGCATGTCATGGACGTAGCGCGCGAAGTTCCGCTGCTGCGCTCACCGGTGAGGCCCACCTACACCCCGGACGTGGTTTGGGCCAACGGACGCGCACATTGTCCATAGTGGGCGTACGCTGGCCTGTGCAGCTGCGAACCGGCACTGCGCAGGCATGCAGTTGCCTCATCGTCGGACAAGGAGATCCATGAAGCTGTTGCTACTCGTGTCGTCGGCCCTGCTGTATGCCGCTGCGCTGTGTCTGCCTGCCTTGCATGGCGGCGACACCAGCCTTGGTGGGTTGGCCATTCTGCTGTTCGGCTGGATGCAGGTGATCGATGGCCAGTGCGTGGCCTGGATGAGTAATCCATTGTTCCTGCTGGCATGACTAGGTTACTTCCTCAAGGCAGACAGGATGGCGGCGGTCCTGCTCATGGCGGCCTGCCTGATCGGCCTGGATACCTTCCGCGCAACCCGCTTCGACAGGAACGAGGCGGGCCATCAGGTCATGATCGATCACGTGGGTGTGGCGTTCTATCTCTGGGAGCTGAGCTTTGTGGTACTGCTGGTGTCGGTGCTGATGCGCATCTTCACCACATCCGCCGCCAAGAGCGGCTAACCAAAAGACTGCGCGCCCGCCAGGCGGGCGCGGCCGGTGCCCGGAATCGGCATGTACCACACGCACACTCCGGTTCCTCTGCGCCGTCCACACCCACCTGACGACCGCTCGCGACGATCTGTTAGCCGCTCTAAGCTAGGTACCCGGGCATCGTGATCGCGTAGCTGGCCGAGGGTGCCTGGACGATACTAATTCCACGACAGACGAGTTGACGATGAACGCCAAGGCCTCCGCTGACCAAACCATCCCGATCCTGCCCAGCCGTGCGATCGCGCAGACGCTGGCCTTTTATCGCCGGCTTGGCTTCGAAGGCGATGCGCATCCGCATGATGCGGGCTACGCCATCCTGCGCCGCGGCGATGTGGAGTTGCACTTCTTCGCGCATCCGGACCTGGATCCGGCAACCTGCTATGCGGGCTGCTATCTGCGCGTGGGCGATGTCGACGCCCTGCATGCGGCGATGCAGGCAGCGGCGCTACCGGCCAAGGGAATTCCGCGCATCGACCCGGTTGGCGACAAGCCCTGGGGCATGCGTGAGTTCGCCATCGTGGACGAAAGCGGCAACCTGCTGCGGATCGGGCAGGTCATTGCCGGTCACTGACAGACAGGACGGCGGCCGAGGTGTGTCGCCGCAGATCCATGCCGCCACGCATTGCGCATGCGAAACGGCAGGACGGCACGCGCGTCCGGTCGCCTGCCAGTCGTGATCCGGTCTGATGCCGAGGCCGCAATGCAGGTCTAGCGTGGCCGGCGGCCATCGTCGCGCCGCTGCATGGCTCAGGTGGCCGCCACCGCTGCGAGTGCATGCTCCACCTGGGTTGGCGTGGCATCGCCCAGTGCGGCATAGGCGCTGGTCAGCGCATCGGTGAAGCGCGGCTCTGCAGCCAGCGCACCGAACACGGCATCCACCGCCATGAACCGGGCGACATCGGCGGCTGCATCGCCAGTGGCTGCGCGCCCGAGCGCGCTCAGCGCGTCGCTCAACGGGTCGACCAGCGCTGCACCGCGGTGCGCCTGTCGGCGGACGAAATGCAGCCACGCGGCGACCGGAAGGCACAGGCGCTGGATGGGCCGTCCTGCGGCAAGCGCGTCGCCGATGCTGGCCAGCAGCCGCACCGGGATCTTCTGTGAACCATCCCATGCGATCTGCGCGAGCAGATGGCGAATGGCGGGATTGCGGAAGCGGGCCAGGATGGCGTCGCTGTACTGCTGCGCGTCGAAGCCCGGCATGGGCTGCAGGGTGGGGGTGATGTCCTCGCGCATCAGGGTTTCGACGAAGGCGGCCAGTGGCTGGTGGCGCATGGCCTCGGCGACGGTCTCCAGACCGAGAAGGCTGCCGAGATAGGCCAGTGCGGAGTGCGGTGCATTGAGCAGGCGCAGCTTGGCGCGCGCATAGCCGGCGATGTCATCGCTGAGAATCACGCCGGCGCGCTCGAAGGCGGGGCGGTCGTTGCAGAAGCGCTCTTCGATCACCCATTGGCTGTATCGCTCGCGCTGGATCGGCCAGGCGTCGAGCAGGCGGGTTTGTGCTTGCACGTTTGCGCGTAGTGCGTCGTCGGTGGCCGGGGTGATGCTGTCGACCATGGAACGTGGGAAGCTGACGTGTTGCTCGATCCAGTTTGCAAGCGCTGGATCGTGTTGCTCGGCAAGCTGCAACACCGCGCGGCGCAGCAGGCTGCCGTTGTCGGGCAGGTTGTCGCAGCTGAGCACGGTGAACGGCGCGATGCCGCTGCGCATGCGTTCGCCCAGGCCTGCGACAAGATAGCCAATGGCGCTGCGCGGTGTTCCGGGGTGGGCGATGTCGTGCCCGATATCGGGGTGGGTGAGGTCGAGCGTGTCGCCGGCCAGGCAATAGCCTTTTTCAGTGATGGTGAGGGTGACTAGCCGCACGGTGGGATCGGCCAGGCGCGCAAGCACGGCGGCTTGTTCGTCGGCGGCGCACAGCACTTGGCGGATGGCGCCGATGATGCGCAGTTGCGGGTGCTCGTCGAGCAGGGCGAGGGTGTAGAGGCCATCTTGCGGACGCAGAGCGTCGCGCACGCTTGGGTTATGCAGGGAGACGGCGCAGATGGCCCAGCTGGGGTCGTGCGCGAGCAGGTCATCGATGTAGACGGCCTGGTGGGCGCGGTGGAAGGCGCCTGCGCCTAGATGGACGATGCCGATGGTGGTGTGTTTGGGGTTGTAGTCGGGTTTTAGGATTGTTTGGGGCAGGTGGACAAGTGTGGCTGGGGAGAGTTGTGGGATTGGCATGGTCTTGTCTGGAATAGTGGGGGGTGCTGCATGTTTGCTTGCGGACCGTGCCCCCACCCAACCCCTCTGCCGTCGGGAGAGGGGCCCTTTTCCGGCGGCTTCTGAGGTCGCGACTACTTGATTACTTGTCGCTGACAGTGAAGCGTCGTGTGCTGCGGATATCGGCGCTGGAGGCACCGATCTGCACCTCGTAGACGCCCGGATCCACGGTGTAGGCCTTGCGCTGCTCGTCGTAGATGCGCAGTGCATCGGCCGCCTTCACGGTAAATGCGACTTCGCGCTGTTCGCCCGGTTGCAGGGTCATGCGCTGAAAGCCACGCAATTCCTTGCCGGCGCGCTCGCGCCTGGGCGCGAGCGGATGCAGGTAGAGCTGCACCACTTCATCGCCCGCACGCTTGCCGGTGTTGCGCACCTTGACGGTGGCGCGCAGCGTGCCGTCGGCGCTCACAGTGTTGCGATCCAGCTGCAGATCCGAATAGGCGAACTGCGTGTACGACAGGCCATGGCCGAACGGATACAGCGGGGTACCGGTGAAGTAGCGATAGGTTCGGCCGCGCATGGCGTAGTCGTCGAAGGCGGGCAGGCGCTCGGCTTCGGTGTAAAAGGTGATCGGCAGGCGGCCACCGGGGCTGGCCTGGCCGAACAGCACATCGCCCACCGCGCTGCCGCCGCGCTGGCCGGGATACCAAGCCAGCAGGATCGCCGGTACATGCTGCTGCGCCCAATCCACCGCCAACGCCGAGCCGGTGGTCAGCACCGCCACTACCGGCGTGCCGGTGGCCTGCACCGCTTGCAGCAATTCGCGCTGCGGTCGGGGCAGGCGGGTATCGGTGCGATCGCCACCGGCAAAACCGGGATAGTTGACGTCCATCTCCTCGCCTTCGACATCGCCGGTGAGGCCGCCGACGAACACCACCACGTCCGCATTGCGCGCGGCATCCATCGCTTCCTGCAATGGCGGCTTGGCGCCAGGCATGCGCCAGGCCAGGCGCACCCCGGCATCGCGGGTGGCTTCGTAGTACTCCACGCGCAGGTCGTAGGCCTTGCCGCCCTGCAGCGCCACGCTGGCAGTGCCACCGCGCATGCGGGGCGCGTCGCTCCAGTGGTCGATGAGCAGCTTGCCGTCCAGGTACAGACGCACGCCGTCATCGGCGGCGATCTGTAACTCGTAGCTGCCCGAGACCGGCGGCAGCAGCTGGCCCTGCCAGCGCACGCTGAAGTCGTCCTTGTCCAGGGCGCGTTCGGGTTGCAGCTCGCCGCGGCCGACGGCGTCGTCGGTCGGGGCATTGCGATCCCAGCGGAACGCGATGCGCGGATCGATGCGGGTCAGCACCGGCTGGCCGGACAAGGTGCGGCCACGGAAGTACTCGCCGGTGAGGCCGTTCTGTCTGGCATCGGCGGCCGGGCGCAGGTAGACCGCATCGATGGGCGCGGCGGCGTTGGGGTCTTCGCGTCCTTCCACCAGATCGCTGCCGCGTGCATACACCACCTGTGCCTGCGGTGCGGCCTCACGGATGCCCTGCAGGATGGTGACCGGTGCGGCAGGTGTGCCGTAATAGTTGCCCAGCAGCGACATCGGATCGTCGGCAGTGGGGCCGACCACGGCGATGCGCTTGAGCGTGGGCTTGAGTGGCAGCAGGCCGTCGTTCTTCAGCAACACCAGCGATTCGCGCGCGGTGCGCCGCGCCAGCGCGTCGTGCTGCGGCGATTGATTGGCCGAGGCGGGAATCTTCGCCCACGGCACCTGGGATGGCGGGTCGAACATGCCCAGGCGCAGACGCGCGGCCATCAGCCGCTTGAGCGAGATGTCGATGGCGGCCTCGTCGATCAAGCCGGCGCGCACCGCGGCAGGCAGCGCGGCATAGGTGTTGCCGCAATCCAGGTCGGTGCCGTGGCGGACGCCGAGTGCGGCGGCTGCCTCGGGCGTGGGGACGATCTTGTGGTTCTGCCAGATGTCGCGGATGGCGGCGCAGTCGCTGACGATGTAGCCATCGAATCCCCAATCCTGACGCAGGATGCCCTCCAGCCGCTGGCTGGCCGAGGCGGATTCACCGTTGACGCGGTTGTAGGCGCCCATGACCGCCGCGACATGGCCCTCCTGCACCAAGGCCTGGAAGGCGGGCAGGTAGGTGTCGTACAGATCGGCCTCGCTGGGGTGCACGTCGAAGTGGTGGCGATCGGCTTCGGGGCCGCTGTGCACGGCGAAATGCTTGGCGGTGGCATCGAGCTTGCGGTACGGCCCCTGCTGCGCCTGCAGCCCCTGGACGAAGGTCACCCCCATGCGCGCGGTCAGGAACGGATCCTCGCCGTAGGTTTCCTGCCCGCGGCCCCAGCGCGGGTCGCGGAAGATGTTGATGTTCGGCGACCAGAACGTGAGCCCCTGATAGCGCTTGCGCTCGCCGCGCGCCACGAACGCATGGTGCTTGGCACGCGCCTCGTCGCCGATGGCGGTGGCCACTTCGGCCATCAGCGGGGTGTCGAAGGTGGCTGCCAATCCGATCGCCTGCGGAAACACCGTGGCACCGCCGGCGCGCGCCACGCCATGCAGCGCTTCGTTCCACCAGTCGTAGGCGGGCACCTGCAGGCGCGGGATCGCCGGGGTGGCGTTCTGCATCTGTGCGGCCTTTTCCTCCAGCGTCATGCGCGATACCAGGTCGGCGGCACGCGCATCGAACGCAACCTGCGTGTCCAGGTACGGCGGCGGTGCTGCGGCATGGGCAGTGCCTGCGGTGCACGCCAGCGCGAGCAGGACGCCGTGCGCGAGCGAACGAAAACGGGCGATCGGGTACGAAGACATGGTCAGTCCTGTTGAGGGCGGTCGGATTGCGATTGGGCGAACGGCCCGATCATGCTGCCGACGAAACCGCCGGCCTGTGCGGTGCTGAGCATGCCGGCGTCGTCGTCGCGAACAAGCGATTGCCAGCCGCCACCGGTGGCATCGAAGTCGAAACTGTAGCGGCCGCCGTCGCCACGGATCTGCAGGCGCAGCTGGGCGCTGGCCGGGATGGAGGTCTGCGCCAGCGTGATGGTGGTGGCACCGTCGCGCTTGTCCACGAACACCTGCAGCCTGTCGCCGTCGCGGCGCACGCCCAGTGCGTACCACGCGTCGGCGTTCTGGAAGGCGGCCAGCCCCGCGCGTACCCCGGCCTGGCTGGGCACCGCCAGCAAGGTGCTGGCGCGAAAGCGCGTGTGCTGCTGGCGGCGTGCGATGAACGCCGGCGTGCCGCCGCCTTCCAGACCCTGCGTATCGGCATGCAGCGTCAACCAGCCCGCGCGCGAGTGCAGCTCGGCCAGCGTGCGCTTGGGCACGCGCAGCGACAGCCACTCGCGTTGCAGGCTGGCAGCGTCGAAGGCGTCATGCCAGCGGAAGTTGCCCGAGAGCGGTGCCTGTTCGGCCGGCAGCCTGGTACCGGCCGGTGCCTTGGCCGTGTAAGGAATCGCCGCGCCGCCCGGCAGCAGCGACGGCCAGCCATCGCGCCACTGCACCGGCAACAGGAAGGTTTCGCGCCCGGTGTTGTAGTGCTCGCCCGCATACGGCCGGCTGGCCAGGAACACCGCCCACCACTGCCCGTTCGGTGCTTCGACAAAATCCGCGTGGCCGGCGTTGCTGACCGGGTGCGCACGGTCGGCAGGCAGATCGCGCTGGGTCAGGATCGGGTTGTGCGGTGCGGGCGTATACGGCCCCCAGACATGACGGCTGCGCAACACCACCTGCGAATGCTGCGGCCCGGTGCCGCCTTCGGCGCACGACAGGTAGTACCAGCCCTCGCGCTGATACAGGTGCGGGCCTTCGATCCAGATCGGTTTGCTGGCCGGGTCCACGCCGCCGTCGAGCAGTACCTTGCGCGGGCCGACTGGTTGCCGGGTGGCCAGATCGAAGCGCTGCATCCAGATCGCGCGATGTCCTTCGTACCGCGCAGTGCCTTCCGGTGGGCCGTTGTTGAGCAGATATGCGCTGCCGTCGGTGTCGAAGAACAATGACGGGTCGATGCCGTCGATGGTCGGCAGCCAGGTCAACGCCGACCACGGGCCTGCGGGGTTGCTGGCACTGGCGATGAAATTGCCACCACTGTCGACCGAGGTGCCCACCACATGGAACATGCCGGCATGGTGACGAATGCTGGCGGCGAACATGCCGCGCGACACGCCCAGGCCGTCGTAGTCGAGCTGGTCGGTGCGCTCGACCACATTGCCGATCTGCGTCCAGTGCACCAGATCGCGGCTTTCGAACACCGGAATCGCCGGGAAGTACGCGAAGGTGGAGTTGACCAGGTAATAGCGTTCGCCCACGCGGGTGACACTGGGGTCCGGATAGAACCCGGCCAGCACCGGGTTGCGATAGTGGCCGGCCGGCAGCGGCGTGGCGAACACCGCGTCGTCGCCGCGATACTCGAACCAGTCGAATGCCACCGCGACCGGTGGCTGCGCACGCGCCGGCGCACCGCCCAGGGCGGCCATGACCAGCGCAGCGGCGCATGCACGCAGCATCACCAGTCCCACATCGCGCCGTCTTCCAGGCGGGCGATGGGCAGCTGCTTGGGCACGTACGGATATTTGGCCGCCAGTTCCTCGTCGATATCCACGCCATGCCCCGGCGTTTCGCCGCAATGCAGGCGCCCATCGCGAAACACGTAGTCGTGCGGGAACACCGCATTGGCCTCGTCGGAATGGAACATGTACTCCTGGATACCGAAGTTGGGCACCCAGGTGTCGAAGTGCAGCGCCGCGCCCATGCACACCGGCGACAGATCGGTGGCGCCGTGGAAGCCGGTGCGCACCTGATGCAGGGCCGCAAAATCGGCCAGCCGGCGCACATGGGTGATGCCGCCGGCATGCACGATCGTGGTGCGGATGTAATCGATCAGCTGCTGTTCGATCAGGTGCTTGCAGTCCCAGATCGAATTGAACACCTCGCCCACCGCCAATGGCGTCACCGTGTGTTTGCGGATCAGCTCGAACGCACGCTGGTTGTCGGCCGGCGTGGCGTCTTCCAGCCAGAACAACCGGTAGGGCTCCAGGTCGCGACCCAGCCGGGCGGCTTCGATCGGGGTCAGCCGATGATGCGCGTCGTGCAGCAGCTCGATCGCGTCGCCGTGGTCGTTGCGCAGCTGTTCGAACAGCTTCGGCACCACGCCCAGATAGCGCGGCGTGGACCACACGGTTTCGGTGGGCAGCTCGCTTTCGGCCGGTTCGTACGGTTTGCCGCCGACAGAAATGCCGTAGGTCTTCTTGATGCCGGGCACGCCGCATTGCGCGCGAATCGCGATGAAGCCCATCTCGCGGAAGCGGCCCACCTCGTCGCTGGTTTCGGCGATATCGCGGCCGTTGGCATGGCCATACACCAACGCACCCTCGCGCGAGCGCCCGCCCAGCAGCTGGTACAACGGCATGCCCGCCATCTTGCCCAGGATGTCCCACAACGCCACGTCCACCGCGGCGATCGCGCTCATCGTCACCGGTCCACGCCGCCAGTACGCACCGCGGTAGAAGAACTGCCAGATGTCCTCGATGCGCCCGGCGTCGCGGCCGATCAGGTTCGGCACCAGGTGTTCCTGCAGATACGCCGCCACCGCCAGCTCGCGGCCGTTGAGGGTGGCATCGCCCAGCCCGGTGATGCCCGAGCGGGTGCGGATCTTCAAGGTGACGAAGTTGCGGCCCGGGCAGGTGACGATGACGCGCGCCTCGACGATCTCGCGATCGCGGGCCGAACCTTGCAGCGGGGCGGGGGACTCGGGGGTCTGTGACATCGCAGTCTCTTTCAGGGGGAAGTGGTGGCGGTGACGGGAGCTTCGAACGGGCCGGCCGGCAGGCCGCTGCGGTCGTACAGCGTGCACACCGGGCTGTCGGCCCAGCAGTAGCGCACACGCGCCGCATCCATGCCGGAAGGAATGCGCAGGCGGACCTCGCGGCCCTGCAGCGTGGCGCTGGTGTAGCGGCAACTGTTGGCTGCCGCGCCGCAGACCTCGAAGCCGATCGGCGCATCGTTGCCGTAACTCAGCAGCGCGCCATCCACCTCGTCGAAGGCGATGCGCACGCTGTCGCCATCGCGTTGCACGGCGCGTGGTACCGGACCCGACGGCGCAATCGCCTCGCCATACACCACGCGCCGGGCCGCACGTGCCAGGCGCCGGCCCAGCTCCTGCTTGTTGGCCGGATGGATGTCGTAGCGGTCGCCGATATCGATCGCCACTGCCAGGCCGGCATGCGCGTCCCCGGCCACGAAGCGGCGTTGTGCCTCGCGCAGCTGGGCCCAGCCGCTCTCCGCCGGTTGCGTGGGCGGCGTGCCGTAGTTGGCCAGCTGCACGACGAGTAACGGCAACTGCGCCCCGAAGCGCCCGCGCCAGTCGTGGCGCCATGCCTCCAGCAGGGCCGGGTAATGCGCCGCATCGCCGGCATTGGATTCGCCCTGGTACCACAGCACCCCCCGCAGGCCCAGGTGACCGAGCGGGGCGATCATGCCGTTGTACAAGGTGGTCAGCCCTGCAGCCGATGACCACGGCGCACGTGGCGGCGAGCCCAGCTGCGGCGGCACGATGCGGTACTGCCAGGGCGCGCTCAGCGGCAGCGTGCTGCCGTCGGCGAACTGCAGCGCACGCGAGGAGGCATCGCCGAGCAGGCCGCCGCGTCGATAGGTGTTGAGCACGTTGAGCACGATACTGTTGCGCCCGGCATGCAGGTGACCGCGTGGGAGCGTGTAGCGGCGCGGCTGGTCGGCGCCGTAGCTGCTGCCCACGCCGACGCCGTTGACCCAGGTCTGGTCCAGCTCGTCCACTGGCCCAAGCACCAGCGTTGCCTCCTGCGCGGCCTGCGCGGGCGTCAGCTCCACGCTGGTGCGATACCAGAGCATGCCGTTGAAGCCCACCAGCTGCGGCACGCCCCAGTCGTCCCACGCGCCCAGCCCGGCAGGTGCCGCTTGCCACGCGCCCGGCGCATCCGGCTGCCACGGCTCGCCTTCGCCATGCGCGCGCCACCAGGTTTCCCACAGCGTCGCCCAGCGTGGTGCCGCCGCCTCCGGGCTGCCGGCATACCGCGCCAGCACATCCAGTGCCGGGCCATCGTCGCCGGCCGCGCGCAGCGCCGCCTCGCCGATCCAGGCCTGCAGTTGCGAGCCACCCCAGGAGGCGTTGATCAGCCCCATCGGAACGGCGACGCTCTTGCGCAACTCGCGCGCGAAGTAATAGCACGCGGCGGAGAAGTCCTTCACCGCCTCCGGCGTGGTGCGCTGCCATTGCGCCGGGCCGCCGAAGCTGCGCTGCGGGGTAGGGCTGGACTGCGCCGGCACCTTGAACATGCGGATGTCCGGTTGATCGGCATCGGCGATCTCGCTGCGCGTATCCAGCGTGCGATGCACCTGCAGTTCCATGTTCGACTGGCCCGAACACAGCCAGACATCGCCGATCAGCACATCGGTCACCTGTTGCGTGGTGCCGTCGGCACTGCTGGCGGTCAGCGTGTACGGCCCGCCCGCCGTCTGCGCAGGCAGCTGCACCTGCCAGTGGCCCTGGCGATCCGCGCGCACCTGTCGCTGCTGGGCCTGCAATCGCACCCGCACGCGCGCACCGGGCGCCGCATCGCCCCACACCCGGATCGGCGCATCGCGTTGCAGCACCATATGGTCCTGGAACAGCGGATGCAGCAGCGGCGCATCCGCTGCGCAGGCCGCATCGGCTGCCAGCGCGGCCAGCAGCAGGCTCAGGCTGCGCAGGTTCATTTCGGATTTCCCGGTGCGTACGGAAAGGTCAGGCTCTGGTAGTACGCCAGCGGATGCGCGGGTACGGCCGCGCCCGGCGGCAATGCGCGCCCGGACACGCTCTGGAAGTAGGCGATGCTGGCATCGCGCCACCACTGCGCCTCGCGCTGCTGGATGGCCAGGAAATCGGCCACCTGCTGGTAGCGCGGCGGATCGATCCTGCCGGCCAGGCCTTGCCAGGTCCTGCGCATCGCCGCCACCTCGGCCACGCCATGGTCGTAATGCCAGACCAGCTCGTCCCACAGCGTCCTGCCGGACGCCATGCGGTGATCCCACGGCAGATGATGGAACCACAGCAGGTACTGCTCGGGGACCCGCCGCGCATCGCCGAACACCCGCGCCACCGGCGCTGCGTACTGCGCCACCGCGTTGCTGCCGCTGGCGCTGCGGTCGAAGCCAATCCCGTGACGGTCGGCGCGGTGGTAATACACCGGGTCCCAATCCGGACGCTCGCTGCCGGCATCCCAGGGCGCCGGGCCGTAATGGTGGCCGCGGCCCATCAGGTGATGCAGGCCCAGCGGCGTCATGTAGTCCACCACGGCCTCGCGTGAGCGCAGCAGCATGCCGACCACCGGCGCGACCACCGCCGGATCGTTGGAAAAGGTCATGCGCACCCAGTCCTGCGCGATCGCCTGCGGCGACAGCTGCGGGTCCCATGCCAGCCGCCCATACGCATACCAGTTGGCCTGATCGAAGATCGAGCCGCTCCAGTTGCGATCGGCGCCGATATTGGCCACCCCGGCCATGCCGGTCAGCCGCTTGCGCTTGGCATCATCGAACAGGCTGCCATCCACCGTCCTGGCGACCGTCGAGCCCTTGCCGCGCGCATAGGTATCGGCCTGCAGGGTCTCGGAGAACAGCGTGCCCAGATAGGCCAGATGCGTGGAGAAACCCAGATACTCCTTGGTGATCTGGAATTCGGGCATCAACGGCGTCCGGCGCATCGCACCGAACAACGGGTGGAATGGCTCGCGCGGCTGGAAGTCGATGGCGCCGTTCTTCACCTGCACGATCACGTTGTCGGCAAATGCGCCGTCCAGCGGCATGAACTCGCTATAGGCCTGCTTGGCGCGGTCGTCGGGCTGCTCGTGCGAATACACGAACGCCCGCCACATCACCACGCCACCGTGTGGCGCCAGCGCAGCGGCCAGCAGGTTCGCGCCATCGGCATGGGTGCGTCCGTAATCCTGCGGCCCAGGCTGTCCTTCGGAATTGGCCTTGACCAGGAACCCACCGAAATCCGGAATGCGCGCATAGATCTCGTCGGCCTTGTCGCGCCACCACTGCCGCACCCGCGGGTCGAGCGGATCGGCCGTGGGCAGCCCACCGATCTCGATCGGCGCACTGAAGCGCGCGCTGAGAAACACCCGGATGCCATACGGACGAAACACATTTGCCAGTGCCGCTGCCTTGTCCAGATACTGCGGCGTCAGGCTCCAGGCCTTGGCATTGACATTGTTGAGCACGGTGCCATTGATGCCCAGCGAGGCGTTGGCGCGTGCGTAATCGGTGTAACGCGGATCCAGGTAACCCGGCAAGGTCTGCCAGTTCCATAGCGAGGCGCCGGCATAGCCGCGCTCCACCACACCATCGAGATTGTCCCAATGGTTGAGCATGCGCAGTTGCAGGCGCGGCGAGCCACGCACGTTCAACGCGGCGATCGATTGGCCGGTCTGCAACAGGCGCAGGAAGTGGAATGCGCCGTACAACGCGCCGATATCGCTACCGCCCACGATCGCAACAGCGTGGCGATCGTTCACGGTGACCGACTGGATCAGGTAGCCCTCGCGGTCCAGATCCGCGGTGTCCAGCTGCAGGGCCGCCAGTTGCGGCGCGCTGGCCGTCCCCAGCAACAGCGTGCCATCGCGCACGATCGCATCGGCCAGCGGCGGCGCGGCGCCCAGCAGGCCTTGCAGACCGCGCTGCAGCTCCTGGCGCGCAGCCCGCAGGGTCGGTGAATCGCCTGCGACCACCAGTGCCCGGGTGTATTCGCGCAATGCGGTGGCGTCATCCACCTGTTGGTAGCGCAACCACAACGCATAGCCATCCTCGGCACGTGCCTGGGCAATGGGCAGGAACGCGCCGCATAGCAGCATCAGCCCCATCAGTAAGCAGGCACCCATTGAAGCGCGATTGTTGCCGTTGGCCTGCCCGCTCATGACATCTGCTCCACGGCGCTTGGCGCATCGTCGCCGGTTTCCCCGCTCTGTCTGCTTCCCGGTACCATGGCGCGCATCGTCGTGTATGCCCTGGGTGCGGACGTCATTGCCGCTGTCGGTATGCATCGTGCAGCTTTCGCACTCACCTGAAGAGGCCACACTTGGAGAAGGTCAGGAAATCGGTCCGCCGCACCAGCCGCGCGACCACCATCGACGAGGTGGCGACGCTGGCGAAAGTGTCGCCGATGACGGTCTCGCGCGTGGTCAACAACAACGGCAGCGTGCGCGAGGCCACCCGCGAGCGCGTCATGCGCGCGGTGAACAAGCTCGGCTACACGCCCAATCTGGCTGCCAGCGCCCTGGCCGCCGCGCAGAGCACGCGCATCGCCTTGATCTACAGCGACCCCAGCGGCGCGTACCTGCGCGAATTGCTGCTGGGCGTGCTGCGGGTCGCCTCGCGCACTTCGATCCAGTTGGTCATCGATTGCTGGGACGACCTGGATACCGACGCCGAGCGCCGTGCCGCACGCAAACTCGCCAAGGGCGTGGCCGGCGTGATCCTGCCGCCGCCGCTGTGCGAATCCAGGGCAGCGGTGCTGGAACTGGTGCGCGCCAAGGTGCCGGTGGTGGCGATCGCTTCCAATCACTTCAGCCCCGATGTCGCCTGCGTGCGCATCGACGAATTCGCCGCCGCCAAGGAAATCACCGAGCATCTGATCGCGCAGGGACACACGCGCATCGGCTACATCGCCGGGCATCCGAACCTGTCGGCCAGCACGCGCCGTTTCGAAGGATTCCAGGCTGCCTTGTCCGATGCCGGTCTGCGCCTGGACCGGCATCTGGTGCAATCGGGCGACTACACCTACCGCTCCGGTCTGCTGGCCGCCGAGCGACTGCTTGCGCGCAAGCGCCGCCCCAGCGCCATCTTTGCCAGCAATGACGACATGGCCGCCGCCGCCATCTCGGTGGCGCATCGGCGCGGGATGGACGTGCCGCGCGATCTGTCGGTGGTGGGATTCGACGACACTTCCGCCGCCACCGCCGTCTGGCCGGAACTCACCACCGTGCAGCAGCCCATCGCCGCCATGGCCGATGCCGCCCTGGATATCCTGCTCAAGACGATTCGCGCCAAGGAACGCAGCTCGAAGATGGTCGATCATGTGGTCGCGCACCTGCTGGTCAAGCGGGATTCGGTGGCCGCACCGACATCGGTCGATCCGGCCGAGTAGAAGACGCTGGTCGCGCGCCGCGCAGCACCCGGCCGATACTGCCGGGCCAGTGGACTGTGCAACCCGCTGGTGCGCATGCCGTCTACGGATATACGCACGGTGTGGGCTGTCGACGGCTTTCGTTGCAACGCCGCCTGCATACGCCGCACTCGCAGCGCATGCAGGTGACGCGCACCCATGTGATGCTGCACGCACATGTGCGTGCTGGATCAACGCGTCAGATACTGATTGATCAGGTTCTCGTAGGCTTCCTGACGGCCGCTGATCTGCGTGGGCGCATTGCCG
>NZ_JAJGQG010000025.1:0-73122 GCF_020783795.1 Xanthomonas sp. NCPPB 1067
TACCTTCCGGGTCCCGGGTCCCGGGCCCCGGGCCCCGAACAAGCACTCTCCCAGCCATTCGAGACCCATCCCATGACCCGACAGATCCAAGAAGCCTACATCGTCGCCGCCACCCGTACCCCGGTCGGCAAGGCGCCCAAGGGCGTGTTCCGCAATACCCGTCCCGACGACATGCTCGCGCATGTGCTGCGCGCCGTCGTCGCGCAGGCGCCGGGCATCGATCCCTCACGCATCGACGATGCCATCATCGGCTGCGCCATGCCCGAAGGCGAGCAAGGCATGAACGTGGCGCGCATCGGCGTGCTGCTGGCCGGCCTGCCGAACTCGGTCGCCGGCCAGACCATCAACCGCTTCTGTTCGTCCGGTATCCAGGCGGTGGCGATGGCCGCCGACCAGATCCGTCTGGGCAATGCCGACCTGATGCTGGCCGGCGGCACCGAGTCGATGTCGATGGTGCCGATGATGGGCAACAAGGTTGCGATGTCGCCGAGCGTATTCGCCGACGACCATGTCGCCATTGCCTACGGCATGGGCATCACCGCCGAGAAGGTGGCCGAGGAGTGGAAGGTGTCGCGCGAGGATCAGGATGCCTTCGCGCTGGCCTCGCACCAGAAGGCGATCGCCGCGATCGCCGCTGGCGAGTTCCGCGACGAGATCACCCCGTACGAAATCCTCTCGCATCAGCCGGACCTGGCCGGCAATGCGATCGCGCTGCGCAAGCGCCTGGTCGATACCGACGAAGGTCCACGTCCGGACAGCTCGCTCGAAGGTCTGGCCAAGCTGCGCCCGGTGTTCCGCAACGGCCAGTTCGGCGGCAGCGTCACTGCCGGCAATTCTTCGCAGATGAGCGATGGCGCCGGTGCAGTGTTGCTGGCCTCCGAGCAAGCGATCAAGGATTACGGCCTGACCCCGCTGGCGCGGTTCGTCAGCTTCTCGGTCGCCGGCGTGCGCCCGGAAGTGATGGGCATCGGTCCGATCGCGGCGATTCCCAAGGCGCTCAAGCAAGCCGGCCTGAGCAAGGACCAGCTGGACTGGATCGAACTCAACGAAGCCTTTGCCGCCCAGGCGCTGGCGGTGATCCGCGACAGCGAGCTGGATCCGTCCAAGGTCAATCCACTGGGCGGCGCCATCGCGCTGGGCCACCCGCTGGGCGCGACCGGCGCGATCCGTGCCGCCACCCTGGTGCACGGCCTGCGCCGCCGCCAGCAGAAGTACGGCATGGTCACCATGTGCATCGGCACCGGCATGGGCGCGGCAGGGATCATCGAAGCCCTGTGAGTCCCCAATGCGGGATCGGCCGCCGCGCCGGTCCCGCCATGCCATCCAGGTCGTCGACGGGGGCGTGCGAAAGCACGCCTTCTGCCATTCACAGGCCAGGGGAACGGCCGGCGCTGGCCGGCTGCGACACACACGTGAGCTCGCATGGCGTGGGACACCCCCCACACGTCGGCGATGCACCCATCTGATCGCTGCCATCCAAGGCAGCACCACGTCGGTATCGGTGCTGCTGCGATTGCACGTGGAATCCCGGAACAACCGTCGCGCACGTCCCGGCGCGGCAGGACCTCGCTATACGCAGATTGCAGCTCCCGGCGACCGCCGGAGGACAACGACCTACCGCGCAACCAGCCAGTGCCCGGCACGTGCGCCGGCAAATACCAGGGCCAGCCCGGCCACCAACGTCACGGCCAGATAGATGCCGATCAGCATGGAGCGATCGCTGCGGGCGAAGACCAGGCACTCCATCATCAACGATGAAAATGTGGTCAACCCGCCGATCACGCCCACGATCAGCAGCGCCCGCAGCGGCCAGCTCGCTGGCCCGCGGGCATCCAGCCAGACCAGCAAGACCCCTGCGACGAAGGACCCGAGCAGGTTGACCGCCAGCGTGCCCCACGGGAACCCCGTTCCGAAGCGCTGCAACAGCGAGGCGCCGATCGCAAAACGCAGCCCGGATCCCAACGCGCCACCGGCCATCGCCAATAACAATTGCTGCCACCACACCGGGGCATTCATGCCTGCGCTCCGCTATCGGCCATTGGAATGCTGAAAGAAACGCGTTGCGACCTCGGCAGCATCATCCTGGATCCAGACACGGGACCGGAGCATGCACCAGCCGCACCGACACGACTGGCCGCAGGCATCGTCGGCGTGCAGATGCGCGCGATTCTAGAAGTAATGGCATCCGCTGGCCTGCCGATCATGCGATGGGTTTGCGTGCCTTGTCGGCCCGCGCCTGTGCTCGCGCCTCGCGCAAGCGATCGAGCTTTTCCTTGAGCTTGATTTCCAGCCCTCGCGGCACCGGGTGGTAATAGACCTGCTCGCCCATCGCGTCCGGGAAACCGGTCTGGTCCAACGCGATGCCATCCTCGGCATCGTGGTCGTACTGGTAATCCTGGCCGTAGCCCAGCGTCTTCATCAGCTTGGTCGGCGCGTTGCGCAGGTGCATCGGCACCTCCTGCGTGCCGGTGGCACGCACCTCGGCCTTGGCCTGATTGAAGGCAGCGTAGCCCGCATTGGATTTGGCGGTGCTTGCCAGGTACAGCACCAGTTGCGCGAACGCCAGTTCGCCCTCCGGGCTGCCCAGCCGTTCATAGATGTCCCAGGCCTCAAGCGCCATGCTTTGCGCGCGCGGGTCGGCCAAGCCTATGTCTTCGATCGCCATGCGGGTCAGCCGCCGCGCCAGGTAAGCCGGATCGCAGCCGCCGTCGAGCATGCGCGTCAACCAGTACAGCGCCGCGTCCGGATTGGAACTGCGTACGGATTTGTGCAATGCCGAGATCTGGTCGTAGAACTGCTCGCCGCTCTTGTCGAAGCGGCGGGTGCGATCGGCCAGCACCTGCAGCAGGGTCTGCGGAGTGATCTCCCCGCCCTCGCCGGTCGCCAGTTCGGCGGCGATCTCCAGCAGGGTCAGTGCACGCCGCACGTCGCCGTCGGCAGCGCTGGCGATTTCCAGCAGCGAGGCGTCCGAGACCCGAAGGGGCTCCTGACCCAGCCCGCGCTCGGGGTCGTGCAAGGCACGCTGGAGCGCTTCGACGATGTCCTGCGGCGAGACCGATTCCAGCACGTGCACGCGGCAACGCGACAGCAATGCGGAATTCAACTCGAACGATGGATTTTCAGTGGTGGCACCGACGAACAGGATGGTGCCGCGCTCGATATGCGGCAGGAAGGCATCCTGCTGCGCCTTGTTGAAGCGGTGCACCTCGTCGACGAACAGCACGGTGCGACGACCGCCGGCGAACCGCTGCGCGGCCTCGGCCAGCACCTGCCGCACGTCGGGCAGCCCGGACAGCACCGCAGAGATGGCCTTGAATTCGGCATCGGCATACTGGGCGAGCAATAGCGCCAGGGTGGTCTTGCCGCACCCGGGCGGGCCCCACAGGATCATCGAATGCACCCGCCCGGACTCCACCGCGCGGCGCAGCGCGCTCTGCGGCGTCAGCAGCCGCTTCTGCCCCACCATCTCGTCCAGCGTGCGTGGACGCATGCGCTCGGCCAGCGGACGCAGATGCTCGGCATCTACGCTGAGCAGATCGGTTTCGGGAGCGATGGGGGGCTTGGTTCGTGCCACGTGCCATTGTATCGCGTCCGCCAGCGGCCTTCTGCGAACGAGGCCGTTGGCTGCACGCTTGCTGCAAGCAATGGCTTATTGCGCGTCGCCGACCACGTCCACACCCTTGCCCGGCGTGTAACGGAAGGTATCCGCCGCGAATGCCGGATTGCGCTTCCAGCCGCTGAAGCTGATCGCGGTGCGCTGCCCCACCGCATCCACCACTTCCATCCTGGCCAGGCCGTCCTTGCCAAAACCCAGCGAGGCCATCTGGAAGCTGGCCTCGGTATCGACCTTGGGCGTCAGCGACAGCCATTGCAGCCCGTCGCGCGGCGCGGCTTCCTCGCTGACATCGTATTGCTTGTCCAGGCGTGCCGGGTCGATCAGCGCGACCAGCGGGCTGTTCTGCTCCTCGCTGCCCTGCGCGCGCACGGTCACCTGCTCCAGGTCGGGATCGAACACCCAGACCTTCCGGCCATCGGCCACGATCAGCTGCCGGTACGGCTTGGCGTACTCCCACCGGAACAGGCGTGGCGCCGACAACGCCACCCGCCCACTGGAGCGCTCCTTGACCCGGCCATTGGCATCGCTGACCTGCTGGTTGAACTGGCCGTCCAATCCCTTCAGCCCACGGGTGAAGGTATCCAGCTCCTGACGTGCGCCGGCGACTGCGGTGCCGGCGAACAGGGCGGTGGCGAGGATGGCGTAACGGAGCTGGCGATGCATCGCGGTCTTCCAGAAAGGACTGCGCCAATTCTGATCCTTCATGGATGAATGGGCGAGCGCTGTCGCATGCAGGCGTTCATGCATCGGGATGGCCGCCTGTCTCTTCATTGCGCCGTTTGCACCTTGCCCAGATCGCCGTAGACGATCTGACCGCGAAAGCCGCGCCGCACCTGCTGGTAGAGCTCGCGGAATGCGCGGTAGTCCTGCGGCTGGCAAAGCGCTTGCGGGCCGCGGATGGCCGCGCGTTGCAGCCGATGCACGGCGGTGACCGTCTGCCCCTGCCGCGTCCACTCCACCGCGTATTCGCCGGCGGCGTTCCGGAAGCGGCTGCTGCGCGGGATCGCGATAATGGGCACCGTGTCCGGGAAGCTCACCACGTAGGTTTCCTCACGCACGCTGTCGTTGCAGTAGAACGGCGTCAGGTTGTCTTCGGCAGAGGTGGTGGTATAGATCGCCCGCGTGGACTCGGCGCCGGGCATGTCCGGCAGGGTCATGCCGCCGACCACCGAGAAATCCACCGCGTCGTCGGCCTTGAAGCTGTAGCGGTAATTGAATGGCGCCCCCAGGTTCAGCGGGTCGCCCTGGATCAGCAGATCGCCGGTCCCCACGAAGCCGGATTGGGCAATGATGGACTCCTCGATGCGATTGCGGTTCTGTGCATTGAGCTGCACGAACATCGCACGCAGGCCCACTTCCCCGGTCTGCCCGCTGTCCAGGGTGGTCAGCCCCTGCAAGCCGCCCTGCGGAGTGAAGCGATATTCGGTGCGCGCAACATAGCGATTGACCTTGCGGTCGTTGGGCGGCGTGTAGGTGAGCTTGCCGTCGCGGGTATGCACCACGGGCGCACCGAGGTCGCTGGCCGGCAGTTGACCGAAACGCGCGTAGGGATTGGTCGAATCGAGATAGAGATCGAAGGCCGGAATGTAGGTGATGGCGTGGTTGAAGCGTCCCAGCACCGGAATCGGCGGCAGGGTCGGCCCGCCTTCGGCGCCGATCAGCACCGGCGTGCTGGCAATGCCCTTGGCAGCCAGCAGCGCCTCCAGGATCACCGTGTGATCCTTGCAGTCGCCGTAGTGGTTGGTCAGGATGCTGTCGGCACTGTTGGGCTCCAGCCCACCATTGCCCAGATACACCGCCACGTAGCGGATGTTGCGCGCCACCCAGTGATACAGGGCAGCCGCCTGTGCGCGTGGGTCTTCGAGGCCGTCGGTCACCTGGTCGGCCAGGGCCTGGATCGCCGGTGTGACCGCGGCGGCGCGCCCGCCCTTGACATGGTAGGCCAGGCCCATCTGCGACCAGCTGTCGAAGGTGCTGGCCATCAGGGTCGGGCTGAACTCCCAGGTCGCCGCGCTCCAGTTCTGGTTCTTCATCGGCGCGCTGCGTCGATAGTGCCATTCCCAGCGCGCCTGGTCGCCCCGCACCACCGGTTTACTGCCGCCCTGCAGCCCGCGCACCGACAGATGCATCGGCAGCGACTTCGGCGCCACCAGGGTGACCACTGCATCGTCGTACTGCGCGAACACGCTGAAGGTCTCCCACAGGCTGAAATAACCGGGGAAATACGGGGTGTTCTGCGCCCGTCGCACGCGGTAGACGATGCGCGCGCCCGGTGCCAGGTTCGGGAACACCACCACCTTGACCTTGCGGTCGGCATACATCGCCGCCGAGGCGCTGGAATAGCTTTCCTGGGTGTAGATCTTGTCGCTCGCCACGTCCTGGCGCAGCCCTTCGGCAGTGACGGTGTAGGCCGCCAGCACCTCGAGGGTCTCCATTTTCTCGCTATAACTCAGCCGCACCTGGCTGAACTGCTCCACCGCCGATTTGGTCTTGAGCAGGATCTCGTATTCGTCGGTCTCCACGCTGCTGGCGTCGGCGCGCACCTCGTAATCGGCGCGATAGCGCACGAAACTGTAGTTGGTGTCGGCCTGTGGGCGCGCTGCGGCCCCGGCAGGCGCGACCTGCTGCTGGGCCTTGGCCAGCGGCGGCACACAGAACAACAGCGCGAGCAACAACAAAGGTCGATGCAACATGGGTCTCGATCGGGATGAGCCGGAGCGGCACTTGCCCGACAGGGTAGCCGTTGCGTCCGGCAATGACAGGCATGGACTTCCAACAACGGCGCATCGATGCGCCCGCCCCCCCTTCCGATGCCGGCGCGCGTCGTCGGGCGTCACCGTCGCAGCGGGTGTCCCGCACTCGGCCGACAAGGCCGAACGCCTCGCCGGCCAGGAGCGTGCCACCGCGCGAACCGGCTGCGAACCGCGCACGCCGCGGGCGAGCGGATTCGCCTGCGTCGCGCCGCCTACTTCGGCGGCGGTGGCGCCAGTACGCTGCGGTCGCCGTTGTGCTCGGGCGGGCTGACCACGCCGGCCGCCTCCATCGCTTCGATCAGGCGCGCGGCGCGGTTGTAGCCGATCTTCAAGCGCCGCTGCACGCCGGAAATCGACGCGCGCCGGGTCTCGGTGACGATGCGTAGTGCCTCGTCGTACAACGGGTCCGACTCGTCGCCGCCGCCGCTGCTGCTTTCCGGCAGGCCGGTGGCGCCGACCACGGTGCCATCGCCCATGGTCTGCACTTCGTCCAGCACGCCTTCGACATAGGACACCGGCCCGCTGGCCTTGAGGTGCTCGACCACGCGGTGCACTTCCTCGTCGCTGACGAAGGCGCCGTGCACGCGGTCCGGCAGCGCCGTGCCCGGCGGCAGGTACAGCATGTCGCCGTTGCCCAGCAGCGCCTCGGCGCCGGACTGGTCCAGGATGGTGCGCGAATCGATCTTGGAGCTGACCTGGAACGCCACGCGGGTCGGGATGTTGGCCTTGATCAAACCGGTGATCACGTCCACCGACGGCCGCTGGGTGGCCAGGATCAGGTGGATGCCTGCCGCACGCGCCTTCTGTGCCAGGCGCGCGATGAGCTCTTCGACCTTCTTGCCGACGATCATCATCATGTCGGCGAATTCGTCGATGAAGATCACGATGAACGGCAGCGTTTCCAGCGGCCGCGGCGCCTCGCCCAGTTCCGGGTTGGGCTTGAACAGCGGGTCCATCAGCGGCTGGCCGGCATCGATGGCGTCCTTGACCTTCTTGTTGAAGCCGGCCAGGTTGCGCACGCCCACCGCACTCATCAGCTTGTAGCGGCGCTCCATCTCGGCCACGCACCAGCGCAGGCCGTTGGCGGCCTCCTTCATGTCGGTGACCACCGGCGCCAGCAAATGCGGAATACCCTGGTAGACGCTCAGCTCGAGCATCTTCGGGTCGATCATCAGCATCCGCAGTTCCTTGTGCGAGGCCTTGAACAGCAGGCTCAACACCATCGCATTGACGGCTACCGACTTGCCCGAGCCAGTGGTACCGGCCACCAGCAGGTGCGGCATGCGCGCCAGATCGGCCACCGTCGGGCGGCCGGCGATGTCCTTGCCCAGCGCCAGCGTCAGCGGGCTGGCCGACTTGTCGTATTCCTTGGAACGCAGCAGCTCAGACAGGAAGATCATCTCGCGGGTGACATTCGGGATCTCCAGGCCGATCACCGACTTGCCCGGGATGACATCGACCACACGCACCGACTTGACCGACAGCCCGCGCGCGATGTCCTTGTCCAGCGAGCTGATCTGGCTGACCTTGATGCCCGGCGCCGGCTCGATTTCGAAGCGGGTGATCACCGGGCCCGGATAGGCCCCGACCACCTGCGCCTCGATGCGGAAATCCTTGAGCTTGAATTCGATCTGCCGCGACAGCGTTTCCAGGGTTTCTTCCGAATAGCCCTTGGCCTGCGGTTTGGGGTCGTCCAGCAGCGCCAACGGCGGCAGGTCCGAACCGTCGGTGCTGACGCCCTGGAACATCGGGATCTGGGTGTCGCGCTTGGCGCGCTCGCTCTTTTCCACCACCGGTGCCGGTGGCGGCTCGATCTTCACCGGCTCGCGCTTGGCCTGCTTGACCGCATCGACCTTGCGCACCTCCTCGCGCTCCTCGCGCATCACCCGGGTCTGCTGCCATTCGCTGGCCTGGTGGGTCTTGCGCTGCAGCAGCGGCCCCAGCGCCAGTACCCACTTGCCGATGCGCTCCATCACCGCGAACCACGACAGACCGGTGGCCAGCGTGACCGACACCAGCAGCAGCACCACCACGAACAGGTTCGCGCCCAGGGCGCCGAAGCCGGAACTGAGCGAGCCGCTGACCAGCTTGCCGAGGATGCCGCCAGCCTCGGCAACCTCGCCATGAAACAGGCGAAGGTGCAGAAAGCCGGTCGAGGAGATCAGGAAGCCCACCATGCCGACCAGCCGCAGCGCAGGGCCGAGATCGCTCTGGCTCTGCTCCTCGCGATCGCCGATCAGCGCGATCCAGGCCACCGCGCCCAGGATCACCGGCAGCAGGAACGCCACGTAACCGAACAGCTGCAGCAGCACGTCCGCCGCCATGGCGCCGAAGCGGCCGCCCATGTTGTGGATCGGCGCGACCAGATTGCCGGTACGCGACCAGCCCGGATCGGTGGCCGAATAGGTGAACAGGCTGGCCAGCAGGTACAGCAGCAGCGGCGCCACCGCGATCAATGCCAGATCGCGCCAGAGCTTCTGCCGGCGCGGGTTGTCAGCCGCCGCCGTCTTGCGCGGCGAGGCTTTGCCCTCTGCGGGCTTGCTGCGTTCGGGAACCTGCTTTGCCACCTGTAGCCAGACCTTAGAAAAATGCTGTTAGTGTTTGATAATAAACGACTGCGGCTGCGGTTACAGCAGTCGGGCGAGCAGCGGTTGCCGCGGCACGTCGCCGCCAACGAAAAACGCCGCGCAAGGCGGCGTCGGACACGCAAGGTGGGGCAACCATGCCATCTGCGGTTCAACCAGTTCCATCGCGCCGCCTTGATTCACCGGGTGGGGACCGCCACTCTATGCCGCCACGGGGGGCGCGATCGACCTGCGCCAACCCCATCAATTCCTAGATCGCGAGTATACATGAGCGCCTCTTCTGCCAGTTCCGCCAAGCATTCCCGCCTGCTGATCCTGGGTTCCGGCCCGGCCGGCTGGACCGCCGCGGTATATGCCGCCCGCGCCAATCTCAAGCCGGTGGTCATCACCGGGCTGCAACAAGGCGGCCAGCTGATGACCACCACCGAAGTGGACAACTGGCCGGGCGACCCGCATGGCCTGATGGGCCCGGACCTGATGACCCGCATGCAGGCGCACGCAGAGCGCTTCGAGACCGAGGTCGTCTTCGACCACATCCACACCGCCGACCTGTCGCAGCGGCCGTTCCGGCTGATCGGCGATAGCGCCGAATACACCTGCGACGCGCTGATCATCGCCACCGGCGCCACCGCCAAATACCTGGGCATTCCCACCGAGGAAGCCTTCAAGGGGCGTGGCGTGTCCGCCTGCGCCACCTGCGACGGGTTCTTCTACAAGGACCAGGACGTGGTGGTGGTCGGCGGCGGCAACACGGCCGTGGAAGAAGCGCTGTACCTGTCCAACATCGCCCGCAAGGTCTACCTGGTCCATCGCCGCGACACCCTGCGCGCGGAGAAGATCATGCAGGACAAGCTGTTCGCCAAGGTCGCCGCCGGCAAGATCGAGACGGTCTGGCACCACGCGGTGGACGAGGTATTGGGCAACGATGCCGGCGTGACCGGCGTGCGAGTCAAATCCACCCTCGACGGCAGCACCCGCGACATCGATGCGCACGGCTTCTTCGTGGCCATCGGTCATCACCCCAACACGCAGTTGTTCGATGGCCAGCTGGCCATGAACAACGGCTACCTGGAGATCCGCTCGGGCCTCAACGGCGCGGCGACCGAAACCTCGGTGGCCGGCGTGTTCGCCGCCGGCGACGTCGCCGACCAGCATTACCGCCAGGCGATCACCTCGGCCGGCTTCGGCTGCATGGCCGCCCTGGATGCCGAGCGCTACCTCGACAAGGGCGTCTGAGATGGCTGCCGACCGCCGGCCGCGCTGCGCGGTCGGCATGTCCCACGGACCCAACGCATGAGCGCCACCGCCCGCTGGTGCCGCCGCCTGGACGAACTGCCGGCCGGCGCCTGGGATGCGCTGCACGATGGCACGCACCCCTTCGTCAGCGACGCGTTTCTGCAAGGCCTTGAACGCGAAGGCTGCCTGCGCCCGGACTGGGGCTGGAGCCCGCTGCACCTGACGCTGTGGGAGGGCGACACCCTGGTCGCCGCGGCGCCGGGCTATCTGAAGAACAACTCGCACGGCGAATTCGTCTTCGACCACGCCTGGGCGCATGCGTATGCGCGTTACGGGCAGGAGTACTTCCCCAAGTGGCTGTGTGGGGTGCCCTACTCGCCCGTGACCGGGCCACGCCTGCTGGGAGAACCCAGGTGGCGCCCCCACCTGCTGGCGGCGATGCGCGCGCTGGTGGAGCGTAGCGGCCTGTCCTCGGCGCACGTGAACTTCCACCGGGCCGAGGAAGACGACGCCTTCGATGCCGACTGGCTGGAACGCAACGACCTGCAGTACCACTGGCACAACGACGCCGGCTGGACCGACTTCGAGGCATTCCTCGCTGCGATGGACCATAAACGGCGCAAGAACATCCGCCAGGAGCGCGCCAAGGTGCAGCGTGCCGGGATCCGGATGCGTGTGGTTCACGGCGACGAAGCCAGCCAGGACGATCTGGCGGCGATGTATGGCTTCTATCTCAAGACCTTCAACGAATACGGCAACTCGCCGGCGCTGACGCCGCAGTTCCTGCAGCATCTGGCGACGGCCATGCCGCGCCAGTTGGTGATGTTCCTGGCCGACCTCGATGGCCGGCCCATCGCCGGCGCGCTGTGTCTGCGCGGTCAGGAGACCTTGTACGGGCGCTACTGGGGCGGCCAGGCCCTGCCCGGCCTGCACTTCGAGACCTGCTACTACCAAGGGCTGGAGTACTGTCTGCAACAGGGGCTGCGCCGTTTCGAGCCCGGCGCGCAGGGCCAGCACAAGATCGCCCGCGGCTTCCTGCCCAGCCTGGTGCGCAGCCGCCACTGGATCGCCGATCCGGATTTTCGCGCCCCTTTGGCGCAGTGGTGCGCGGACGAGCGCCTGGCGGTGGCCCAGCACGCCCGCGAGCTGGCCGAACACAGCCCGTTCCGCGATTGACCTCATGCGGTAGCTCAAAGATATCGCGGGCGCTGGGCAAAGACGCCCCCGCAGCCGCGAGCTGCGGACAGGGCTTTACACTCATCCCATGTCGCGCCCTATCCCCTTCCTGCTCGCCGCCGATCCCGCGGCGCCGTTTCCGCCCGCCGAGCAGGCGCTGCGCGAACCCGACGGCCTGCTGGCGGTCGGTGGCGATCTGTCGGCACCCCGACTGCTCAATGCTTATGCGCACGGCGTCTTCCCGTGGTTTTCCGATGGCCAGCCGATCCTGTGGTGGAGCCCGGACCCGCGCATGGTGTTCCGTACCGACGGCGTGCGGCTGTCCTCGCGCTTCAGGCGTCAGCTGCGCAACAGTACCTGGACCGTCCGCGCCGACACTGCGTTCGAGCAGGTGATCACCGCCTGCGCGGCGATTCCGCGCGCCGGCCAGGATGGCACCTGGATCACCCTCGCCATGCAGCGGGCTTACCTGCGGCTGCACCGTCTTGGACATGCGCATTCGATGGAAGTATTCGACGGCGCGCGCCTGGTGGGCGGCATCTATGGCGTGGCGATCGGCCGGATGTTCTTTGGCGAAAGCATGTTCAGCGCGGTGAGCGGCGGCTCCAAGGTGGCGCTGGCCGCGTTGGCCGCCCACCTGCATGCCCGCGGGTGGCCGCTGCTCGATGCGCAGGTGGAAAACCCGCACCTGCTGAGCCTGGGAGCCGAACGTCTGGCACGTGCGGACTTCCTGCAGCGCGTGCAGCATCAGGTCGCCCAGCCGGAGCCGGCGGGCAGCTGGGCGGCGCAATACGACGAGCTCCCGGCGCGTGAGCTTTGTGAGGCTCGCTTAACATAAAATTTGCGCCACGGGGAGATGGCGCGTAAAATGCCGTCCCTTACGGCCCTGCCGGGCCAGCCGTGATTGCACAGGATTACATGTCGAAAGACGATTCCATTGAGTTCGAAGGCAGCGTCAGCGAGACGCTTCCCAACACCACGTTCCGGGTCAAGCTGGAAAATGGGCACGAGATCATCGCCCACATCTCCGGCCGCATGCGCAAGAACTATATCCGCATCCTGACCGGCGACCGGGTCAAGGTCGAAATGACGCCGTACGACCTCACCAAGGGCCGTATTACCTACCGCATGAAGTAAGCGGTTCGGTGCTGAGACGCAAGGCGGCCCATGGCCGCTTTTTGTCGTGCCCGCGATTTGTCTTGCGCGGCCCGTGCAGGCAGACACAAAAAAGCCGCTCGTTCGAGCGGCTTTTCAGACAGGCGAGCTGTAAAAGATCCAGCGCGGCGATCAGTCGACCGTCGCCGGCAGCAGCCGCTCCGGCTCCGGATGCGACTCCACCACCAGTTCGCCATCTTTGACGTCGATGTTGACGCGACCGCCTTCCACCAACTTGCCGAACAGCAGCTCGTCGGCGAGTGGGCGCTTGATCTTCTCCTGGATCACCCGCGACATCGGGCGCGCGCCCATCAGCGGATCGAAACCATGCTGGGCCAGCCAGTCGCGCGCGGTTGGCGTGGCCGACAGCGACACGTGCTTTTCCTGCAGCAGCATTTCCAGCTCGATGATGAACTTGTCCACCACGCGCAGGATGTGGTCGAAGCCCAGCGGCTGGAACTGCACGATGGCATCCAGACGGTTGCGGAACTCCGGGGTGAACCCGCGACGGATCGACTCCATCGCATCGGTGGAGTGATCCTGCTTGGTGAAGCCGATCGACCGACGCGACGCCTGGGTGGCACCGGCATTGGTGGTCATCACCAGGATCACGTTCTTGAAGTTGGCCTCGCGTCCGTTGGTGTCGGTGAGGATGCCGCGATCCATGACCTGCAACAGGATGTTGAAGATGTCCGGATGCGCCTTTTCAACCTCGTCCAGCAGCAGCACGCAGTGCGGCGTCTTTACGATCTTCTCGGTCAGCAGGCCGCCCTGATCGAAGCCGACGTAGCCCGGAGGTGCACCGATCAGGCGGCTGATCGAATGCGCTTCCATGTACTCGGACATGTCGAAGCGCACCAGCTCGATGCCGAGCTGCAAGGCCAACTGCTTGGTTACTTCGGTCTTGCCGACGCCGGTCGGGCCGGCGAACAGGAAGTTGCCGATCGGCTTTTCCGGATTGGCCAGACCCGAGCGCGCCAGCTTGATGGAGCCGGCCAGGGTCTCGATCGCCGGGTTCTGGCCGAAGATCACCATCTTCAGGTTGCGCTCCAGATGCTGCAGCACGTCCTTGTCGGTCGCGCTGACCTGCTTGGCAGGAATCCGCGCCATCTTGGCGACGATGGTCTCGATCTCTTCGATGTCGATCAACTCCTTGCGCTTGCCCTCCGGCAACAGGCGCTGGCGCGCACCGGCCTCGTCGATCACGTCGATGGCCTTGTCCGGCAGCAGGCGGTCGCCGATGTGCTTGACCGACAGATCGACCGCCGCCTGCAACGCATCGTCGGCGTAGGTGACGCCGTGGTGCGCCTCGTACTTGGGCTTGAGACCCTGCAGGATTTCGAAGGTCTCGCCCACGGTCGGTTCGACGATGTCGATCTTCTGGAACCGGCGCGCCAGGGCGCGGTCCTTCTCGAAGATGCCGCGGTACTCCTGGAACGTGGTGGAGCCGATGCAACGCAGCTCGCCCGACGCCAGCGCCGGCTTGATCAGGTTGGAGGCATCCATGGTGCCGCCCGATGCCGAACCGGCGCCGATGATGGTGTGGATTTCGTCGATGAACAGCACCGCATTGGGCACCTTCTTCAACGCGGTCAGCACGCCCTTGAGGCGCTTCTCGAAGTCGCCGCGGTACTTGGTACCGGCCACCAGTGCGCCCAGGTCGAGCGAGAAGATCACCGCATCGGCCAATACCTCCGGCACGTCGGCATCGACGATGCGCTTGGCCAGGCCTTCGGCGATCGCGGTCTTGCCCACACCGGCTTCGCCCACGTACAGCGGGTTGTTCTTGCGGCGGCGGCACAGGACCTGGATGGTGCGCTCGATCTCGTCGGAACGCCCCACCAGCGGATCGATCTTGCCGCTGCGCGCCTGCTCGTTGAGATTGGTGGCGTACTCGGCGAGGGCATCGCCCTTGCCCTCGCCCTCGCCGCCCTCGCTCTTGGGTTCGCCGTCGGACGCGGACGGCTGCTCGCCGTCCTCACCGAGCTTGGCGATGCCGTGGGACAGGTAGTTGACGATATCCAGCCGGGTGATGTCCTGCTGATTCAGGAAGTACACGGCGTGCGAGTCCTTTTCGCCGAAGATCGCCACCAGCACATTGGCACCGGTGACTTCCTTCTTGCCCGACGACTGCACGTGGTACACCGCGCGCTGCAGCACCCGCTGGAATCCCAGGGTCGGCTGGGTGTCGCGGCCGTCGTCTTCGGCCAGGCGCGAGACCGAGGCCTCGATGGCCTGTTCGAGATCGTTGTGCAGACGCAGCTGATCGGCTCCGCAGGCCTTGAGCACGGCCTGTGCGGAGGGGTTGTCCAGCAGCGAGAGCAGCAGGTGCTCGACGGTCATGAACTCGTGACGCGCCTCGCGTGCCCGCTTGTAGCACTGGCCGATGGTTTGCTCTAGGTCTTTGCTGAACATTGGTCACTCCGAACGGCTGTTGCCAACAATATGCGGCTTTTGTCGGGATTTTCCACAACCCTATCGGATAGCCATGTTCAGACGGCGTTAGCACGCGATTACGGTCACACTGTTGCGCTGCTGGAACGATCCGCCCAGCGGTCAGCTCTGCTCCATCGTGCACAGCAGCGGATGCTGGTTCATGCGCGAGAATTCGTTGACCTGCGCCACTTTCGACTCGGCCACTTCGCGGCTGTAGACCCCGCACACCCCACGTCCGCGGGTATGGACGTGCAGCATGACCTGAGTCGCGCGCTCCAGATCGAGGTTGAAGAACTGCTGCAGCACAGTCACCACGAAGTCCATCGGGGTGTAGTCGTCGTTCAGCAGCAACACCTGATAGCGTGGCGGTGGCGCCACTTCAGGTTTGCTGGCTTCGACCGTCAGGCCGTGATCGTGTTCGTGTGAGGTCTTGCGAGGCATCCGGGCATTATACGGTTCAACGCCGCGAGCATTGGACGATTCGCGCCGCGGCCCGCACAATTTGCTTCCAATTTTCCCGCTGGCCCTCGATGACCGATTTCCTGACCGCGCCGACGGTGGCGCTGTCGACCACGACCAGACCGCTTACCGGCGCGGCGCGCTGCTTCCGGAGCGGTACCGCCCGCCCCTGCCGCAGTAGCGCCCGGATACCCTGCGCTGCGCGGGGCGACCTGCCCGACGAGCGAGCTTGGCGATGAAGGCCCGACAGCACCGCTGGCATCCCGATGTCACCGTCGCCACCGTGGTGGCGCGCGAGGGCCGTTTCCTGCAGGTCGAAGAACGTATCGGCGGCCGCCTGCTGCTGAACCAGCCGGCCGGCCACCTGGAGCCGGACGAGAGCCTGCAGGAGGCCGCCGTGCGCGAGACCCTGGAAGAGACCGGTTGGGATGTGCGGCTGACCCACTTCATCGGCAGCTACCAGTGGCTGGCGCCAACCGGCCAGTGCTACCTGCGTTTCGCGTTTGCGGCCGATGCGCTCGTCCACCACCCCGAGCGCAGTCTGGACACCGGCGTGGTGCGGGCGCTGTGGATGGCGCC
The DNA here is from genome assembly GCF_020783795.1 of Xanthomonas sp. NCPPB 1067. Classification (NCBI taxonomy): domain Bacteria; kingdom Pseudomonadati; phylum Pseudomonadota; class Gammaproteobacteria; order Lysobacterales; family Lysobacteraceae; genus Xanthomonas; species Xanthomonas sp. NCPPB 1067. The sequence goes on from NZ_JAJGQG010000025.1 coordinate 15,996, forward strand.
GGAAGAACTGCACGCCGCCAGCGAGCGTCTGCGCAGCCCGCTGGTGTGGGACGTGTTGGCCGATTACCTGGCCGGGCAGCGTCACCCGCTGGCCTTGGTGCGGCACGTCGCATGAGCACCCCTCGCATCGTGGTTGGCGTCTCCGGTGGTGTGGATTCATCGGTGGCGGCCTGGCAACTGGCGCAGCAGGGCGAGTCGATCGCCGGCTTGTTCATGCAGAACTGGGCCGACGACGGCAGCGGCGACTGCCGCGCCGAAGACGACCGCCGCGACGCGGTCGCGGTCTGCGGGATGCTGGGCATCCCCTTCCATTTCCGTGATTTCTCTGGCGAATACTGGAGCGGCGTGTTCGAGCACTTCCTGGCCGAGTACGCGGCCGGGCGGACGCCGAACCCGGATGTGCTGTGCAACCGCGAGGTCAAGTTCAAGCACTTCCTGGAAGCGGCCCAGGCGCTGGGCGCCGAACGCATCGCCACCGGTCACTACGCCCGGGTCACCTACGCCGGTGGACGCTGGCGCCTGCTGCGCGGCGCCGACCGCAGCAAGGACCAGAGCTACTTCCTGCACCAGCTCGGGCAGGCCCAACTGGCCGCAACGCTGTTTCCGATCGGCGAACTGGAGAAGAGCGCGCTGCGCCGCATTGCCCAGGATGCCGGCCTGCCGACCCATGCCAAAAAGGATTCCACCGGCATCTGCTTCATCGGCGAGCGCGACTTCCGCGAGTTCCTGGGCCGCTACCTGCCTGCGCGTAGCGGCGAAATCCGCGACCCGCAGGGGCAGCGCATCGCCGAGCACCCCGGGGTGTTCTACTTCACCCTGGGCCAGCGCGAGGGGCTGAACATCGGCGGCGTGCGCGGCCGCGCGGGGGCGCCGTGGTACGTGGTGGGTAAGGACGTGGCCAGCAACGTGCTGTATGTGGACCAGGACCGCGACAGCCCGCTGCTGCAGTCGCGCTGGCTGCAGTCCGAGCAGGCCCACTGGGTGACCGGTGCACCACCGGCGCGCAGCTTCGGCTGCACTGCGCAGACGCGTTACCGCCAGCCGGACGAGCCGTGCACGGTGGAGGTGCGCGACGACGGCAGCGTGCAGGTGCGTTTCGAGCGGCCGCAGCGGGCGGTGACGCCCGGGCAGTCGCTGGTGCTGTACGACGGCGAGCAATGCCTGGGTGGCGCGGTCATTGCCGCCACCGATGCGCCGCTGGAACGGCAACTGGCAGGATCTTTTTCCCCTGAGGGTGTGGCTTGATGAGTGTTTCCATGGATCACCGTGTGCTGGCGCTGGCCGGCGTTGCCCAGGCGCTGCAGCAGGTACGGCGGATCGCCGAGACCGGGCATTCGGAGGCGGCCACGGTGCGCACCGCCATGGACAGCGTGTTCCGGGTCGATGCGGCCTCGCCGGAGGCGGTGTACGGCTCGACCGCGGCCCTGGCGCCCGGCCTGCGCCTGCTGCACAACTACTTTCGCAACCAGGGCCAGGACGAGGTGTTGCCGCGGCTGGCGCTGGCGGTGTTGCAACTGGAGCGCCGCTTCGTGCGCGACAACGCGACCGTGGCCACGGTCTCCAGCGGAATCGATGCAGCGGCGCGTCAGGCACAACACCTGGGCGACAGCGCGCATCCGGATGTGTTGAGCTCGCTGGGCGGGCTGTATGCGCAGACGATCAGCCATCTGCGCCCCAAGGTCATGGTGCAGGGCAACCCGCATTACCTGGGCCAGGCCGGGGTGGTCGCGGAGATCCGCGCGCTGTTGCTGGCGGCGGTGCGCTCGGCGGTGTTGTGGCGGCAGATGGGCGGCAGCCTGTGGGACTTCCTGTTCGCCAAGCGTGCAATGAGCGAGGCGGTGGATCGGGCGCTGCGTTGAGTGGCGCCCAAACGCAGGGAAAAAGCGCCCACAGCAGGCGCCAGCGCCTGCCACTGACCGAGGCATGCGCGAGACGATGTGGCGATCGTCGCTAAAGACACCGGGGGGACGGCCGATACAGCAACCGTGACTCTGCCGAGAACGCCCATGTATTCACGTCCACTCATCCGTCTAGCCGCTCCTCTGGCTCTGACCTTGCTGTTCCCCTTCGCTGTCGGATTCGACTGGCCCGCTTCGGTGCGCTGGGCGATCCTGGCGACCATGACCCTCAGCTGGTTGGGTTTCGCTGCCTGGGTGACGTATTCCCAGTTCCGGCGCAATCCGGACCAGGCCCGCATCCTGCGCGAGCAGGACCAACTGCTCAACGAACTGCGTACCTTCGTCAGCAACGAAGTCGACGGTTCGCGCTCGGAAGTCGAGCGTGCCCGCGAACTGATCCGCCAGGCCGTTTCGGGTCTGGGTGGCAGCTTCGAAGCGATGAACCGCAAGTCGCGCCAGCAGAGCCAGGCCCTGGCCCGCATCGTCGACCGTGCCGGTGACGACGGCAGCGCCGGCGTCGACGTTGCCCGCTTCGCCCAGCATGCCAGCTCCCGCATGGAGCAGTTGGTGGAGGCGCTGGAACAGGTGAGCGGCCAGAGCTCCAACACCGTGCACCACATCGACGAGATGGCTCAGCACCTGGATGGCATCTTCGCGCTGCTGGAAGACGTCAAGTCGATCGCCGACCAGACCAACCTGCTGGCCTTAAACGCCGCCATCGAAGCAGCACGTGCCGGCGAAGCCGGTCGCGGCTTCGCGGTGGTTGCCGACGAGGTGCGCAACCTGTCCGAGCGCTCCACCACCTTCAACGAGCAGATCCGCAAGCTGGCGCACAGCTCCAAGGAATCGATCGCCAAGGTGCGCGAGACGGTCTCGCAGTTGGCCTCGCGCCACATGGACCGCTCCCGCGAGGCGCGCCACGAATCGGCCGCCATGCTGGAGAATGTCGCCCAGATCAACGCCTCGTTGGGCGATGGCATGCGCGAAATCTCCGAATGCGCCCGCGCCATCGACGGCAGCGTGGCCGAAGCGGTCCGCGCGCTGCAGTTCGAAGATATCGCCACGCAGACGCTGAGCGGCATCCACACCCATCTGGATCGCCTGACCGCGATCAACCGCGAGGCGGTGGCGCTGCAGGAACTGTTGCACCGCAATGGCGGCGTGTACGACAGCGACCTGGTCGCCGCGCTGCAAAAGGTGTCCAACCGCCTGCGCGACATGCGCGTGGAGTGGGAACGCCCGCCGCACAAGCCGGTGGCGCAGCAGGGCATGGGTGCCGGCACGGTCGAGCTGTTCTGAGACCGATGCCGCCGCGCGACTTCTGATCCCGACATTCCCCGGCGCGCCGGGGATTTGTCGTTCCGTACCGACCTGGTGTCCGTTATGACGTTGCTTGCCTCGCCCACCGGTGCTGATCAGCGCATCGATGCAGCCCCCGCCGCCGCGCTGCAGTCCGCCGCCTTGGCTGCCGCGCATGCCGAGCGCATCGCGCAAAGCGACGCCGCCAAGCCGCTGCTGCGACGGGTGCGGCTGCCGGCCGCGCTGGAACGGCTGGAACTCGCCGCCCGCGAAGAGATCAAGGCGTTGATCAACCCGCGCCGCGATTGCAGCGAAGACGCGTTGTTGTTCGCAACCGTGGCCTGGGACCTGGGCCTGGATGGCGATGCCGTCAGCGCATCCGCGCGCTGACGCGATAGCGGCGGGGCGTGCCTCGGCAGGCGCCCCGCCGTGTTGTTGGACTGCCCGATCTCAGATTCCACCACCTCCACCAGCGGAGCAGCACCGCGACCGTGACGAGCGAGTGCAGTCGGTTATCGCCCTGCCCTGTCCACCTCCACATCCGCGCAAACGGCCACAGCGAGTGGTCGGCCGACGCATCGCATCCAATTCATGGACTGCTGATCCGCAGCGTCAATACGGCACACCTGTGTCGCGCACGACATGACGCCATTTCGGCGGTGACCACTCGAGGCCTCTCACACGAATCCAGGATGCGCGTAGCGACTGCCTGGACCAGATGCGATGCTGAGGTTCTGCCGATGATGCCCGATCGGATAGGAGTCGGTCTCTCGCGAAGCAACGCTTCTGCTGCATCTGACCGGAACTGATCGATCTATCTACCTACGCTGGCGCCACCGCGAACGAGCACCCCACCCTGGTGCTCGGTCACCCCAGCTGGGGCGCACCCGCCTGAGCCATCTGGCGAGACATACCGGGACGCGCGTTTGACACGCCTGCAATCCGCGCTTGCAGGCAGCCGACAAGCCGCTCGATCCAATCCTTGACGGGTGACGAGGCGCTGCTCCAGGCGCAGGCTGACAACACAACCTTCGTCTGCGTCATGGTGCTGGTCGCTTGCCAGGCGCGACACGCGCGCTCGGCAATCCAAGCCGGACTGACGACACAGGTCGATCTGGCGAAGCAATGACCGGACAATGGGGTCCTGTGTGCATCCTCGGCCCCTACTCGACAAACGAAGACGCTGGCCAGCTGATAGGAGCTCGCTGGTCGCTGCAGTGGAACTCGTCGGCGTGGGAGATCGATGCGTGTCCGCTCTTGTCTTCTCCCGGGATCAAGACGTCGTGCTGTCGGTCGACGGATCGCGTGCAGCGGGCGACTTTCCGGACAATCCGACCTGCGTTTTTCGCGCGGGAGCGCCCGGTTCGCTCGCTCCGTGGGAGGCAGGACCCTGGTGCCGGTTGGTCCTGGCAGCGCCTCCAAGAGCTGGCGCAAACGTTTGGCTTGGCCGCTATCGGCCCTCGCAGACGAATGAAGCTTCATGACGCCCATCCATAGCGACCTCACCACCTGCCTCGGACGGTTGCCCTTGCCCATCGAACTGATTAAGGGGCGTGCATATCGACGATAGCCCAAGCCGCCGCCCAGATCTGGCCCACCGCCGGCAGGCTGTCAGCGGTGGCGTCAGCCGTCAGCCGGCAATCACCAGCCGTGCACCCAGCCGCATGCCGGCCTCGGCCTCGCGCAGCCATTGCGCCATATCGCGCGGCGATAGCGGGCGCGAGTAGAAATAGCCCTGGATCTCATCGCAGCCCTGCTGGCGCAGCAAGGCATCTTCCTGCACGGTTTCCACGCCCTCGGCGACCACCTGCATGCCCAGGGCGTGGCCCAGATGCACGATGGCCTGGGTGACCTCGGCCGTGTTGGCATCGTCGAGCATGCCCTGCACGAAACTGCGGTCGATCTTGAGGCGCTGCACCGGAAACCGATTGAGATAATGCAGGTTCGAAAAGCCGGTGCCGAAGTCGTCCACTGCCAGCAAGACGCCATTCTGCTCGAACAGTTCGAAGCAGCGGCGCAGCGAGTCGGAGTCGCGGATCAGGGCCGATTCGGTCAGCTCCAGCTCCAGCCGCGATGGCGACCAGCCGTTGTCGCGGCAGATCTCCAGCACGCGCTCGGCGAAACCGCGCTCGCGCAATTGCACCGCCGAGACGTTGACGGCGATACGGCTGAAATTGAGTCCGGCGCGGTCCCAGACGACGGCCTGGCGACAGGCCTCGCCGATGGCCCATTCGCCGAGTCGCACGATCTCGCCGCATTCCTCGGCGATGGGAATGAACTCGGCCGGGCTGCACAGCCCGTGGCCCGGGCGATTCCAGCGCATCAACGCTTCGATCGCCGGCGAGGTATCGCCAACGGTATTGACCAGCGGCTGGTAGACCAGGGTGAATTCTTCGCGCTCGAGCGCGCCTTGCAGCGCGTGCTCCAGTTCCAGGCGCCGCTGCGCCCGCATCAGCACGTCCTGGCTGTAGTAATGGAAGGTGTTGCGGCCCGATTCCTTGGCCGCGTACATCGCCGCATCGGCGGCGCGCAGCAGGCTGTCGAAGTCGGACAGGCCCTCGCCCTGCAGGGCGATGCCGATGCTGGCACCGAGCTTGAGGGTGACATGATCCTTGCGCAGCGGTTCGCCCAGCGCGCTGATCAGCTTGCGCGCCACGTGACCGGCATCTTCCGGCTCGGACAGGTCGCGCAACAACACGATGAATTCGTCGTCGCTGAAGCGGCCGAACAAATCGCTGTTGCGCAGATGCTGGTGCAGGCGCGTGGAGGCCAGCTTGAGCAAGGTGTCGCCGGTGGCGTGGCCGAAGGAGTCGTTGATGCTCTTGAAACCGTCCAGATCCACCAGCAGCATCGCCAGCACCTGGCCGCGCTCATGCGCTTCGCGGATGGCGTTCTCGGCCTGCTCGCGCAACAGGAAGCGGTTGGGCAGGCCGGTCAGGCGGTCGTAATGCGCCAGCAACTCGATGCGCTCGTTGGCTTCGCGCTCGCGGGTCACGTCGCGGAACAGCGCCACGAAGCGTGGCGGCAGGCCTTCGCGACGATCCAGTTCGATCAATACCTGCACCCAGATACGCTGGCCGGAATTGCGATAGAAGCACAGCTCCAGTTGCTCGGGCAGGCCGCCGTCGGAAATGCGCAACAGTGCCGCTTCGAAAGCGTCGCGCGAATCCTGGGTGTACAGCGCAAGCGCCTGTTCCAGGGTGATGGTCTCCTTGCGCAGACCGTGGATGCGGTAGCACTCCTCGGTCCACTGCATGCGGCGGGTATCGACTTCGATTTCGCAGCCGCCGATCTTGCCCAGCGCGGAGACGCGGTTGAGCAACTCGGTCCGCCAACGGATCAAGGCATCGGTCTGGCGTTGCTCGGTCACGTTCTGCAACTGGCCAAGGACGCGTACCATGCTGCCGTCGCCGTCGAACACCGGCTGCGCCCACACCCGCAGATGATGCGGGTTGACGCCCAGCAGGCCGTTGACCTCCAGTTCGAAATGCACCGGCAGGCCTTCGTGCTTGATCTTGCGCCAGGCACTGCGCAGCTGCGCAAGCGAAGTGCGGGCAAGCAGACGCAGCAGGTCGCGGATGCCGTGCAGGCGCAGCCCGGCGATCCCGAGCTGCTGCAGGAAATCCGGCGAGACCCACAGCTGGTCCTTCAACGCATCCCAGCTCCAGCTGCCCATGCTGGCGATGCGCTGGGCTTCTTCGAGCTGGGCCTGTTGTTCGCGTAGTTGCTGTTCGAGCAGCTTGTGATGATGCACGTCGGTATGGGTGCCGACCATGCGCAATGGACGGCCATCGGCGGTGCGCGAGACGACGCGGCCGCGATCGAGAATCCAGCGCCATTGGCCATCGTGCTGACGCAGGCGGAATTCGGCCGCGTAGGTATCGGTGTGGCCCTCCAGATGCGCCTGCACCGCGGCGCTGACGTGCGCATGATCGTCGGGATGGATCAGCCCGGACAATGCGGTGAGATTGTTCGGCAGCGGTTGCTCGGAGTAACCGAGCATGCGGGTCCAGCGTTCGGAGCGGTACACCACGTCGGCCGGGATATCCCAGTCCCACAACCCATGGTCGGCGCTGTCCAGGCCGATTTCCCAGCGACTGGTGCCATCGGCGCCCAGCGGTTCGGGAATGCTCAAGGTGAATGCCATCACCTGGCCATGCTCGTCGCAGACCGCGCGCAGCCAGCCTTCCAGCCGCCCGCCGCCGGTTCCGGGCAGGACGCAGGCGGCCATGCCGCCGCCGGCCGCCACCTGGGCGCGACTGCTGTCCAGCACCTCGGCATATGCCGCAAGGGTTGCCGGCAGCCCTAGCGACTGCGCGACGCGGTTGGCCGCCAGGGGCTGGCCATGCGCATCCAACAGCACCACCGCTGAGGTCAGCGGGTGCTGGAGCATGCTTGCAATGACGCCTGAGTCCACTCTGGAACACTCCGAAGGATCGCCCCCTGGCTCGGGGTCGCAATGGATAACGGCCGTTCGGCGGATTAGTTGAGGCGTCCGTTTCCGGTACGACCGAACCGGACCGAGTTACGGCTAAGATGGTTCCATCGCCCGCTCCAAAGGTCGTTCGCGGACCCATGCACCAACCTGTCGCCGCGCCCGCGTTTTCGTCCCCTCCCGTGTCCTGCCTGCGCCTGGCCGAGCGCCTGAATCAAGGGGTGTGGACCCTCACCGGGCTGTACCTGCTGGTCGGAGTGGCCTGGTTGCTGGTGGGCAACCGGCTGCTCAGCCTGGCCGGGGCCGCTACCCCGGAACGGTGGTCCGATGCCAGCTTCCTGCTGCTGTCGAGCATCGCCATCCATCTGGTCCTGCGCCGCTTCGCGACCAAGATCGTGGACGAACATGCGCAACTGGCGCAGTCCGAAGCGCTGCTGAAAGCCAAGTTCCTGGCGCTGCCCAGCCCGGCCTTCATCTACGACCTGGCGACCATGCGCATCCTCGATGCCAACCCGGCGGCGCTGGAGTTCTTCGGCTGGGAACGCGACGAGTTCCTGCAGCAGACCTTGCAGGCCATCTGGCCCAATGCCGATGGCGACCGGCTGGAAGAGATCATCACGCAGATCCGCGGCAAGGGCGACACCACCTGCGTCTTGAACGAAGACCTGCTGACGCGCAACGGTCCACGGCACGTGGAAGTGCGTAGCAACCAGCTGCACCTGTCCAGCGGCCCTGCCCGGCTGGTGGTCACCGTGGACCGTAGCGAGGAGCGGCAGGCGCAACACCTGCGCGACGAAGCACTGGAGCGACTGGAAGAAGCACAGGGCATCGCACGGCTGGGCTCGTGGCAGCTGGATCGGGAAACCGGCCTCGGCCGCTTTTCGCCGGCGGTGTACCGCCTGCTGGGACGCAGCGTGCCGATGCATCGGCGCGAGCATCGGCTGGAAGAGCTGCTGACCGCCTCCGATACCGCCACCCAGACCCGGATCGAACGCATGATCGAGGACATGTGCACCGGCGGCGAGGTGCAGATCGACGTGCTGCTGCCGTTGACCGGCGGCGATTCGCAACCGCGCACCGTGCACCTGCGTGCCGAGAGCGTGACTGCCCCCGGCGGCGCGCGGTATGTGCACGGCACCCTGCAGGACGTGAGCGAGCGCGAACAGTCGCGCCGCCTGTTGCGCGAGCGCGAAGAACAGTTTCGCGAGCTGGTACGGGTGTTGCCGGACGGGGTGCTGATCCTGGCCGACGAACACGTGATGTATGCCAATGCGGCCGGCTCGGTCCAGTTCGGATTCCAGGGCGAGACCATTCTGGGCGAACCGCTGCAGACCCTGGTCAGCGACAACGACCTGCCGCTGGTGCGCGACTACCTGCGCGCCGGCAGCGACCGCAACGAGCCGGTGTCCAGTGCACGGGCGATGCGGCGGCGCGACGGCAGCACCTTCTATGCGGGCCTGTCGGCCGGCGATATCCGTTATGGCGGACGGAGCTGCAAGCTGCTGGTGGTGCGCGATCTGAGCGAACCCGAACGCATGCGCGACGCGCTGGCCGAGAGCAACGCCGAACTGCAGGCGATGGCCAAGCGGCTGTTTTCGCTGCAGGAGGACGAGCGCCGCGCCATTTCGCGCGACCTGCACGACGACATCGGCCAGGCGATCACTGCGATGAAGCTGTCCGCACATGCGGCGCTGGACGAAGCCGATCCGGAGGCGCGCCGCGAAGACCTGCTGGAAGTCGTGTCGCTGGCCGACAGCACGGTGACCAAGTTGCGCAACCTGTCGATGCTGTTGCGCCCGCCGCAACTGGATGCGCTGGGCCTGGAAGCGGCATTGCGCTGGCAGGCGTCAATGCTGTTCCGGGCCTCGCAGGTGCGGCTGGAGCTGGATATCCAGGCGCTGGAAGTGCGCCCCGGCAGCGAGATCGAACAGGCCTGTTTCCGGATCGCGCAGGAAAGCCTGACCAACGCGCTGCGCCATGCCTGCGCAGGCGAAGTGCGCATGCGCCTGCATTCGATCGATAGCGAAAGTTTCGCCCTGGAAGTCAGCGACGATGGCGATGGCTTCGAGCCCGAAGGCCCGCGCGGACTGGGGCTGATCGTGATGCGTGAGCGTGCGCAAACCGTCGGCGGTGCGCTCGCGATAGAATCGGCTCCCGGAGCAGGCACGCGCGTGACGTTGCGCCTGCCCTATCACCCGGTCGGCGAGTCCGTCCACGAAGATGGTGGACGTTGAGTCATGTGGAACCCTGTGATCCCGCCCGGACTGGAAATCGTCAAGCCGACCCGGCTGGGCGCGGGTAACCCCGAGCTGTTGCACCTGGTGGACGCGGCCGCTTCCGGCGGCGCGCCATTGATGATCTTCCACGTCGATATCGACCATTTCGCCTCGATCAACGAGAACATGAGTGGCGAGGTCGGCGATCAGGCGTTGACCCTGGCCGCGCGCCGGCTGCAGGAATTCCTGGGGACGCGCGGCCGGCTGTGGCGCCACGGCAGCGACGAGATGGTGATCGTGGCGGTGCGCCGCGACGATACGCCGTTGCCGGAGGATTTCGCCGAAGAGATCCGCCAGCAACTGGAGTTGCCGCTGTCGGTGCTGCCGTACACCTTGTTCATGACCGGCAAGGTCGGCATCAGCCTGTGCCCGGAACACTCGACCTCGCTGTCCACCCTGCTCGACTACGCCGAGGAAGCCAGCTACCAGGCCGCGCGCGAAGGCGGCAACACGGTGCGGCTATACACGCGCAATTCCGCCACCAACGCACACAGCGAGAGCATCATCGCGCGGCAGATCGTCGACGCCATTCCGCATGGCGAATTGCGCCTGCGCTACCAGCCGCTGGTGAGCGCGCGCGATGGCCGCATCGTCGGCATGGAAGCGCTGCTGCGCTGGCAGTCGCCGACCCTGGGGATGCTGGTGCCGGAGCGCTTCATGCGCACCGCCGAGCGCCTGGGCGTGATCGTGCAGATCGGCGAATGGGTGCTGCAGAACGCGGTGCGCCAGGCGCGGCTGTGGCGCGACCAGGGCTTCGACGATTTCAGCATCGCGGTCAACGTGTCCACGCTGCAGCTGCTGCGCCCTGGCTTCTTCAACGAAGTGATGGCGATGCTGCAGACCGCTGGCGTGCCGGCGCAATTCGTCACGCTGGAGATCAACGAAAGCGCGTTGACCAACAACGTCAACTTCGTCCACGAGACGATGGCCAACCTGCGCAATGAAGGCATCAGCCTGAGCCTGGACAACTTCGGCACCGGCGATTCCAGCCTCAGCGCGTTGGTGCGCTACCCGGTGGACCGGCTGAAGATCGACCGCAGCTTCATCAAGAGCGCGCCGGCCGGCAGCCGCGAGGCGGCGATCGCACGCGCAATCATCGCCATGGGCCACCAGCTCGGTATGACGGTCATTGCCAATGGCGTGGAATCGCAGGCACAGCTGGGCTTTCTGCGCCGCAACGACTGCGACATCTTCCAGGGCTACCTGTTCGGCGAACCGATGTCGGCCGAGTCGGCCGGCATGGCGTTGCGCCGGCGCTACCTGCGCCCGGAATCGTTCGCCGAGAGCCGCCCCGACCGTACGCTGTTGCTGCTGGACGACGAGGAAAACGTGCTGCGCTCGCTGGTACGCCTGTTCCGTCGCGACGGCTACCGGATCCTGGCGGCTGGCAACGTGCGCGACGCCTTCGACCTGCTGGCCACCAACGATGTGCAGGTGATCCTCTCCGACCAGCGCATGAGCGACATGAGCGGTACCGAGTTCCTGGGCCGGGTCAAGATGCTCTACCCCGATACCGTGCGTCTGGTGCTGTCCGGCTACACCGATCTGGCCACTGTCACCGAAGCGATCAACCGCGGCGCGATCTACCGCTTCCTGACCAAGCCCTGGAACGACGACGAACTGCGCGAGCACATCCGCCAGGCATTCCGCACGCATGACGAGCTGCGTAACGGCCGGGAATAGGGATTCGGGATTCGGGATTCGCAAGAGCTTGGCTTTGACGAATCCCGACTGCCGAATCCCAGCTCCTCAACGAATCCCCAATCCCCAATCCCCAATCCCAGCGCGTCAGCGCTACTTCGGCTGCCGGATCGGTAGCACGATGCGGAAGCTGGCGCCCTGCCCCGGGACGCTTTCCACGTCGATGCGGCCGTGATGCTTGTTGATGATGCCGTAGGAGATCGACAGGCCCAGGCCGGTACCGCTGCCCACCGGCTTGGTGGTGAAGAACGGATCGAAGATGCGCTGCAACAGATCCGGCGCGATGCCGGCGCCACTGTCCTGGAACTGGATCCACACGTTCTCGGCCTCGTCGCGGCCGGTGGTGACGGTGATCGTGCCGCGCTCGGCGATGGCCTGGCCGGCGTTGAGCAGCATGTTCATGTACACCTGGTTGAGCTCGGACGGCAGACACTCCACCAGCGGCAGGTCGGCGTAGTTGCGTTCCAGGGTGACCTTGTACTTGAGCTCGTTCCAGATGATGTTGATGGTGGATTCGAGACCGGCGTGCAGGTCGACCATCTTCCACGACTCGGAGCGGTCCGAGTACGAGAAGTCCTTGAGGTCGCGCACGATGCGGGTCACCCGCTCGATGCCTTCGCGCGACTCGGACATCAGTTGCGGCAGATCGCGGCTGATGAAGTCGATGTCGGCCCGGTTGCGGATCTCGTCGATCTCAGGAATCAGCGCCTTCGGATCGGGCGCCTGCAACGCGCGCTCGTAGGCTTCGATCAGGGTGAACAGGCTGCGCAGGTATTCCTGCAGGCTGCCGAGGTTGGAGTGCACGTAACCGATCGGGTTATTGATCTCGTGGGCAACGCCTGCCGCCAACTGGCCGATGGAGGCCATTTTCTCGGACTGCAGCAGTTTGTCCTGCGCGCCGTTCAGGCGCATATAGGCCTGACGCAGCTCCGCATGGCGCTGTTGCAGCTCGCGTTCGTAATCCTGCTGGCCTTCGATGTTGTGGAACAGCGCCAGGAAGTGGCCTACACCCTGCTCTTCGTTGTAGTACAGATGGGCGATGACCACACGGTCGGCCACCGGCAGGCTGCCGGTCCAGCTTCCCTTGCTGCGCGCCTGGTTGAGCGCGTCCGAGGGCAGCACCTGCGAGATGCGCTCGCCCAGGTTGCGGTCGTCGGTGGGATCCTCCTTGCACAGGCTCTGCCGCGCGATGGCGTTGGCCAGGATCAGTTGCCCGTCGGCGCGAAACAGCAGCACGCCCTCCAGCATCTGGTCGCCGAAGGCGCGTAGCGTGGTCGAAGACGGCAGCAATGCTTGATTGAGGAAGAACTTGGCGGTCACGGGACGAGGCTGCGGCGAGGACGGCTCAATATACGCCGAACCAGCAAGGCGCCATATCGCCCCTTGGTCGTAGATGGCTGCCACTGCAGCGCGGTTCCACCGCTACTTGCCAGGCACATCCAGCGCGTGCCGGGCTCTACGGTGACGGCTCCGTAACGGGGTCATACCGGCTCCCAGGGGCCGTCATCTGTGCAGCCGCGACGCTCCATCGGGCCGGATGCGGACAGGCCTTCATGCAGCGTGCCTGGGATGGCCAAGAGCGGCTACCGGACGTAGCGAGCAGTCGTCAGTTGGGCGTGGACGCCGCGGAGCAGCCGGAGTGTACGAGTGATACGTGCCGACTCCGCGCACCGGCGCCCGCCCGGCGATGAGCGCAGTCGTTCCTTTGGCCGCTAGAAAGCACGGGCGCACTGCGCCCCGGTGCTCAGGCGACGGCCAGTGAGCGCCCACCGCGCACGACGCTGGATTGGCCCTTGGCATCGTACGACGGCGCGCTCTCGGTGCGCCCCAGGTGCCGCAGTGCCCAGTTCACTTCCCGGCGGCGGCGTGCCAGCAGCGCGCCATTGGCACGGTTGGCTTCGGCCAGCTCGCGCAGGCGGTCTTCCTCGCCCTCGGGCATCGCCGCTTCCAGCGCGCGCAGTGCCGACAGCTTGTCTTGCGTATGTCGCATCAACCCATCGATGTCGTTCTCGAGTAATGCCTGGCGTTCGCCGGCCAGCGCATCGCTGAGACGTTGCAGGAACTCGTTCACGTTCATCCTTTCAGGCTGGGATCAACCCGCCAGTTGCTGATTCAGATCCATCATGCGGCTGGCGATGGCATCCGGGTTGATGGAGTAGCTGCCGTTCTGCAAGGCTTCCTTCACTGCCTGGACGCGACCGGTGTCGATCGCCGAGGACTGCGAAAGCTCGCGCTGCAGGTTCTGCAGGTTGGTGGCCTCGCCGGTCAGCTTGACGCTGTCGGTAGGCGGTGTGGCGGCAACCGGGGACGCGCGATCTTCGCCGGCCGAAGCGATCTTGCTGCTGGTGGCCGCGGTACGAAGGGTGGCAGCGGTCGGTAGATTGCCTTCGATTTTCTGGGTCATGTCAGGAACTCCTCTACAGGTCGTAGGGGATAACGGCACCCAGAAAAAAAACTTTATAGAGAATTTCTACCTGGAGACCACAACGGTTCCGCTCGCTTCGACGATCCCCTGCACCACCCGTCGCGAGGAGGAATTTTCCACCGAAACGCGCTCGTTCTCGCCCGCATCGGACAGGGCGCGACCGCTCATGCGCACCTCTAGGCCACCGTTGCGCGCCACCAGCGGCACGGTGTCGCCGCGGCGGACCAGCCGCTGGGTCACCAGATCGTTGGCGGAGAGCAGCGAGCCCGCCGGCAGGATGCGCCGGGCGCTCTTGCCGACCGCAGCCACGGGGTCGGCCAGCACTGCACCGACGATCCGCGCGGCGTCGCGCTTCTCGATGCTGATATCGGCCAGCGAAATGGTTTCTCCAGCGCTGATGCCGCGGCGCAGCACCAGTACGTCCTGGTTGCGACGCACCTTCAGCGGCACGAACAGGCGCCAGCCGGCCGGCTGCGGACAGGCCACCTCCACCGTATTGGTACCGGTGGGCTGCGCCTGCAGCGCGATCGGGCAGGCCGGCATGCGCAGGCCCGGATCGAGCGTGGCCTCGGCCTCGGCATCCGGGCCGACCGTGGCCAGCGCCGCAGCACGGATGGAATCGACGGACTGATAGCTCTGGGCCCAGGCCGGAGCGGCAGCCAACAGGATGACAAGCAGAAGCAGGCGCATGGGACCAGATCCGGAGGAAGACGGGACAGGCTATGCAAGCGGCGTGCCTGTTTTTTGCTGGGATTGGGGAGTCGTAAGAGCGGCTTGGCCGGTGATTCATTGATCCGCTGTCGAGGCTCTTTCCTGCCGCATCTATACGACCAACTGTCACCGAGGCTTGGAAGCAACCGAATCGGTCTCACCGACTCGCTCATCACGCCTCTAGCCAATCCCGAATCCCCCAATCCCGACGCTTGAGCGAATCCCCACTCCCGAATCCCGAATCCCGATAGCGCCCCCGATCAACCATAAAGCCCTCAAGTTTACTGGCGGCGCTGTCGATATCTGCCCCATGACCCACGATCTGCTCAACCGCATCGACCAGCGCACCCGCCTGGCTGGCCACAATCGACTGGCCCTGCTGCTGTTCCGGCTGGGCGGACGCCAGCTTTTTGGCGTCAACGTCTTCAAGGTCCAGGAAGTGCTGCGCCGCCCGGAACTGTTCCAGGTGCCCGGTCTGCCGAGCGAATTCGCCGGCGTGGCCGACGTGCGCGGGCGCTCGGTGCCGGTGCTGGACCTGGGCCTGGCCATCGGCCACCCGGAACGCGATTCGCACGCCGAAAACGGCCCCGGCTATCTGGTGGTGGCCGAATTCAACCGCTCGGTCCAAGGCTTCCTGGTAAGCGGGGTGGAACGCATCGTCAATATCGCGGTGGAAGACATTCATCCGCCGCCGGAACTTGGCGCCGAAGCCACTTATTTGACGGCGGTGACGCGCTTCCAGGGCGAGCTGATCCAGGTCATCGACGTGGAAAGCGTGCTGGCCGACATCGCCAAGGTCAGCAAGGACGTGCAACTGGACCCCTCGCTGCAGCTGGTCGCCTACGACCGGCAGTTCCAGGTGCTGGTGGTGGACGATTCGCGGGTGGCGCGCCAGCAGATCCGCAGCGTGCTCGACCAGCTCGGAGTGTCGGCCACCCTGCTCTCCGACGGCCGCCAGGCGCTGGACCACCTGCTGCAGGTGGCCGCATCCGGCGAAAACCCGGCCGACCGCTACGCCATGGTCATTTCCGACATCGAGATGCCGGCCATGGACGGCTACACCCTGACGACGGAAATCCGGCGCACGCCAGGCCTGCAGGGGCTGTACGTGCTGCTGCACACCTCGCTGTCGGGCGTGTTCAACAACGCCATGGTCGAGCAGGTCGGCGCCAATGCCTTCGTGGCCAAATACAGCGCGCACGAACTGGCCGATTACGTGCTGGCCCGGCTGAAAGTGGTTGCCGAGGCGGCCTGAGCAAGGCCAGGCGGCTGCCGGGTCGGAGCCGATGGCAGCCACAAGATGCTGCCCAGCTGCAAAAGCAGAAAGTCGAGGCAAGCGCGGCCACGCGACTCCGAGGTCACACCTGCCGACGCCAGACTGCGCCTCGGGACTGTCGAATCTTCCGGCCTGTCGCGTTTGACCAAGCAATTCCGCGACGGATAGCCTGGCCATCGCGTTTCCGGACGGCAAGCTGCCGTGCGTAGGCAGCGCCGATCATTCTCCGCATTCCGCATCCCGTACCACCTCGATCTGGCACAAACATTGCTTTCTCCCTGGCAACACTTCGCGGGAGAGCACCGTGTCCAATCCCTTCTCGTCCTTCCTAGGCGTCCACGGCGACGCACTGCCGCTGCGCGAGCAACGGATGAAGCTCATTGCCAGCAACCTGAGCAATGTGGACACGCCCGGCTACAAGGCCAAGGATCTGAACTTCGACGCCGCGCTGAAGGCGGCCCAGGGCGTGCGGGACGGCGGCCTGATGCAGGCCACCGATGCCAAGCACTATGAAGTGGGCGGCACGGCCGGGCTCAACCCGTTCCAGATCACCCGCGAAGCCGACCAGCCCAGCCTGGACGGCAACACCGTCGATCCCGACGCCGAACGCGCCGCCTACGGCCGCGCCGCGCTGGAATACCGCGCGTCGCTGAGCTTCCTCGAATCCAAGGTGCGCTCGATGCTCACCGCGATCACGGGCCAATAAGTCATGAGCAACCTTCCCATTTTCGATGTGGCCGGTTCGGCGCTGCACGCGCAGTCGGTGCGCCTGAGCACCATCGCCTCCAACCTGGCCAACGCCGATTCGGTGGCCGGTTCGGCCGAAGCCACCTACAAGCCGATCGAGCCAATCTTCCAGGCCCAGCAAAGCCGCCAGGACCCCAGCCTGACCTCGGTGAACGTCAAGGAAATCACCACCACCAATGCACCGCCGATCCGGCGCTACGAACCCGGCCACCCGCTGGCCGATGCCGATGGCTACGTGTTTTCGCCCGACGTGGATCCGGTCTCGCAGATGGTCAACATGATTTCCGCCTCGCGCAACTACCAGGCCGGCGTGGAAATGCTCAACACCGCCAAGGAACTGGCACTCGCGACCCTGACCATGGGCCGCTGATCCGTCCCTAGCTGACCCATACCCACGGAATCTTCCAGATGAGCACGATCGGCAGCGATCTCTACAAGAGCCTCGGCCTGACCAGCAGCAGCACCGTCGCCAAGAAGGAGGAAGCACTCGGCCAGGCCGACTTCCTCAAACTGATGACCGAGCAGCTGCAGCATCAGGACCCACTCAAACCCATGGAAAACAGCGCGTTCCTGGGCCAGCTGGCGCAGTTCTCCACGGTGCAGGGCATCGGCGACCTCAATACCAAGGTCGGCGATTTCTCCGCGTCGATGAGCAACGACCAGGTGCTCAAGGGCGCCGCACTGGTGGGTCACAACGTGCTGGTGCCCTCGCCGCAGGTGGCCATCGACGCCACCGGCTCGAGCAAGGGCGTGGTGTCCTCCACCGCCGCCGGCACGGTCAATTTCGAGATCACCGATGCCAACGGCACCTTCGTCAAGCAGATCAGCGTGCCCTCGGCAGCGCCCGGTGAGGTGGCCTTCGCCTGGGACGGCACAGACGCCAACGGCAATCGCATGCCCGCAGGCAAGTACGGCATTACCGCAACCCAGACCGATACCACCGGTGCCAAGAGCAAACTGCCCACCTATGTCGACGCACCGGTGGACAGCGTCACCATCGGCGCCAAGGGCCTGTACCTCAACCTGACGGGGCTCGGTACCGCCCCGCTCGCCAACGTGCTCCGCATCAGCTGAGCCGGCAACCGACACTCAAAGGAATACATCCATGTCTTTCAATACTTCGTTGTCCGGCATCACCGCAGCCAATGCCGACCTGAACGTCACCTCCAACAACATCGCCAACGTCAACACCACAGGTTTCAAGGAATCGCGCGCCGAATTCGCCGACATGTTCCAGAGCACCAGCTACGGCCTGTCGCGCAACGCAGTGGGTTCGGGCGTGCGGGTCAGCAACGTGGCGCAGCAGTTCTCGCAGGGCAATATCGACCCCACCGGGCGCAGCCTGGACCTGGCGGTCTCCGGCGAGGGCTTTTTCACCGTCTCGTCCAACGGCGCCAAGATGTTCACCCGTGCCGGCAACTTCCAGACCGACGCCAACGGCTATGTCATCAATCCGCAGGGCGCACGCCTGCAGGTGTTTGCCCCCAACCCCAGTGGCAACGGCTTCGACGTGGGCCGCCTGTCGGACCTGCAGTTGCTGACCACCGACAGCCCGCCCAAGTCGACCTCCACGGTCAATCTGGCCTTCACCCTGCCCGGCAATGCCACGTCCCCGACGGTGACCCCGTTCAACCCGGCCGACGACAAGACCTATAGCCACTCCACCGGCGGCATCAATGTCTACGACTCGCTGGGCGTCAGCCACGTGCAGACCTCGTATTTCGTCAAGACCGCCAACCCGAACGAGTGGCAGGTGCACAACTATGTGGACGGCGCGGCGGTCGGTGCGCCGACCACGCTGCAGTTCTCCAACACCGGCGCGCTGACCACGCCGGCCAACGGCATCATCGCGATGGACCCGTTCACCCCGAGCACCGGCGCCGGCGTGCTGAACATGCAGCTCAACGTCAGCGGTTCGACCCAGTACGGCGAAGCGTTCGCACTGCGCGACACCCGCCAGGACGGCTACGCCAGCGGCAAGCTCAACGAGATCAGCATCGACACCAGCGGCGTGGTGTTCGCGCGTTACTCCAACGGCGCCGACAAGCCGCTGGGGCAGGTCGCGCTGAGCAGCTTCGTCAACCCCCAGGGCCTGCAGTCGCAGGGCAACAACATGTGGGCCGAGAGCTACACCTCCGGCGCTCCACGCACCGGCGCCCCGGATACCTCGGACCTGGGCCAGATCGAGTCCGGTTCGCTGGAATCCTCCACCGTGGACCTGACCGAGCAGCTGGTGAACATGATCGTGGCCCAGCGCAACTTCCAGGCCAACTCGCAGATGATCTCGACCCAGGATCAGGTCACCCAGACCATCATCAATATTCGGTAAGCCGGGAGGGGTGATTGGGGATTAGGGATTGGCAAAAGCTGGCATCACGAGCAGTGGATGCCAGCAGCCGCCCTCATCCTTACCGCCAGCAACAGCCCGCTTTTACGAATCCCGATTCTCGAATTCCCAATCCCGGTGCCCCATGGACAAAGCCCTCTACGTTGCGATGACCGGTGCCCGCGCCTCCCTGCAGGCGCAGAGCACCGTGTCGCACAATCTCGCCAATGTCGATACGGTGGGATTCAAGGCTGCGCTGGCCAATACCGAAGCGTTCAAGATCCAGGGCAAGGGATATCCGTCGCGGATCGATGCCTTGCACGTGGACCAGGGCTTCGACCGCAGCCAGGGCCACCAGAAGGTCACCGGCAATCCGCTGGACGTGTCGCTGCAGCAGGACCGCTGGCTGGCGGTGCAATCGCCCGACGGCAGCGAGGCCTACACCCGCAATGGCGAACTTGCGCTCACCGCCAATGGCCAGCTGGTCACCGCCAACGGGCATGCGGTGCTGGATGAGGGCGGCAACCCGATGACCATCCCGCCGCACCAGGCGATGGAGATCGGCAGCGACGGCAGCATTTCGATCATCCCGCAGGGCGAAGGTCCGCAGACCATGGCCATCGTCGGCAGGATGAAGGTGGTCGACGCCCCCGCCGACCGTTTGACGCGGCGCCCGGACGGGCTGATGCGCAACACCAGCACCGACCCGGCACAGGCCTTCGCGCTGGCCACCGGCAAGACCGTCAACAGCGGCATGCTGGAGGGCAGCAATGTGGACGCGGCCGGTGCGCTGGTGGAAATGATCCAGCTGCAGCGGCAGTTCGAAATGCAGGTCAAGATCATCAAGAACGGCGACGACAACGCGCAATCGTCCAATTCGCTGCTACGGGTGAGCGGCTAAGAGCGGCTAACAGTCGGCTTGCCGCTCTGCCAATCACCTGGATGGCGGCCGCCAGGGAGACATGGCTGCCATCTCGTTTGGCTTCAGCGGTCCCGTGGGTGGTTCGTACGCGATTGACGCTGACTGGAGATGGTGTGACGGCCGGGTGCGGGTGGCGACGCTGTTGCTCTGAACTTTCCCTGCGGATTTGCTGCAGAGCGGCTGGTCTGTGGCTTGTTGCAGGGCCCTTGCCCGCCCACCATCGCAGGACACGCCGCAAGTACGTCCTTGTAGGCTCTTACGCGGCATCCATGCCGCGTAAGGTCCCGCGACGGTGAGCGGGCAAGGACCATCGAAGGTGGTCGGTGCGCAAGACGCAAACAATGAAGGCGCACCCCATCATCTTCTCGATGCAAGCCGAGCGATGGACAAGCTTTGAGACAGCAACCGACAAACTCTCTGGTGCGGTGTCATCGCCGATTGCGGGACCGTGTGGCGGCATGGATGCCGCCACCGAGCCTACAGGGACGTACTTGCGGCGTGTCCCGCGAGCGGTGAGGACACCGCACGCTCGACCGATCAGGCTGTTGACTGCGTGGCAATGCCAGCGGGCAAATCCCAAGAACCTTTCCGGACGCAGCACCAAGGGTTCACACGTCGTCTAACACATCGCTGACCGGCAGACGATTTACCGCGCCCGCCACGCCACTCAGGTTCCACCGCTTCCGTCTGGCCGCTGCCGGCCCTGCCCGCCCAGGCCGCCGCGCCCGCTCCGCGTGACCCACCGCACACCCGGCAGAAATCCGACGCGGATTTGGCACGCCACGTGCATCTACCCGCCCGTACCCGGAACACATCCCCGGGTCTAACGAGGAATCGGGTCATGAATCAGGCTTTGTGGGTCGCCAAAACCGGACTGGATGCGCAGCAGACGCGCATGTCGGTCATTTCCAACAACCTGGCCAACACCAATACCACCGGCTTCAAGCGCGACCGTGCCGCGTTCGAGGACTTGCTGTACCAACAGGTGCGTGCACCGGGCGGCTCGACCTCGGCGCAGACGCAGCTGCCGACCGGCCTGCAGCTGGGCACCGGCGTGCGCGTGGTCTCCACCTTCAAGGGCTTCGACCAGGGCAGCCAGCAGCAGACCGGCCGCGCGCTGGACGTGATGGTCAACGGCCGCGGCTTCTTCGAAGTGCAGATGCCCGACGGCACCTCCGCCTACACCCGCGACGGCACCTTCCAGATCAATGCGCAGGGCGAGCTGGTCACCAACAGCGGCTACCCGCTGCAGCCGGGCATCCAGATTCCCGAGGGCGCGCAGTCGCTGACCATCGGCAACGACGGCACCATCAGCGTGACCCTGGCCGGCCAGGCCGCGGCTCAGGAAATCGGTGCGCTGACCCTGACCGACTTCATCAACCCCTCGGGCCTGCAGGCCAAGGGCGAAAACCTGTTCGTCGAGACCACCGCGTCGGGCCCAGCGCAGAACGGCAGCCCCGGTCTCAACGGCCTGGGCACCACCGTGCAGGGCGCGCTGGAAGGCAGCAACGTCAATACCGTGGAAGAGCTGGTGAGCATGATCGAAACCCAGCGCGCCTACGAAATGAACGCCAAGGCCATCTCCACCACCGACTCGATGCTCGGCTACTTGAACAACAACGTCTGATCGGCCCGCCGCTCACCGACCTCTCAGGAATCCACGCCATGTCCCGCCTGCCTTCCCTGCCCTCCCTGGGCTTCGCCATCGCCTGCAGCGCGCTGCTGGGCGGCTGCGTGGCCGCCGGCGATGTCCGCCCATTCGCCGAAATGGCGCCGATCGTGCCGGTGGTTGCGCCGGTGGCGCAGCCCACCGCCGGCGCGATCTATGCCGCCGGCCCCAGCCTGAATCTGTATGGCGACCGCCGCGCCCGCGATGTCGGCGATCTGCTGACGGTGAACCTGGTCGAAAGCACCACTGCCTCTTCCACCGCCAATACCAGCGTCAGCAAGGCCGACACCGTGGACATGAGCACCCCCACGCTGCTGGGCGTGCCGCTCACCGTCAACGGCACCGACGTGCTGCGCAACTCCACCAGCGGCGATCGCACGTTCGCCGGCAAGGGCAACACCGCACAAAGCAACCGCATGCAGGGCAGCGTGACCGTCACCGTGGTACAGCGCCTGCCCAACGGCAACCTGGTGATCCAGGGACAGAAGCAGCTGCGTCTGACCCAGGGCGACGAACTGGTGCAGGTGCAGGGCATCGTGCGCGCCGCCGACATCGCTCCGGACAACACCGTGCCCTCGAGCAAGGTGGCCGATGCCCGCATCGCCTACGGCGGCCGCGGCGCCATCGCGCAGTCCAACGCCATGGGCTGGTTGAGCCGCTTCTTCAACTCCCGTCTGTCGCCCTACTGAGCCTGCGACCATGAACCTGTCTTCCCTGCCCTTGCGTCTGCTCGCCGCTGCCGTCGCCCTGTGCGCGATCGCCGCGCCGGCCAGCGCCGAACGCATCAAGGATCTCGCCCAGGTCGGCGGCGTGCGCGGCAATGCGCTGGTCGGCTATGGCCTGGTGGTCGGCCTGGACGGCAGCGGCGACCGCACCAGCCAGGCGCCCTTCACCGTGCAGAGCCTGAAGAACCTGCTCGGCGAACTGGGCGTCAATGTTCCGGCGAACGTCAATCCGCAGCTGAAAAACGTCGCCGCGGTGGCCATCCACGCCGAATTGCCGCCGTTCGCCAAGCCGGGCCAGCCGATCGACATCACCGTCTCCTCGATCGGCAACGCGGTCTCGCTGCGTGGCGGTTCGCTGCTGATGGCACCGCTGAAAGGCGCCGACGGCCAGGTCTATGCGATGGCCCAGGGCAACCTGGTGGTCGGCGGCTTCGGCGCGCAGGGCAAGGACGGCTCGCGGGTATCGGTCAACATTCCCAGCGTCGGCCGCATTCCCAACGGCGCCACGGTCGAGCGCGCCCTGCCGGACGTATTCGCCGGCAGCGGCGAGATCACCCTCAACCTGCACCAGAACGATTTCACCACCGTCTCGCGCATGGTCGCGGCGATCGACAACAGCTTCGGTGCCGGCACCGCGCGTGCGGTCGATGGCGTGACCGTGGCGGTGCGCTCGCCGACCGATCCGGGCGCACGCATCGGCCTGCTGTCGCGACTGGAAAACGTCGAACTCTCGCCCGGCGATGCACCGGCCAAGGTGGTGGTCAACGCACGCACCGGTACCGTGGTCATCGGCCAGCTGGTGCGGGTGATGCCGGCCGCCATCGCGCATGGCTCGCTCACCGTGACAATCAGCGAGAACCTCAACGTCAGCCAGCCGGGCGCCTTCAGCGGCGGCCGCACCGCAGTGACGCCGCAATCGACGATCACCGCCACCGCCGAAGGCAGCCGCATGTTCAAGTTCGAAGGCGGCACCACGCTCGACCAGATCGTCCGCGCGGTCAACGAAGTCGGCGCGGCTCCCGGCGACCTGGTCGCCATCCTGGAAGCCCTGAAGCAGGCTGGCGCGCTGACGGCGGAGCTAGAGGTGATCTGACATGCGTATCGCAGCCTCGCCCATTGATCTCAACCCGAGCACCAAGGCCGATCCCGCCAAGATCGACAAGGTCTCCCGTCAGCTCGAAGGACAGTTCGCGCAGATGCTGGTCAAGAGCATGCGCGATGCGAGCTCCGGCGACCCGATGTTTCCGGGCGAAAACCAGATGTTCCGCGAGATGTACGACCAGCAGATGGCCAAGGCGTTGACCGAGGGCAAGGGGCTGGGGCTGTCGGCGATGATCGCCAAGCAGTTGGGCGGCCAGACCGGCGGCCCGGCGTTGAACACCGCGTTGAACACCGCCGAGGCGGCCAAGGCGTACGCCCTGGTTGCCGGCAAGCGCGACGCCTCGTTGCCGCTGCCCGCACGCGATGGCGCGGCAGGCGGTGTGGGTGCGGCGATCGGCAGCGTCGTCGGTGCGGCTGCAGGACTCGGCACCGGTGGCCTGAGCGGCATCGGCATGAGCCAGGTGCTGGACCTGATCGCCGGGCGCACCGGCGGTGGCGAGTCCGGTGGCGACGATGCGGCTGCACTGAGCTGGCCCTCGGCCAACGACCGCTGGACCGACGTGGCCGCCAGCGACGCGGCCGACGCCAACGCCGCGGTCACCGCGAGCGCCGCCAGCAGCGCCGCCGCCAGCCTGGGCGAGCGCACCCCGGAAGGCTTCGTCGCCAAGATCTGGACGCATGCCCAGAAGGCCGCGCGCGAACTGGGCGTGGACCCGCGTGCACTGGTGGCGCAGGCCGCGCTGGAAACCGGCTGGGGCCGCCGCGGCATCGGCAACGGCGGCGATTCCAACAACCTGTTCGGGATCAAGGCCACCGGCTGGAACGGCGCCAGGGTCACCACCGGCACCCACGAGTACGTCAACGGCGTCAAGACCACCGAGACCGCCGATTTCCGCGCCTACGGCTCGGCCGAGGAGAGCTTCGCCGACTACGTGCGGCTGCTGAAGAACAACAGCCGCTACCAGCCGGCACTGCGCGCCGGCACCGACATCCGCGGTTTTGCACGCGGCTTGCAACAGGCTGGCTACGCCACCGATCCGGGCTATGCGGCCAAGATCGCGGCGATCGCCAACGGTCCGACCATCGACCGTGCGGTGGCCGCGATCGGCAACGCGGCGGCCGATCTGTCCAATCGCTATGCCAGTACCGCCGAACCGGCCGGGTTCGGCACCCTTCGTCGCTGAGGTAAACGCCCATGTCCATCATGTCCACCGGGACCAGCGCGCTGATCGCCTTCCAACGGGCGTTGTCGACCGTTAGCCATAACGTCGCCAACATCAACACCGAAGGCTACAGCCGCCAACGTGTGGAATTCGCAACGCGCACGCCCACCGACATGGGCTACGCGTTCGTGGGCAATGGCGCCAAGATCACCGAAGTGGGCCGGGTGGCCGACCAGCTGGCCATCTCGCGGCTGCTCGACAGCGGCGGCGAACTCTCGCGCCTGCAGCAGCTGTCTTCGCTGTCCAACCGCGTGGACGCCCTGTACTCCAACACCGCCACCAACGTGGCCGGGCTGTGGTCGAACTTCTTCGACGCCACCAGCGCGCTGTCGTCCAATGCCTCCTCCACTGCCGAGCGCCAAAGCATGCTCGACGCCGGCGGTTCGCTGGCGACCCGCTTCAAGCAGCTCAACGGGCAGATGGACAGCCTGAGCAATGAAGTCAACAGCGGATTGACCTCCTCGGTGGACGAAGTCAACCGCCTGACCCAGCAGATCGCCAAGATCAACGGCACCATCGGCAACAGTGTCGACAGCGCCGCGCCGGACCTGCTCGATCAACGCGACGCACTGGTGAGCAAGCTGGTCGGCTACACCGGCGGCACCGCGGTGATCCAGGACGGCGGCTTCATGAATGTCTTTACCGCCGGCGGCCAGGCGCTGGTGGTAGGCACCACCTCGGCCAGGCTCACCACGGTGGCCGACCCGTATCAGCCGACCAAGCTGCAGGTGGCGATGCAGACCCAAGGCCAGAACGTCAGCCTCAGCGCCAACTCGCTGGGGGGGCAGATCGGCGGTCTGCTGGAATTCCGCAGCAACGTGCTCGAACCGACCCAGGCCGAACTGGGCCGTCTGGCGGTCGGCATGGCCAGCACCTTCAACGCCGGCCACGCACAGGGTATGGACCTGTATGGCGCGATGGGCGGCAACTTCTTCAATATCGGTGCGCCGACCACCGCTGCCCACCCGAACAACACCGGCACCGCCGCGCTGACGGCCAGCTTCGGCAACATGGCCGCGGTGGACGGGCAGAACGTCACGCTCAGCTTTGATGGCGGCGCGTGGAAGGCCACCAACGCCAGCACCGGCGCGACGATGACGATGACCGGCACCGGCAGCGCGGCCGATCCGCTGCTGCTCAACGGCGTGCGCGTCGTGGTCGGCGGCACCCCGGCCAATGGCGACAAGTTCCTGCTGCAGCCCACCTCCGGGTTGGCCGGCACGCTGTCGGTGGCCATCACCGACCCCTCGCGGATCGCCGCCGCCACCCCGGTCAAGGCCACCGCCACGGTCGCCAACCTGGGCACCGGCAAGATCAGCGACGTCAAGGTCACCAACGCGCAGAATCCGGCGCTGCTGACGCCGGCGTCGATCGAGTTCATCGATGCCAACCAGTACACCATCGACGGCGCCGGCCCCTTCGCCTACACCGCCGGCCAGACCGTGAGCGCCAATGGCTGGAGCTTCGTGCTCGATGGCGCGCCCAGGGCTGGGGACACCTTCGGGGTCGGCCCGATGGGCGCCGGCTCCAGCGACAACGGCAACGCCAAGCTGCTGGCCAAGATCGACGATGCCAAGGCGCTCAACAGCGGCACGGTCACGCTCAACGGCGCACTGGCGGGCCTGACCACCTCGGTGGGTTCGGCCGCACGCGCGGCCGACTACGCGGCCGACGCGCAGAAGGTGATCAACGATCAGGCGCAGGCCAGCCGTGATTCGATTTCCGGCGTCAACCTCGACGAGGAAGCCGCCAACATGCTGAAGCTGCAGCAGGCCTACCAGGCCGCCGCACAGATGATCTCCACCGCCGACACCATCTTCCAAGCCATCCTGGGCGCCGTACGCTGATGACCGACCGTATCTCCACCAGCATGATGTACAGCCAGTCGGTCGCCTCGATGACCGCCAAGCAATCGCGGCTGAACCAGCTCGAATCGCAGCTGTCCAGCGGGCAACGCCTGGTCACCGCCAAGGACGACCCGGTCGCGGCCGGCACCGCCGTGGGCCTGGATCGCGCCCTGGCGGCGATCACCCGCTTCGGCGAGAACGCCAACAACGTGCAGAACCGGCTCAACCTGCAGGAAAATGCGCTGTCGCAGGCCGGCGACAAAATGGCGCGCGTCACCGAATTGGCGGTGCAGGCCAACAACTCCTCGCTCAGCCCCGACGATCGCAAGGCCATCGCCTCCGAGTTGACCGCAGTGCGCGACAGCCTGGTGAGCCTGGCCAACAGCACCGACGGCACCGGACGCTACCTGTTCGGCGGCACCGCCGACGCCAGTGCTCCGTTCGTCAAGAGCGGCGGCAATGTCGTCTACAACGGCGACCAGACCCAGAAGCAGGTCGAAGTGGCGCCGGATACCTTCGTCAGCGACACCCTGCCCGGCAGCGAGATCTTCATGCGCATCCGTACCGGCGACGGCAGCGTGGACGCGCACGCCAATGCCGCCAATGCCGGCACCGGGCTGTTGCTGGATTTCAGCCGCGACGCGAGCACCGGCAGCTGGAACGGCGGCAGTTACAGCGTGCAGTTCACCGCCGCCACTACCTATGAAGTGCGCGACAGCACCAATGCGGTGGTGGGCACCGGCACCTACAAGGAAGGCGAGGACATCACCGCCGCCGGCGTGCGCCTGCGCATCAGCGGCGCACCGGCAGTGGGCGACAGCTTCCAGATCGGCGCCTCCGGTACCAAGGACGTGTTCTCCACCATCGACGACCTGGTCGGTGCGCTGAACTCGGACACCCTGACTCCGCCGCAGAAGGCGGCGATGATCAACACCCTGCAGTCGTCGATGCGCGACATCGCCCAGGCATCGTCGAAGATGATCGATGCGCGCGCCTCCGGTGGCGCGCAGCTGTCGGCCATCGACAATGCCAATTCCCTGCTCGACTCCAACGAAGTCACGCTCAAGACCACCCTGTCGTCGATCCGCGACCTGGATTACGCCTCGGCGATCGGGCAGTACGAACTCGAGAAGGCCTCGTTGCAGGCCGCTCAAACGATTTTCCAGCAGATGCAGTCGTCGTCGTTGTTCAACCTGATCCGCTGATTTGCAGCAGAAACGCTGCGTTTTCTTCGCTTCTGCGCGGCCGTCGCCGCGCGCAGGGACGGAGTTTATTTTTCGGGTTTTATACCCAGCCTAAAGATCTGCGGGGTGCTGCCGAATAATCCAAACCCCTTGATACACAACGCTTACGCATTTCGCCCCGACGCGGAAACGCAGTAAAAAAATACTGAAATCCGCTAAAGGTTCCCGACGCAACGCCGTTATTCATCTCAGCAGCGGCAACGGCCAACTTGATGGCCCCCCTGCGGAGGCTCCAGGCAAGCCCCCTTGCCGGAAAAATCGCTTAGGAGAAATCAAAATGGCACAGGTAATCAACACCAATGTAATGTCGCTGAACGCTCAGCGTAACCTCAACACCAGCAGCGCGAGCATGCAGACCAGCATCCAGCGCCTGTCTTCCGGCTCGCGCATTAACAGCGCCAAGGACGACGCCGCCGGTCTGGCGATCTCCGAACGTTTCACCACGCAGATCCGCGGCCTGGACGTCGCCTCGCGCAACGCCAACGACGGCATCTCGCTGGCCCAGACCGCCGAAGGCGCGATGGTCGAAATCGGCAACAACCTGCAGCGTATCCGCGAACTGTCGGTGCAGTCGTCCAATGCCACCAACTCGCAGACCGACCGGGACGCGCTGAACTCGGAAGTCAAGCAGCTGACCGCCGAAATCGACCGCGTCGCCAACCAGACCAACTTCAACGGCACCAAGCTGTTGAACGGCGACTTCTCCGGCGCGCTGTTCCAGGTCGGCGCCGACGCCGGCCAGACCATCGGCATCAACAGCATCGTCGACGCCAATGTCGATTCGCTGGGCAAGGCCAACTTCGCTGCCGCTGTCTCCGGCGCTGGCGTAACCGGCACCGCGACCGCATCGGGTTCGATCACCGGTATCTCGCTGGCGTTCAACGACGCCAGCGGCACTGCCAAGACGGTCACGATCGGCGACGTGAAGGTTGCCAGCGGCGACGACGCAGCGGCGATCAACAAGAAGGTGGCGGCGGCGATCAACGACAAGCTCGACCAGACCGGCATGTACGCCTCGATCGACACCGGCGGCAACCTCAAGCTGGAATCGCTCAAGGCCGGTCAGGACTTCACCTCGCTGACCATGGGCAGCACCACCGGCGCCACGGGTGTCACGGTCGGCGCCGGCCTGCAGACCGCTTCGGCCGCTTCCGGCTCGACCGCTTCCACCCTGAGCAGCCTGGATATCTCCACGTTCTCCGGCTCGCAGAAGGCCCTGGAAATCGTCGACAAGGCGCTGACCGCGGTCAACTCCTCGCGCGCCGACATGGGTGCGGTGCAGAACCGCTTCACCTCCACCATCGCCAACCTGAGCGCAACCTCGGAAAACCTGTCGGCCTCGCGTAGCCGTATCCGCGACACCGACTACGCCAAGGAAACCGCCGAGCTGACCCGCACGCAGATCCTGCAGCAGGCCGGTACCGCGATGCTGGCCCAGGCCAAGTCGGTTCCGCAGAACGTGCTGAGCCTGCTGCAGTAATCGGCAGCGTCCTCCGGTGCATCAGAGCCCCTCTTCGGAGGGGCTTTTTCATTGGCAACATTCTGACCGGCGGCCCCAGATGCGCAGGGAAGTCTACTTCGGGTACGGAACTTGCATCGCTTACAGAGACGAGTGAAGGCGGCGGCGGCGCTAAAGTCCTCCCGACCGCGGCCGATACCCGTCTCGTAATCCCATGCGCCCGCACCCGGGCGCTCATGCGAGGAATGCATTATGGCAACGTCCGGCGTCACCACCGGCGGTATCGATGTCCCGACCCTGGTGTCCACCCTGGTTTCGCGGCGCAAGCAGCCTGCCGCCGAAGTGATCAACCGGGCGGGGACCGCCGCCACGACCCAGCTGTCGGCGATCAGCCAGGTCAAGAGCAGTGCGACAACGCTCAAGGCCGCCTTGGACAAGGTGGTCAGCAGTGCCGATACGGCTGCCTACAAGACCACGGTGCAGACCGACGCCGGCTTCACCGCTACCGCCACCAGCAGCGCTGCGCCAGGCAGCTACTCGGTGGAAGTGGCCCGGTTGGCCACCGCACAGAAACTCTCCTCCGCCGCCTATGCCGCCGACGCGCCCGTGGGCAGCGGCACGCTGACCCTGGGCTATGGCGACCAGAGCATCACCGTCGATGTCAGCGGCACCGACAAGCTCACCGACATCGCCGCGGCCATCAACAAGGCGGCCGGCGGCAAGGGCGTGACCGCCAGCGTGGTGACCGCCGACGACGGGCAGCATCTGGTCTTCAACGCGATCGATACCGGCGTCAAGGGAGCGCTGACGGTCAGCGCCAGCGATCCCAGCCTGAGCGCCCTGACCTTCGGCAACGGCGCCACCGGCGGCATGCGCGAAGCGGTGGCGGCGGCCGATGCGCTGGTGCGCGTGGACGGTTTCGAGCGCACCTCCAGTTCCAACACCATCACCGGCCTGGTCCCGGGTGCAGTACTCACCCTGACCAAGGCGGCTGAAGGCAGCAAGTTCAGTCTGAACATCGCACCGGACAGCGGCACCCTCAAGGGCAACCTCACCGCCTTTGCGGCCGCCTACAACACCACCAACACCCTGCTGAAGAACAGCAGCGCCTACAACGCCGATACCAGGACCGCCGCCGCGCTGACCGGTGATTCCCTGGTGCGTGGCCTGCAGCAGCAGTTGCGCAGCCAGGTGGCAGGCAATCTGAATGATCTCAAGGCGCTGGGCCTGACCCTGGACAAGGACGGGGTGATGAGTTTCGACGGCAGCAAGTTCGACAGCGCGATCAATGCCGATCCCGATGCCGCCGCCGCTGCGCTCGGCAAGGACAGCAAGTTCGGCAGCGGCATGACCAAGTTGCTGGATGCCAATCTCAACGCCAACAACGGCGCGCTGACCTTGCGCTCGGACAGCCTGAACCGGGAGATCAAGGGCTATGAGAAGGATCTGGACGATCTCGACAGCCGCATGGAAAAACTGTCCGACATGTACACCAAGCAATTCATCGCATTGGACAACATGATCAGCAAGCTGCAGGGCACCAGCACCTCGCTCAGCAATCTGTTCGCAAAGTAATTTCCGTGATCGCGATCCTCAAGTCCTGTCAGGGAATTGCCGATACCAAAAGGGCACATCGTCATCCCTGACTTGCCCATCGGCCGGAGCGTCGTCGTAGACGCGCAACGCCCCTGGACCGGCAAACGCCAGCCCATTGAGGAATCATCCATGTACGGTTCAAATCGTCAGTACGCCGAGCAATACCGCAAGGTCGGCGTGTCCACCAGCGTGACCGAAGCCGACCCGCACAAACTGGTCTCGCTGCTGTTCGCCGGCGCCTGCCAGCGCATCCGGCTGGCCCAGGCCTGCCTGGTGCAGGGCGATCAGGCGCGCAAGGGCAAGGCCATCGGCGAGGCCTGCGCGATCGTCGGCCACTTGAACGGTTCGCTCGATCACGAAGCCGGCGGCGAGATTGCCGGTAACCTGTCGGCGCTGTACGACTACGTGATGCAGCGGCTGACTGCCGCCAACCTGCACAACGACGAATCCGCCTTGACCGAAGCGCTGGACCTGCTCAGCGAAATCGATTCGGCGTGGAACTCCATCCCCCTCGAACAACGCGGCCTCTCTGCCGTTTCGTGAGCCCCATCATGCATAGCGCGCAAAGTCTGCAAGCCGAAATCGCCGATCTGCGCAGCGCCCTGGCGCACGAGGACTTCGACGCGATGCCGCAGATGCTGGACGCCCACGAACTGCACGTGCGCCAGTACGCACAGCAGGCCGATGTCGAGCAGGATCGCGACGCGTTGCAGACCTTGTTGAGCATGCACCACGATCTGGTGCGGGCGATGCGCGAGCGCCAGCACAAGCTGGTGGAACTGATGCGCGCCCAGCGCACGTCCTCCAGCGCCAGCCGCGCCTACGCACGGGTCGGGCGGATCTGATGTCCGCGCCCGGCACCCTCGCGCCATCGGCCGAGGCCGCGCTGTTCGCCGATACGCTCAGCTGCCAGTTGCGCCTGCCTGCCGGCTTTCGAGCCGGGGCCGATGCGGGCGCGCACAGCGCTGCGGAAGCGCTATTGCGCAGCCTCGGGCAGGTCGAGGATCTCCGTAGCGAAGAGGCCGGCGAAGACCGTGGCGAACTGCCGCTGCTGGTGCAGTGCATGGATGCCAAACTCGACCTGATGCTGGCGCTGATCGGCCGCCTGGTGCGCCAGGGCGATGGCGGCCTGGGCCCGACCATGGTGCATTGGTCGGTGCGCGGCATCCGGCTCGCCTGCGCAACCACCCATGCGGCGGGCACCACGGGAGTGGTCTGCCTGCAACCTTCCGACTGGCTTCCTGAACTCGTACAGCTTCCGGCACATGTGGTGGCAAGCGCGAGCGACGGGCACGATCATTGGCTATGGCTGGGTTTCGCGCCGCTGTCGCCGGGCCTGCAGGATGCGCTGGAACGCCATCTGTTCCGCCTGCATCGCCGCGAGATCGCCGAGGCCCGCCGCCAGCGCTGACGACGCCAGTTGGCGCCGGGCGTCGTGTCGGCTAAGGTGCCCCATACCGAAAAAGGTCCCTTCTGCGCCGTGCGAGTCATCATCGTCGACGATCACACCCTAGTCCGCGCCGGCCTGTCCAGGCTGTTGCAAACCTTTGCCGGCATCGATGTCGTCGGGGAGGCCAGCAACGCGCAGCAAGCGCTGGACATGACCTCGCTGCACCGGCCGGATCTGGTGCTCATGGATCTGTCGCTCCCGGGTCGCAGCGGCCTGGATGCGATGACCGATGTCTTGCGCGCCGCGCCGCGCACGCATGTGGTGATGATGTCCATGCACGACGACCCGGTCCACGTACGCGACGCGCTCGACCGCGGCGCGGTCGGCTTCGTGGTCAAGGACGCCGCCCCGCTGGAGCTGGAACTGGCGCTGCGCGCCGCCGCGGCCGGCCAGGTGTTCCTGAGCCCGCAGATCTCCTCCAAGATGATCGCGCCGATGCTGGGCCGCGAAAAACCGGTCGGCATCGCCGCATTGTCGCCGCGCCAGCGCGAGATCCTGCGCGAGATCGGCCGCGGCCAGAGCAACAAGGAAATCGCCGCCGACCTGGGCATCAGCGTCAAGACCGTGGAGACCCATCGCGCACGCATGATGGAATCGCTGGGCTGCCGCCGCGCCAACGATCTGGTGCTGCTCGCGGCCAAGCACCATAACGAGCTGGTTTGAGCGATCACGCGCGCGGTCGTTTGTGCGGCCGTCAGCGTGATGAAGGCGCTCTTGACAGGCGGTGCGCGCAAAACAGTGACGTAATTCCGACGGGCACGCTTGAGCCCGTCAAAATTGTCAGGCGCTTCCCCACAGCATGTCAGGAAAATCATGAGTCACCTCACCCGACTCCCTGATTAGAAACCCGTCGCGTTGTCCTGCAAGATGCGTTCCATCGCTGCTGCATGCAGTGCCCTTCGGAAGCGCTTCCATGAAGACGACCATTTCCGCCCAGCTTGGCCAGCAACTGCACCTGACGCCGCAGCTGCTGCAGTCGATCCGTCTGTTGCAACTGGACGGCATGCAGTTGGAGCTGGAGATCCGTCGCGCCCTGGAAACCAATCCGTTGCTGGAGTTGGAAGAGCTGGCCGATAACGGGGACGAGGCCACCACCAACGACGATGGCGCCACCGACGTGGCCGCGTTCGACGAGTTGCCCGAAAGCACGATGTGGGACGTGCAGGGCAGCAGCTGGAACGATGGCGACGACGACCGCATGCAGCGCGTGGCCGCGGGCGAATCCACCGATCCGCATGTGCGCATCCTGCGCGAACTGGCGCTGGACCTGGACGAGGCCGCATTGGGGGCGGCCGCGTTCTGGCTGGAGCATACCGACGACGCCGGCTATCTGACCGACGCACTGTCGACGCTGCAGCAGCTTGGCGCCGCGCGGTTGGGGACGAGCGCACATGCGGTGGAAGCGATCCGCCAGCGCCTGCTGCACGGCGACCCCGCCGGGCTGGCTGCCTGCGACCTGCGCGAGTGCCTGCAGGCACAGCTGAGCGCCCTGCCCGGCCGCGTCCCGGCCCGCCACCTGGCCGCGCGCATCCTGGCCGGCGACCTGGACCTGCTGGCCAGCCACGACTACGCCTTGCTGGCGCGTGCGCACGATGCCGAGGTGGAGGACGCGCGCGAGGCGGTCCGGCTGATCCTGTCGCTGCAGCCGCGCCCGGGCGACGACCTGCTGCAGGAAAGCAACGCCAGCGTGATCCCGGACGTGCTCGCCTGGCATGCGGACGACAGCTGGCGCGTGGCGCTCAATCCGGCCACCACCCATCGGGTGAGCATCAACCCGGTGCACGAACGCGCGCTGGCCAATGCCGGCGAGGCCGCCCAGCCGCTGCGCGACATGCTGCAGGAAGCGCGCTGGCTGACACGGGGCCTGTCGATGCGCTACGAAACCCTGCTGCGTGCCACCCGCGCCATCGTCGAGCGCCAGGCCGCGTTCCTGGCCCGCGGCGAGGAGGCCATGGCGCCGCTGACCCTGAAGGAAATCGCCGACGAGATCGGCATGCACGAATCGACGATTTCGCGCATTACCACCGGCAAGTACCTGCAGACCCCACGCGGAACCTTCGAACTCAAGCACTTCTTCGCGGTACGGCTGGAAGGCGCCAGCGTGTCCGGGCAGGCGGTCAAGGCCATGGTGCGCCGCCTGATCGAGAGCGAGCCGGCCGGCCGGCCGCTGGCCGATGAAGCCATCGCCAGCCTGCTGTCGCGCCAGGGAGTTAATATTGCGCGCCGGACCGTGGCCAAGTACCGCGAACAACTGGATATCGCCCCGGCCCGCGAGCGCCGCCGCACCAACAAACCGCTGCTCGCGCGAGCGGGATAAGGACTACTATGAGCAAACTCACCGTGCTGCTGGTCGACGACCACGAGGGCTTCATCAACGCTGCGATGCGTCATTTTCGCAAGGTGGAGTGGCTCAATATCGTGGGCAGCGCCGCCAACGGGCTGGAAGCGATCGAACGCTCGGAGTCGCTGCGCCCGAATGTCGTGCTGATGGACCTGGCCATGCCCGAGATGGGTGGCCTGCAGGCGACCCGTCTCATCAAGACCCAGGACGATCCGCCGTATATTGTCATCGCGAGCCATTTCGACGATGCCGAGCATCGTGAACACGCTCTTCGCGCGGGTGCTGACAATTTCGTCAGCAAGCTGTCCTATATCCAGGAAGTCATGCCAATCCTGGAGGGCCTGACGGAAGGAGCCAGGAATGAGTGAGTCCCGCATTCTGCTGATCGACAGCGATGCCGTGCGCGCCGAACGCACCGTCTCGCTGCTCGAATTCATGGACTTCAATCCGCGCTGGGTCACCGACGGCGCCGACATCAATCCCGGCCGGCATCGCCACGACGAGTGGATGGCGGTCATGGTGGGGTCGGCGCAGGACGCCGCCCAGGCCGACAAATTCTTCGACTGGCTGGCGGCCGCCAAGCTGCCACCGCCGGTGCTGCTGATGGAGGGCAGCCCGAGCGCCTTCGCCCAGGCCCACGGCCTGCACGAGGCCAATGTGTGGGCGCTGGACACGCCACTGCGGCATGCGCAGCTGGAAGCCTTGCTGCGCCGCGCCAGCCTCAAACGGCTGGATGCCGAGCACCAGGCCGGCGTGCAGCAGGATTCCGGCCCCACCGGCAACAGCGAGGCAGTCACCCGCCTACGCCGCCTGATCGACCAGGTGGCCGCGTTCGACACGACCGTGCTGGTGCTGGGCGAATCCGGGACCGGCAAGGAAGTGGTCGCACGCGCCATCCACCAGCATTCGCCGCGCCGCGACGGACCGTTCGTGGCCATCAACTGCGGCGCCATTCCGCCCGACCTGCTGGAAAGCGAGCTGTTCGGGCACGAAAAAGGCGCCTTCACCGGCGCCTTGAGCGCGCGCAAGGGCCGCTTCGAGATGGCCGAAGGCGGCACCCTGCTGCTGGACGAGATCGGCGACATGAGCCTGCCGATGCAGGTCAAACTGCTGCGCGTG
Source organism: Xanthomonas sp. NCPPB 1067 (assembly GCF_020783795.1). Taxonomy (NCBI): domain Bacteria; kingdom Pseudomonadati; phylum Pseudomonadota; class Gammaproteobacteria; order Lysobacterales; family Lysobacteraceae; genus Xanthomonas; species Xanthomonas sp. NCPPB 1067. Next base: position 51,786 of record NZ_JAJGQG010000025.1, read on the forward strand.
CTGCAGGAACGCAGCTTCGAACGCGTCGGTGGCGGCCAGACCATCCGCTGCAACGTCCGCGTCATTGCCGCCACCCACCGCAATCTGGAAGCGCGCATCAGCGACGGCCAGTTCCGCGAGGACCTGTTCTACCGGCTCAACGTGTTTCCGATCGAGATGCCGGCGCTGCGCGAGCGCGTGGACGATCTGGCCATGCTGGTGCAGACCATCGCCGGCCAGCTGGCGCGCACCGGGCGTGGCGAAGTGCGCTTCGCCGACGAGGCCTTGCAGGCGCTGCGCAGCTACGACTGGCCCGGCAACGTGCGCGAGCTGACCAACCTGGTCGAACGCCTGGCAGTGCTGCATCCCGGCGGGCTGGTACGGGTGCAGGACCTGCCGGCGCGCTATCGTGGCGACTTCGCCCCTCCCATTGCGGTCGAGCTGGCACCGGCACCGGGGCTGTCCAGCCCGGCAGAGCCCAATTCGCTGCCAGGCAATGTGGTGACCCTGCAACCGGCCGCCGATGCGGAGCCCGCACCGGCCGGCAGCCTGCCCGACGACGGCATCGATCTGCGCGGGCACATGGCCAACATCGAACTGGCGCTGATCAACGAGGCGCTGGAACGGACCCAGGGCGTGGTCGCCCACGCGGCGCAACTTCTGGGACTGCGCCGTACCACCCTGGTGGAGAAGCTGCGCAAGTACGGCATCGACCGCGAGCAGACCGAGCTGGCGAACTGAGCGTGCCGGCCCACCTGAGGTTCCGCTCGCCGGCATAGCGCTTGCTTCTCCAAGAGGACACCGCCAGCAGCCGTCGGCTGCGGCGGAATCCCGACTTCCACCCGTACCAGCGAGGCATTGATGCCCATCCCCGTCACCAGTCCGCTGCTGCCGCCGCTGGAAGAATTTCTGCCGTACCTGGAACGGATCTGGACCAGCCGCATCGTCAGTAATGGGGGGGAGATGCATCGGGCCTTGGAGCAGGCGTTGTGCGCCTACCTGGGCGTGCCGCATCTGGCGCTGCTGACCAACGGCACTACCGCCCTGATCACCGCCCTGCAGGCGCTACGCATCACCGGCGAGGTGATCACCACGCCCTATTCCTTCGTGGCCACCGCGCATTCGCTGCTGTGGAAGAGCATCACCCCGGTGTTCGTGGACATCGACCCGGTGACGCTCAACATGGACCCGTCCAAGATCGAGGCGGCCATCACTCCGCAGACCACCGCCATCATGCCGGTGCACTGCTACGGCACCGCCTGCGACACCACCGCCATCACCCGCATCGCCGATATCTACAACCTCAAGGTGATCTACGACGCAGCGCATGCCTTCGGTGTGCGCGACGACGGTGGCTCGATCCTGCGCCACGGCGACCTGAGCGTGCTGAGCTTCCATGCCACCAAGGTGTTCAATACCTTCGAAGGCGGCGCGATCGTCTGCCCCGACGAGAGAACCTATCAACGCGTCGGGCATCTGAAGAACTTCGGCTTCGTCGATGAGACCACGGTGGTGGCGCCCGGCATCAACGGCAAGATGAACGAGATCAGCGCGGCCTTCGGCTTGCTGCAGCTGCAGCACATCGACGAGGCCATCGCGCAGCGGGGCGCCATCGATGCGCAGTATCGGCAGCGGCTTGGCGAGGTGCGCGGCATCCACTGCGTACCGCGCTCGGCGCGGTGCAGCGCCAACTACGCGTACTTTCCGATCCTGGTGCAGGACGACTACCCGCTCTCGCGCGACGCGCTGTATCAATTGATGCGCGAACACGACATTCTGGTAAGACGGTACTTCTACCCGTTGATCAGCGACTTTCCGATGTATCGTGCGCTGCCCTCCTCCGCTCCGGCGTGGCTGCCGGTAGCGCGCTCGGTCGCCGCACAGGTATTGTGCCTGCCGATCTTTCCCGGCCTGACCGCCGATCAGGTCGACACCATCGCCGACATCATCGCCGGTGAACGGGCTGCATGACCGCAAGACGCAACACCGCGTTTCCAGACTCCCGCAACTTCAACAGGCAACCAGGCGAGATCGCATGACCCAGGCAACGTTTATCGAGAACTTCCTCTCCGCCACCGACTTCCAGGAGCCGGTGGAGGTCACGCTGGACACCGTGCTGCTGGAATTGCCGGAATGGGATTCGCTGGCGGCGCTGGGGGTGATCGTCATGTTCGACATGGAGTACGGCAAGACCATCACCGGCGAAGATCTCACTGCTGCCACCACTGTGGGCGATCTCTATAAACTGACCGAGGCGTAAGCACCATGGCGACCTCCACGCTGCACAACGTCCGCTTTGCCGGCATGGCGACCTGCGTGCCGAAGCGGGTCGTCTCCAACCTTACCGATTGCCGGCCGCAGATCCGCTCCGAACGCGAACGCCTGGTGCGCAACATCGGCATCGAGACCCGCCGCATGGCCTCGGAGTGGCAATGCTTTTCGGACCTGGCCTTCGATGCGACCGAAGTGCTGCTCGAGAAGCTGCAGTGGAAGCGCGAGGAGATCGACGCGCTGATCGTGGTGACACAGTCACCGGACTATCCGATTCCCGCCACCGCCATCATCCTGCAGGACCGGCTGGGGCTGTCGCATGCCACGATCGCCTTCGACGTTAACCTGGGCTGCTCGGCCTACCCGTTCGGCATCCACCTGCTCGGCTCGATGATCGCAGCCGGCGGCGTCAAGAAGGGCCTGCTGCTGGTGGGCGACCGCAGCGCCAACCTGGAAGATCCGATATTTTCCGACTCCGGCACTGCCACGGCGCTGGAATTCAGCGCCGACGCGCCGTCGATGCATTTCGACCTCAACAGCGACGGCAGCGGCTACAAAGCCATCATCCTGCCGGTGGGTGGGCATCGCGAGCCGGTCGGCATGCAGCACCTGATGCCCTTCCGCGAAGAACCCGACGGCGCGTGGCGGCGCGGCGTGGACCTGATCCTGGACGGCGTGGCGGTGCTGAGCTTCTCCACCCAGCGGGTGCCGCCGGCGGTACAGAAGCTGCTCGACTACACCGGTGTGTCCAAGGATGAGGTGGACTACTTCGTATTCCACCAGGCCAACCGCATGATCAACGAGACCATTCGCAAGAAGCTCGGCCTACCGGTGGAAAAGGTGCCTTCGACGCTGCGCGACTTCGGCAACACCAGCGGCGCCTCGCTGCCGGTCACGATGACCGCGCGCATCAACAAGGAACTGGAAGCCGGACGCAAGCGCGTGTTGCTGTGCGGCTTCGGCATTGGCTTGTCTTGGGGCAGTTGCCTGGTCGATATCGAGGGTGCGGTGTTTCCAGACCTGATCGAGTCCTGAGCATGGCGGCTGCGACCACCGAGGCATTCGGGCTGAAAGAAAAGACCATTCTGGTGACTGGCGCCTCGTCGGGCATCGGCGCAGCCGTCGCTACCTTGTGCGCCCGGCTGGGTGCTACCGTGGTGTTGACCGGCCGCGACGAAGTACGACTGCGCGCAGTGGCTTCGGCATTGCATGGCACAGGCCACCGTGATATCGCCGGCGACATTACCGAAGAAGACACACGGCAGCGGCTGTTGGCTGCGGCGCCCGGCTATCACGGCTTGGCCTCGTGTGCAGGGATCGCCGCGCTGATACCGTTCCGGATGGCTGCAGAAAAACACTTGCAGCAGATGCTGGCGGTGAACTATTTAGCCCCTGTCACTTTGACCCAGCAACTGCTGGCCAAGAAACGGCTGCTGAGCTCCGCTTCGCTTGTGTACGTAAGCGCATTGTCGGCACGTGCTGCCCCGCAGGCGGCGGCCGGCTACGCCGCATCCAAGGCCGCACTCGAGTCGGCGGTGCGAACGCTGGCGCTGGAACAGGCCAAGCATGGCATCCGTGCCAATTGCGTAGCGCCAGGCTATGTGGATACGCCGATGCTGAAAAAGCTTGGCACCGCCGCCGACATGGACGACAAGATCGCGCTCACTCCGCTGGGTCGAATCGACCCGGATGACGTCGCCAAGGGCGTGGCCTACCTGCTCTCGGCTGCAAGCCGCTGGATCACCCGCAGCACCTTGACCATCGATGGCGGCATTTCCCTGCCGATACGCCTATGAGCCCGGAAGCCTCCATACCCACTGCCGATGCCATCACCTCGCTCCTGCACGACCTCTATGGTCTGAATGGCAAGAGCATCCTGGTGACCGGTGCGTCCAAAGGCATCGGCGAGGCCGTTGCGCTGGCCTGTGCAGGGGCAGGCGCGCGCCTGTTGATCGCTGGGCGCGACGAGCAGCGCCTGCAAGCCTCGCTGGCGGCATTGCCGGGCGACGGCCATCGCCTGTTCGCTGGCGACCTGAGCGATGCAGCCGCGCTGCAGGACCTGGCCGCGCAGTGCGGGCCGGTCGACGGCGTGGTGCATAGCGCTGGTATCCGTGGGCTATCCCCCATGAAGCTGGTCGGCGACAAGTTTCTGCGCGAGGTGATGGATATCAACTACATGGCGCCGGTGATGCTGACACGGCATCTGCTGGCACGGCAATCGCTGCGTGCCGGAGGTTCGATCGTGTTCCTGTCGTCCATTGCGGCGTTGACCGGCACAGTCGGCGTTGGCCCCTATGCCGGTTCGAAAGCTGCCCTGATAGGAACCTTGCGGCCATTGGCGCTCGAACTGGCACGCCGGAAGATCCGCGCCAACGCACTATGTCCAGGGTTGGTTGAGACCTCATTGATCAACGAAGACAAAGCCTGGTTTGAGGAAAGCCGCAAGCGCTATCCATTGGGCATCGGACAGCCGGATGACGTCGCACTGGCTTGTCTGTATTTCCTTTCCGATGCCAGCAGCAAAGTGACCGGCCAGGCCTTCAGCATGGATGGAGGCGTTGAGTTCGCATGACGACCGATGTATTCGTTCCTCCCTGTCACCTGCTGATCGTTGGCGCCGGCGGCTTCGCCAGGGATATCGCTTCGCTAGCGTGCCACGAGGATCCGGCGCACGGCGTTGACTGGGACATCAAAGGTTTTCTAGACGATCGCACGCATCTGCAGGGCACCTCGCGCTGGCCGATCGTCGGCGACCCTGCAACCTACCAACCGGTGGAAGGCGACATCTTCATCTGCGCAATCGGTAACCCCGCAGCAAGGCGGCGCTACGCTCGGACGCTCATTGAAAAGGGCGCTGACTTCATTGTGTTCCACCCGCCTCCTTCGCGCGAAGCAGCTGTTGGTTACATCGGTCGAGGCAGCGTGTTCGATTCGCGCGTCTCCATCGGCTCGGGCAGCCGGCTTGGCGAATTCGTCACCGTGTTGTCCACCTCAATCATCGCGCACGAGGTCAACATCGGCGACTACGTGCAGATCGGCAGCTTCGTCTTCATTGGGGGCGGCGTGGTGATTGGCAACGAGGTAACGATCCATCCGCACGCCACCATCATTCCCGGCATCCACATCGGCGACGGCGCAGTGGTTGGCGCCGGCTCGGTAGTGGTGAAGGACGTACCAGCCGGCGCGAGTGTGTTCGGCAACCCTGCCCGCATCGTGTTCCAGAAAGACATTTGACAAGGCAGTGACCCATGCACTCGCGAATGCACCCCAGGTACTACCTGTCCCCGGAGATTTTTGCCCGCGAGCAGGAAAAGATTTTTCGCAAAGTTTGGCTTTTCGCAGGTCTGAAGACCCTGCTGACGGAAAACAACAACTTCATCACCCGCAAGATCGCCGGCATTCCGGTCGTCATCCAGAATTTCAACGGCCAGTTGCGCGCATTCGAGAATGTATGTCTGCACCGCAGCGCACCGCTGCAGACCGCGCCAACCGGACGACGTCCCTTGGTTTGCCCCTATCACGCTTGGAGCTACGACCAGGACGGCACGATCAAGAATATCCCCGAATGTCGGGCCCTGTATCGCATAAGCGGGGCAGAACAGCAGAAGCTCAGGCTGCGTGAGTTCGCCCTGCACGTGATCGGCAACGTGCTATTCGTCAACCTGGACAGTGACCCGATGCCAATCGAGGAACAGTTCTCCGCGCACTTCATTTCCATGTTGGAAAGCAGCTCCGACCTGTACGACGGCGAGGTGATGGTGACCACCTGGCACTGCAAGTTCAATTGGAAGCTGGCATACGAGAACCTACGCGACGGCAATCACCCGCGCTTTGTCCACCCCAAGAGCCTCGCCCGGGAATTCGACTTCATCCCCTACGTCGATACTGAACTGGCGGCCGAAGGCCTCCGCCCCCTGGCCGACACCAGCCCCACCGGGCTACGCGCGGAGATGCGCCGCTTCAGCTCGGCCAGCGCTGACGCACCGATCACCGAGCCCAAGCCTATGCCATTCCATGACATGGTCGAGCGCTGGGGGGAACAGGACGCCTATTTCAACTGGCTTGCTTTTCCCAACATGCACATCGCCTGCCCCAACGGCGGCTATTCCTTCACCCTGGAACATCACATTCCCGTGGCCCCAGACAGGACCGACCTGGAAATCTATTGGTTCACCACGCGCAAGAAGAAGCCTTATGCCTTTTCCAGTTGGAACCTGCTCTGGCAGATGCATGGCAGCCGACTGGTAACAGGCGAGGATGTGGAGATCATGGAACATGTGCAATCAGCGCTGCACATCGACGCACCGATGCCGACCCAGGGGGCCTACGAGTTCACCAACCGCTTGGTGGAGCGTTGGTACGCAACACTGATGGAGACAGAACATGGCCTCTAGATGCGTCATCGGAACCGGCATCTGCCTGGAGCAGGTATTCAATTCCTGGAAGCAGGCAGAGCCGCAAGCCGACGTGCGCAGGATCGAGGTTTCGCTACGCCCCGACTACAGCTTCGACTTGGACGCGATAGATGGCCTGGATCCGGCCGCGGACAGATTGTTCATCGCCTACGACGAGCGCTTCGGCAACTTCAAGCGCATGGAGCTAATGCAGCTGGCGATGGAGCGCGGATTTAGCCTGGAGTCTTTCGTCAGCACTTCGGCCGTGGTCGCTGCCGATGCCGTGATCGGCCGCAACTGCTTCATCGGCGACGGCGTGGTGATTGGCGCGGGCAGCCGTATCGACTACAACGCCGTGCTGCATAGCGGGGTCAAGATTGGCGCTGGCGCGCATCTGCGCCCCTCATGTTGGTGCGACATCGGCGTCAGTATCGGCCACGGCACCGAGATCGGCGCGCACGCCATCCTGCGTATGGGAGCGGTGGTCGGCCCTGGAGTACGGATCGGCCGCCATTGCGAACTGGGCTGGCCACGGCTGTATGACCGGGACGTGCCCAGCCGCACGGTGTACGACACCCGCTATGACGAACCCATCCTAGTCTACGGACAGTAATAGAAGAGCCGGGCCGCACGCCTGTCGCACAATGAAAACCAACTACATATTCCTCGCCGGCATGGCGAAATGCGGGACCACGACCCTGGCCGGCTGGCTGACCAAAAACGGGATCGCACAGTATTTGGTCGAAGATATCAAGGAACCGCATGGTTACCTGATTCCCGGCACGCGGCCGTCACTGCCTGCACCGGCACAACTGCCGTGGCTGGATGCCAGCTCCGGCTACGCCATCAGTCCCTATGCGATCTCGCGGCTGCCCGAACATAACACCCGAATCGTGCTGTGCCTGCGCAATTCCTTCGAGCGGACCTGGAGTTCCTACCGCATGAATAAGATCAACGCTCTCCAGGACAGCGAGGCGCTGGCACTTTCCACCAGTTACCTGAAAGCCTCCGGAACCACCACGGCCCGGGGTGGGACGCTGTTGCCAAAGGTCACCGCGTCCACTCCCTACCAGGAAGAGAAGGACCTTCAAGTGCGCGTGTTCCCTCGGGTTTCCTCTGGTTACGTCGAGCGTCATTTCGATGCAGAGATCGATAGACTCCGACAAGGAGACTTCGCAGGCCGGCTGGATTACGAAACAGCATTCCTGATGACTCGCCGGAGCTTCCCCTTTATGTCTGTCCTGATGGCGAGCTTCTACTACGCCAGCATTAGGAGCTTCCTCGATCGGTACCGTCCGGAAGATCTAATCCTCGTCTCACTCGATAAGCTGAAGGAAGAGGCGAACCGTGCAAAGTTCCTGTCGAGGCTGGCCGGCGAGGTACCTGAGACGGATGAATTAAAGTTTGGCTTCACCAGCCGCGACCTGCCCTTCGATGAGCAGGAGCCCGACTTCGATGCTCCGAAGTTCGACTCGCTACGGTCAGCGTTGTCCTACGATTTACAGCAGTACTCAGGCCTACTGGCCGCGCGAGGTGTGGCCACCGACCTGCTGGACTGGGACGATCTACGCCGGCACTTGCGCTAGCACGCGCAGCTGCCATTGCTGGTACCGATCTGCGTAGATGACATTCTCCTTCCAGCGAACCGGCGCCGTCGTATGCGAGGGCTTCAAGGTGAGACGAAGCTGTGAACCTGGCTGGCCGCGGTCTACTGAGGGAACCTGCCTGCCAAGATCTGTTTCGACGGCCGCTACGACACACCTATTCATACCTACGGGACATGACGTTCATGAATTCAAAAAATGAGCAGCTTCGCCAACGGATCCTGCGTATTGCGGAGCAGGAGCGCCCTGCACTCGAGGAAGTCGTTGCGCGCCTACCCGCGATTGCCAACCGCCCTGTCTTCCTCATCGCTCCCGAGTCCTATGCCGGCATGGTGCATGGCCCCAGTGTCGTTGCCGGCCTGCACCATGTCGTTGCCGCAATTGATGACCAAAGCATCCACCTGGACCGCATCCACGGCGCGCCGCGCTGGAGCAGTCAGGAGTTTCTTGCCAAGGCGGGGCAGTATGCAGAAGCGATCGCTATCGACTTCTCTTGCAGCCCACGCGGACGCGCATTTGCACATGACCTCTGCACCAGCGCGGGCATTGAGCAACTGAGCGTTGCGCCTTCCGTTGATCCGCTGATTCCACGTTTCGAGCAGCGCCCCCTGTTTCTGCTCCAACCGCGCTCGGGTATTGGCAACATCTATGGCCCACAGATCGTCCAACGCCCAAGCCATGTCATTGCAGCCGTTGATGACCAACCGAGCGACGGCGACTCCATTCATGGAGTGCCGCGGTGGAGTTCGCGCCGGTTCATCGAACAGGCGGCTCAGCATCCCCAGGCATTGGCCATCGATTTTTCTTACAGCCCAGGAGAGTCGGGCTTGACCCGCAAGCTCTGCGAGCAAGCAGGCATTGAAAGGGTCGATGCCTGCCTCGCAGTTGCGCATTGCGGGCTGTTCGCCGTATACGAGCCTGCGCAAGTCTACCGCCAGCGGACGCTTCTGCGCCTGGACGAATTTCTGCGTTTTGCGGATCGACTGGACGACGATTTCAGTGTCTTTACGCTCTACAGCAACCTGTTGTTCCGCCTAACCTACGATTCCAGCCTTCTGTTGGACTGCTGGGCGACGCCGATCAACGAGTACTTTTCGGAATACGCCGACAGCAGCACATTCCAGCTAGGCCAGCGTGAACATTTCTGCGATGGTGGCGCCTTCCAGGGCCCTATTGTCCGCAAGTTTCTAGAAGCATCCCGCTATCGCTACGAAAGCATCACCGCCTTCGAACCCGATGGCATCAACTTTCAAAAACTGGAGGGCATCGCGAGTGCCTCCCCCCTTCCCCCGCATAATTTCAAGGCCATCAGAAAGGCGATCTCCAACGAACAGACGACGCTGCGCTTCGAGGAGACCGGCACTGTTTCCAGCCATGTATCGCCGGGTGGCGGAATCTCCGTGACCACTACACGCCTGGACGATGAATTGGAGAAGCTGACGCTACTGAAGTTGGACATAGAAGGATTCGAAGCCAGGGCACTAGAAGGCGCTTCTAACCTCATCCGCACCCAACGCCCCCGCATGGCCATTTGTGTGTACCACTACGCGCAGGACCTGTTGGATATCGTTGAACAATTAGACAAATTAGTGGATGGCTATCACTTCCGTTTACGCCAGCACTCTCCCGGCCACTATTACGACCTGGTTCTGTACGCATCGCCCGTCGCCGGTGCCACACCGCCACCCTGGGCGGAGTAGGCCAAGGAAAATTCAAACCCTGAAAAATAGAGCGATGAGTGACCACCGCAAAATTTTCTTCTCAACTCGACCCTTCCTGAATCCACGGAGACATCGGACTCATTGAAAAGCATAGAGCCTGCTCACGCTGTCGGAGACCCGTCAGACTGTCAACGTCAACATCAAATTGCGCGAGTATGATAAAGACCTGTCAGTTAACGACATGAGCCGGACTTTTTGACGCGGCGAAAAATTTGACTTGCCAGCTTATTCTGCCCTAGGTAGTGTCATGGCTCGGCGCACGCGTCACTTTTCGAAACGCAAGGTAAGAACTCGACGAATATCATTCCATTGACGCATCTCATCAATACTCTGAAGCGAGGTAACCACCATGGAAATCTCGGGCAAGACAACGATCGTTCCGATAGGAACTCAATTCGCGAATATTGGCGTTGCAGCCAACGTGGTCACGCAAATTGTTTCTCCTGCCACCAACCAGTACGGCCTCGTGATTCGCACATGCAGCCTGAGTGGCGCTTCATCTGCAATAGGCCTTGCCGTCTACGCCGATACATCGGCGCCATCTGGATATGGGGACGGAACCAAAAGAGTGATATTCCTCGGCGTTGCTCCTCCCTCGGACCATTTCCCCTATCAGGTCTACCTTCCCCCTGGCCATGGTGTTTGGCTGGTAACGAACGGAAACGGCAGCATCAACATGACCTACGATGTTTTGGATAGACTGCCCACCGGCCTCTGACTGCCCATCGGCCCAGATCTCGAATGCACTGTGCCCCTCGACGCGTCCATCGTTGACATGTAAGAGAGCTGCATCGCAGCACTCGGTAACCTTGTCTGGCATCACCGCTCACCGGTCGAGGATGTTTTCATCGACGACACCCGTGCAGGCGAGCGAGGCACGCATGGGTCGTCGAGGTGGCGTTTTTTGCTGAGCGCCCCATTTGTAGCGCATGCGATGGATCTGGCGAATGCTGTCGAACTCCAGTGCCCCGCCGACCAGCCACCTTTGGCTCTCTTGCTCCACACTACCCGTGACGAAGCGCACTGGTTACTTCCGTAGCCAGGACGGCGTTGCTCGCCGACGGACAACACAGTGCCATCGCAGCCATTGCTCCCGATGGCGACGCGTCATGACGCGAGCGGCATGCATATTGCATTGGCTCTCGACCAGTTCGATGATCGCTGCCTTCCGCGGTGATCGGACCGATTCGCTCCGGCATCGCGTCTAGCATCGGATAACTCTTGAATGATCAACTCGGACGACCGCCCGTGAGCTCTCCTGCCCTCGTCAGCATCGTCATGCCCACCTACAAGGCTGCGTACTTCGCGCAGGCGCTGGAGAGTGTGTTGGGGCAGACCTATCCGGCGCTGGAGTTGGTGATCTGCGACGACAATGGCGACGGCGCCATCGAGGCGGTGCTGGCGTCCAGGCTGGCGGATGCGCCCTTCCCCATTCGCTATCACCGCAATACGCCGCGGCTTGGCGAGCTCGTCAGTACGATCAAGGGGATCGGGCTGGCGCAAGGTGAGTACGTCAAGTTCCTGCACGACGACGATGTGCTGGCGCCGGAATGCATTGCGCAGCTGGTGGCGGCGATCGAGTGCAATCCGGGCACGGCGATGGCTTCCTCGCGTCGGCAACGCATCGATGACAATGGCGAGCCGCTGCCGGACATCCCGGCCACCTGCTTCCCGTTCGCCGACGATGTGCTGATCGATGGGCCGGAGCTGGTGTCGTTCCTGGCCGACCACACCATCAATTTCATCGGTGAACCCAGCTGCGTACTGACGCGGCGTGCGGATCTGGTGACGTTGGGCGACGGGCTGATGGCGTTGAACGGCAAGGCCATCGACTGGGTGGGCGATCTGGCGATCTACGTCAAGCTGCTGCGCCACGGCAACCTGGCGTTCCTGGCCAGCCCGCTGACGCAGTTCCGCGTCTCCAGCGCGCAGTTCAGCCAGGCCGGACGCGATCAGGTCGGGGTCGGCGATCAGGGCCATGAGGACCTGCGCCAGGGCATCCGCCAGCTTGGTTGGCGGCGCGAGAGCGGCGACAACCGGCAGGTACGCGTGGCCCCGCTCAGTCCGCATAAGGCACGGGTGTTCAAGTCGGTGGACCTGGTCAATGCGCTGATGCGCAGCGCCGGCATGGCCGAACAGGTGTCGCCGGCCATCTGGCTGGGTATGCGCCACCCCAGCGACGTGCAACGGGCATTGATCGACGCCCGCCTGCAGGCGCATGCCGGCGGGCCACGGATTGCGGTGATGCTGATCGACCGCGACGGCGATGCCGCCGCTGTGGCCGCCACCCTGGCCAGCCTGCAGGCGCCAGGCAGCTATGTGAATCAGCAGACCTGGGTACTCAGCGCCTCGCCGGCGCAGGGCAGCGATGCCGAGCGCGGGGTCCTGATCGAGAACGGCGATCTGGTGGCGACGCTCAACCGCACGATCTCCACGCAGCAGGGTATCGACTGGGTGTTGCTGGTGGACGCCGGCGCGGTGTTCACCGCCAGCGGCTTGACGGTGGTGGCGCTGGACCTGCTCGCGGTGGGCGACGACTGCCAGGCGGTCTATGCCGACGAGCTGGCGGCGCTGGACACCACCCAGCTGGGGTTGGCGTTACGGCCGGCGCTTTATCTGGATGCACTGCTGAGCGCGCCGTCCACGCTGTCGCGGCATTGGCTGTTCCGCCAGCGCACGCTGCTGGCCGACGGCGGTTTTCCGTCGGGCCCCGGCGCGGCTTTCGAACTGGATTACCAGTTGGGGCTGGTCGAACGCTACGGGCTGGCCTGCGTGCGGCATGTCGCCGAGCCGCTGCTGATGGCCGATGCGCAGACACGGCATGCCGATGCCGACGAACGGCTGGCCATCGCACGCCATCTGGCCGCGCGCGGCTATGTGGATGCGCAGGTGCACGGCGCCGGTCCTGGCCGGCATGCATTGGATTACCGGCACGCGCAGCAGCCCCTGGTCAGCATTCTGGTCCTGATCGATGGACGCCTGCCACAGGTGCAGCGCTGCCTGGAAAGCATCCTGGCCAACACGGCCTACCCGCATTACGAAGTGCTGTTGCTGGACCGCAGCAGCAGCGAGCCGGAACTGCGCGACTGGCTGGCCGGCATCGAATCCTTGGGCATGCAGCAGATCCGCGTGCTGCGCTTCGATGCCACGCCCCGCCGGGAAGCGGTCTGCAATGCCGCCGCCGAACATGCGCGTGGAGACATGCTGCTGTGGCTGGCTGCGGGCGCCGCGGTGATGAAGGCGGACTGGCTGGAGCAACTGCTCAACCATGCATTGCGGCCAGAGGTCGGCGCGGTAGGCGGCAAGCTGCTGCGCGGTGATGGCACCGTGCATCACGCCGGCCTGCTGCTGGGCCTGGGCGCGCCGGTGGCGCGCGTGTTCGAGGGCCGCGCCTTCGACGAATCGGGCTATCTGCAGCGCCTGCAGCTGGACCAGAACTATGCGGCGCTCAGCGGCGAATGCCTGATGCTGCCGCGCCAGCTGTTCCTGGAGGCCGGCGGTTTCGCGCTGGAGCCGGAACTGGCGCGGTGGAGCGATGCGGACCTGTGTCTGCGCCTGCACCAGGCCGGCTATCTCAATGTGTTTGCAGCGCGCGCGCAACTGCTCATCGATCCGCTGGAGCCGCCTGCGGCCACTGCACTGGACGAGGAAGCGATGTACGCCCGTTGGCTGCCGCTGATGGCCAACGACCCGGCCTACAACCCCGGGTTCTCGCTGGATCCGGGCGCCGGCTTTGCGCTGGCCGACCCGCGTGCCAGCTGGCGGCCGCTGCAGTCGTGGCGGCCGCTGCCGCGCGTATTGGCGCTGCCCGCCGACATCGAGGGCTGCGGGCATTATCGGGTGATCCAGCCGCTGCGCGCCCTGCGCGAAGCCGGCCTGGCCGAAGGGGTGCTGTTCAACGGTTACCTGGAGATCGCCGAACTGGCGCGTCAGGATCCCGACGTGGTGATCCTGCAGCGTCAGGTCGGCGAGCCGCGGCTGGAGGCGATGCGGCGGATGAAGGCGCTGTCGCGCGCGTTCAAGGTCTACGAGCTGGACGATTACCTGCCCAACCTGCCGCTGAAGAGCGCCCATCGCGCGCAGATGCCCAAGGACATCCTGAAGACGGTACGGCGCGGGCTGGGGCTGGTGGACCGCTTCGTAGTCTCCACCCCTGCCCTGGCCGAGGCATTCGCCGGGCTGCATCGCGATATCCGCGTGGCCGAAAACCGCCTGCCGCCGCATTGGTGGGAGCATCTGCCCGCGCGGAGCGAGCGCCGGAGCGGCAAGCCACGTATCGGCTGGGCCGGCGGCGCCAGCCATACCGGCGATCTGGAGCTGATCGCCGATGTGGTGCGCGAGCTGGCCGATGAGGTCGAGTGGGTGTTCATGGGCATGTACCCGTTCGCGCTGCGTCAGCACATCCACCAGTTCCAGCCGGGCGTGCCGATCGACCACTACCCCGCCGCACTGGCGGCACTGGATCTGGACCTGGCGCTGGCGCCGGTGGAGCAGAACCTTTTCAACGAGTGCAAAAGCAATCTGCGCCTGCTCGAGTACGGCGCCTGCGGCTATCCGGTGATCGCCAGCGATGTGCGTTGTTACCAGGGCAACCTGCCGGTGACGCTGGTGAAGAACCGCTACCGCGACTGGATCGGAGCCATCCGCGCGCATCTGGCCGACCCGGATGCGGCCGCCGCGAAGGGGGCGGCGTTGCGCGAAGTGGTGCGGCGCGACTGGATGCTGAGCGGCAGCAATCTGGACAACTGGCGAGCCGCCTGGTTGCCGGACTGACGCGGAGACGCTGCTTCAGCTGACTACCCTACCGGGGTGCCCTCATCCGGCGCTACGCGCCACCTTCTCCCGCAGGCGGGAGAAGGAACTCCTGGCTGAGGATGATCTATCGGTTGCACTGCAACTCGCTGCCTGCCGATTCCCTTCCCCCGCTTGCGGGGGAAGGTGCCCGAAGGGCGGATGGGGGCGCGCGACACTCCGGCGCCGTGGGTTGCCATGCCTGCAGCGCGTGGCACCGGCGGTGTTGCCCTCATCCGGCGCTGCGCGCCACCTTCTCCCGCCAGCGGGAGAAGGGACATCTGGCCGCGGGAGAGGGAACTCCGGGTCGCGGGAGAAAGGAAGCCAATCGCTGCGACGCGACTGTGGCTGCGGCTGAGACCGCGACAGGAACTGACCAGCGCCGGAATCCCGGCGCAGTTTCGGCA
The DNA here is from genome assembly GCF_020783795.1 of Xanthomonas sp. NCPPB 1067. NCBI lineage: Bacteria > Pseudomonadati > Pseudomonadota > Gammaproteobacteria > Lysobacterales > Lysobacteraceae > Xanthomonas > Xanthomonas sp. NCPPB 1067. The sequence goes on from NZ_JAJGQG010000025.1 coordinate 66,953, forward strand.
CGCCGCTTGCATTGGTGTGGATGCCTCCCTGGCAGACCGCACCCATGAGCGATTCCGTCACCTCCATCCTCTCGCAGATCCGCAGCTACCAGACCCAGATGGGCCAGGGCCCGATGGGTGCGGTCGGCGATGCGGCGCGCGGCAATCAGATCCAGGGGCTCGCCGGGGCGGCTGGGACGCCGGCTACACAGGCGCCGAGCTTCAGCGAGACCCTGCGCGGTGCGCTCGGCAGCGTCAACGAGGCACAACAGAAGTCCGGCGCGCTCGCCAAGGCTTTCGAAATGGGCGACCCCAATGCCGATCTGGCACGGGTCATGGTCGCCTCCCAACAGTCCCAGGTGGCGTTCCGCGCCACCGTGGAAGTCCGCAACCGTCTCGTCCAGGCTTACCAGGACGTCATGAACATGCCGCTGTAAGGGTTGACGACACATGGCACTCGCGATCAGCAAAGAAAACATGAACCAGAACGCCGAGAAGGCGGGCCAGTGGTTCGACCGTGTGCGTAGCCTGCAGATCACCCGCAAGCTGACCATGATGGCGATGATCGCCGTGGCGGTGGCAGCGGGCCTGGCAGTGTTCTTCTGGTCGCAGCAGCCCGGCTACCAGGCGCTGTACACCGGCCTGGACGAAAAGGGCAACGCCGAGGCGGCCGACCTGCTGCGCACCGCGCAGATCCCGTTCAAGATCGATCAGGCCACCGGTGCAATCTCGGTGCCGCAGGACCGCCTGTACGACGCCCGCCTGAAGCTGGCCGGCTCCGGCCTGACCGGCAAGGAAACCGGCGGCGGCTTCGAGCTGATGGAAAAGGACCCCGGCTTCGGCGTCAGCCAGTTCGTGGAAAGCGCGCGCTACCAGCACGCCCTGGAAACCGAGCTGTCGCGCACCATCGGCACCTTGCGCCCGGTCCGCGAGGCACGCGTGCACCTGGCCATTCCCAAGCCCAGCGCGTTCACTCGCCAGCGCGAGGCGGCCAGCGCCTCGGTGGTGCTGGAGCTGCGCGGCGGTCAGGGCCTGGAACGCAATCAGGTCGATGCCATCGTCAATCTGGTGGCGTCAAGCATCCCGGACATGGCGCCCGAGCGCGTGACCGTGGTCGACCAGAGCGGCCGCATGCTCTCCATCGCCGACCCCAACAGCGACGCGGCCCAGCACGCCGCCCAGTTCGAACAGGTGCGTCGCCAGGAGAGTTCCTACAACCAGCGCATCCGCGAGCTGCTGGAGCCGATGACCGGCCCGGGCCGGGTCAACCCGGAAACCAGCGTGGACATGGATTTCTCGGTGGTCGAAGAAGCCCGCGAGCTCTACAACGGCGAGCCGGCCAAGCTGCGCAGCGAGCAGGTCAGCGACACCAGCACCAGCGCCACCGGCCCGCAGGGCCCTCCCGGCGCGACCAGCAACAGCCCCGGTCAGCCGCCGGCACCGGCCGTCGCCGGTGCCCCGGGCGCCCCGGCGGCCGCCAACGGCCAGGCCGCCGCCCCGGCCGCGCCGACCGAAAGTTCCAAGAGCGCCACCCGCAACTACGAATTGGACCGAACCTTGCAACACACCCGTCAGCCGGCCGGCCGCATCAAGCGGGTGTCGGTGGCGGTGCTGCTGGACAACGTGCCGCGCCCCGGTGCCAAGGGCAAGATGGTGGAGCAGCCGCTGACCGCCGCCGAGCTCACCCGCATCGAGGGCCTGGTCAAGCAGGCGGTGGGATTCGACGCGGCACGTGGCGACACGGTGTCGGTGATGAACGCCCCGTTCGTACGGGAAGCGGTGGTGGGCGAGGAAGGCCCGAAGTGGTGGGAAGACCCGCGCGTGCAGAACGGTCTGCGCCTGCTGGTCGGTGCGGTGGTGGTGCTGGCGCTGCTGTTCGGTGTGGTGCGCCCCACCCTGCGTCAGCTCACCGGCGTGACCGCGGTCAAGGACAAGCAACGCAAGGCTGGCAACGATGGCACTCCGCAGAGCGCCGACGTGCGGATGGTCAACGACGACGACGACCTGATGCCCCGCCTGGAAGAGGACACCGCGCAGATCGGTCAGGACAGCAAGACCCCGATCGCCCTGCCGGACGCTTACGAAGAACGCATGCGCGTGGCCCGCGAGGCCGTCAAAGCCGATTCAAAACGTGTCGCACAAGTCGTGAAGGGATGGGTCGCCAGTGAAGCCTGAAACACAACCGATGACCGGAGTGCAGCGCGCCGCGGTGTTGCTGCTGTCGCTGGGTGAGAGCGACGCCGCCGAAGTGCTCAAGCACATGGACCCCAAGGAAGTGCAGAAGATCGGCATCGCCATGGCCACCATGACCGGCGTGTCGCGCGATCAGGTCGAGAAGGTGATGGACGAGTTCAACGGCGAACTGGCCGGCAAGACCTCGCTGGGCGTGGGCGCGGACGACTACATCCGCAACGTGCTGATCCAGGCGTTGGGCGCGGACAAGGCCGGCGGCCTGATCGACCGCATCCTGCTGGGCCGCAACACCACCGGGCTGGACACCCTGAAGTGGATGGACCCGCGCGCGGTGGCCGACCTGGTGCGCAACGAACACCCGCAGATCATCGCGATCGTGATGGCCCACCTGGACAGCGACCAGGCCGCCGAATCGCTGAAGAACCTGCCCGAGCGCACCCGCGCCGACGTGCTGCTGCGCATCGCCACGCTGGACGGTATCCCGCCGAACGCACTGAGCGAGCTCAACGACATCATGGAGCGCCAGTTCGCCGGCAACCAGAACCTGAAGTCCTCCAACGTGGGCGGCATCAAGGTGGCGGCCAACATCCTCAACTTCCTGGACACCGGCTCGGACCAGGGCGTGCTGGGCGAGATCAGCAAGATCGACGCCGACCTGGCCACCAAGATCCAGGATCTGATGTTCGTGTTCGACAACCTGGTGGACCTGGACGACCGCGGCCTGCAGACCCTGCTGCGCGAAGTCTCCGGCGAGCGCCTGGGCCTGGCCCTGCGCGGCGCCGACATCAAGGTGCGCGAGAAGATCACCCGCAACATGTCCCAGCGCGCGGCCGAAATCCTGATCGAAGACATGGAAGCGCGCGGCCCGGTCCGCCTGGCCGACGTGGAAGCGGCGCAGAAGGAAATCCTCACCATCGTCCGCCGCCTGGCTGACGAAGGCGCCATCAGCCTCGGCGGCGCCGGTGCGGAGGCGATGGTATGAGCGACGTGGTCACCCGCTGGCTGGCGCCGGACCTGCACATGGCCCCCGCGCTGCCGGAGCCGGAGTACGACGAACCGGCCGTGCTGGAGCCGGTGCTGCGCCCGCCGACCCTGGAGGAGATCCAGGCCATCGAGGATGCCGCCCAGCAGGAAGGTTACGCCCGTGGCCATGCCGAAGGCTTCGCCCAGGGCCAGGCGGAAGTGCGCCGCCTCACCGCGCAGATCGACGGCATCCTGGACAACTTCACCCGCCCGCTGGCGCGGCTGGAGAACGAAGTGCTCGGCGCGCTCGGCGAACTGGCCGTGCGCATCGCCGGCCAGCTGGTCGGCCGCGCCTACCAGGCCGACCCGCAGTTGCTGGCCGACCTGGTCGGCGAGGCCGTGGATGCGGTCGGCAGCGCCGGCCGCGAGGTCGAGGTGCGCCTGCATCCGGACGACATCACCGCGCTGCTGCCGCATCTGGCGCCGAGCAGCACCACCCGCGTGGCCCCGGACATGAGCCTGAGCCGCGGCGACCTGCGCGTGCACGCCGAGAGCGTGCGCGTGGACGGCACCCTGGACGCGCGCCTGCGGGCTGCGCTGGAGACAGTCATGCGTAAATCCGGAGCAGGCCTGTGAGTGCCTTGTTGGGAGCCACCCCGGCCGACTGGCTGGATGCGCGCAATCTGCGCCTGGCCACCCGCCTGGGCGGCCTGGGCCTGGACCCGGCCACCGGCCGCACCCTGATCCGCGAAGGCATCCTGCGCCGCGCGGTCGGCCTGACCCTGGAAGCCACCGGCTGCGAAGCGCCGATGGGCGCCACCTGCAAGGTCGAGGTCGACGGTGGCTGGGTGGATGCCGAAGTGGTGGGCTTCGCCGGCGAACGCACCTATCTGATGCCCAGCGCCGAATTGCACGGCCTGCTGCCGAACGCCCGCGTGGTGCCCTCGCGCCGCCGTGGCGGCGTGGAAGTTGGCGAAGGCCTGCTCGGCCGCGTCATCGACAGCGACGGCACACCGCTGGACGGCAAGGGCCCGATCCGCGCCGAAGGCAGCATCGGCATGGCTGGCGCGTCGATCAACCCGCTGGCGCGCGAACCCATCACCACCTCGCTGGACGTCGGCGTGCGCGCCATCAACGCCATGCTGCCGATCGGCCGCGGCCAGCGCGTGGGCCTGTTCGCCGGCTCCGGCGTCGGCAAGTCGACGCTGCTGGGCATGATGACCCGCTTCACCTCGGCCGACGTGATCGTGGTCGGGCTGATCGGCGAACGCGGCCGCGAAGTGCGCGATTTCGTCGAAACCACCCTGGGCGAGGAAGGCCTGCGCCGCGCCGTGGTCGTGGCCGCCCCGGCCGACCGCCCGCCGCTGGCGCGCCTGCATGGCGCCTACCGCGCCACCGCCATCGCCGAGTGGTTCCGCGACCAGGGCCTGAACGTGCTGCTGCTGATGGATTCGCTGACCCGCTTCGCCCAGGCGCAGCGCGAGATCGGCCTGTCGGTCGGCGAGCCGCCCACCACCCGCGGCTACCCGCCGTCGGTGTTCGCCAAATTGCCGGCGCTGGTGGAACGTGCCGGCAACGGCGCCAAGGGCCGCGGCTCGATCACCGCTTTCTACACCGTGCTGACCGAAGGCGACGACCCGCAGGACCCGATCGCCGACGCTGCCCGCGCCATCCTGGACGGCCACATCCTGCTCTCGCGCCGGGTTGCCGACAGCGGCCTGTATCCGGCCATCGACCTGGAGTCCTCGGTCAGCCGCGTGGTGCAGGACATCGCCGACGACACCTGGCGCCTGCGCATCCGCAAGCTCAAGCGGCTGCTCTCGGCCTACACCGCCAACCGCGACCTGATCGCCATCGGCGCCTATCAACGCGGCAGCGACCCGGCCACCGACGAAGCGCTGGCACGCTGGCCGGAGATCGTCGAGTTCCTGGGGCAGGACGTGCACAAAGCCTCCGATCTGATCGACAGCCTGTCCGCGCTGCAGCGGCTGGTGGAACCCGAGACCTAATCCATGATGCAATCCAAACGGATCGACCCCCTGCTGCGTCGCGCGCAGGAACAGGAAGACAAGGTGGCCCGCGACCTGGCCGAGCGCCAGCGCACCCTGGATACGCACCAGTCGCGCCTGGAAGAACTGCGCCGCTATGCCGAGGAATACGCCAACAGCCAGATGGCCGGCACCAGCGCCGTGGCGCTGAGCAACCGCCGCGCGTTCCTGGACCGGCTCGACAGCGCCGTGCTGCAGCAGGCCCAGACGGTGGAGAACAACCGCGCCCGGGTCGAATCCGAGCGCACCCGCCTGCTGCTGGCCAGCCGCGAGAAGCAGGTGCTGGAACAACTGGCGGCCAGCTACCGCGCCCAGGAGAACAAGGTGATCGAACGCCGCGATCAGCGCGAGATGGACGATCTGGGCGCCCGCCGCGTGCGCCTGGCGCGTGCCGAAGACAGCCAAGGAGACTCCGCATGAACCCCCTGTCCGCCTTCGCTGCCGGTCTTGGCGCGCTCGCCGGTACCGGCAAGAAATCCAGCTATCACGATCCGGCATCCGAGCAGGACCCGGCCAAGGATCAGTTCGCGCGCATGCTGCATCCGGCCAACACCCCGCAGCAGGCGCCCGAGCGGGTACCGGCCAAGCAGGCCGCACCCAAGCCCGGCCAGTCCGACAAGCCGCGCAGCGACGACGACCACGGCGACGATGCCACCGGCGACGCCACCGCTCGTCCGCGCGCGCAGGACGGCGATGCCAAGCCCGCGGCGTCGGCCAAGGAGCCGGCCGCCAAGGACAGCCGCACCGCCAGCACGACCGGCAAGACCGCCACTGCCAGCGGCGACGGCCAGGACGGCAAGGACGCGGCTGCCGATACCGCCACGGCCACCGAGGCCGCCTGGCCGCCGGCGGGCCTGGGCGGGTTCGGCATGAGCCTGCTGGCCCAGGCCGTGCCGGGTGGCGACGCGCTGGCCGCCGCTGCCGCCGCGCTGGCGGCCAGCGTGGCCAATGCCGCCGGTACCACGCCGACCGCCACCGCCCAGCCGA